>JAISKB010000008.1 GCA_031261085.1 Christensenellaceae bacterium
AGGCTTGCAGGTTCCCTCCGGCGCGAGCCTGACCATAACTGCCGCAAGCACCGGCAGCCTGACGGCAACCGGCGGGTATTACGCCGCGGGCATCGGCGGCGGGCAAAACCACACCGGCGGCATCATCGCCATCAGCGGCGGCACGGTAGAGGCAACCGGCGGGGATTACGGCGCGGGCATCGGCAGCGGGGGTTACAGCGCGGGCGGGGACATCACCATCAGCGGCGGCATGGTAACGGCTGCGCGCGGCGTTAGCAGCAACAAGTCCGACATTGGCCCCGGCTATGACGGCGCAGACGGCACGGTTACCATTACCGGGGGGAGCGTGTACTGCGAGAGCGCAGGCAACGAGATACTTCCGCAGCCCACCAACGGCATTGGCGATAACGTTTACCTCAACACGCTTACCGTGGGCAGCCCGGCCATTACAAACGCGGCCATTACCGCGGGCAGCATCGGCGGCGTGAGCTGCAACGCTGTACCCAACGCGGCAGGTGGTGTATACGGCATTAAGGATGTAAAAACCGACGCTGCTGGCATCGTGTATTTTTACCTGCCCGAAGCTGCTGCAGGCCAAAAAGTTGCTCTAACGGCAAGCGGGAATACCTACGCGGCAACATACGCGCGCAGCACATCCGGCTTGGCGCAAACGCTTGTGCTGGTAGCGGGCAACAACGGCCGCAACAGCGGCGGCGATGATTGGTCAAGCCCCGTTGTGACCCTGCCCTTGCCCATACAGCCCCCCAAAACGGGGGAGGGCGCGGGCGCGGCCTGGCTGCTTTGCATGGCGGGCAGTATTGCCGTGGCATTTGTGGTGTTCAATAAAAAACGCCAAAGCGCGAAGTAAGCGGTTGGATATAGCGATACAGCAACTTTAAAGCCCGCCAGCTTGGCGGGTTTTATGCTCAAATGGCGTTTTGGTTTTTTTGCGCAAGCGCCAAAGATTCACAACCACCAGAGAATTACCTGAGATTCAGCATTTTTAGCTTGACAGCGCGGGCAATATTGGTTAGAATATCAATTGTGTGTTCGTTGGCTCGGTATGGGTGGCCACAGCCCCGGCTCGCTTATGCTTTACCGCACGAATGTACCGCAACCATTTTTCACAATTGCTTAGGAGGAACAGCCATGAAGACCTATATGGCCAAGGGCGAAACCGTTGAGCGTAAGTGGTACGTGGTAGATGCGGAAGGCATGGTATTAGGCCGCCTCGCATCCCAAGTAGCCGCTATCCTGCGCGGTAAGCATAAGCCCATATATACGCCCCATGTAGATACCGGGGATCACGTTATCATCATCAACGCCGGCAAAGTTATCATGACCGGCAACAAGCTCGACCAAAAGAAGTATTATCGCCATACCGGCTATCCCGGCGGCATCCGCGAGGTTTCTTACCGCGATTTGCTGGATAAAAAGCCAGAGTTCGCCCTGTATAAAGCCATCCGCCTGATGATGCCCAAGGGCCCGCTGGGCCGCAAGATGCTTACAAAGGTCCGCATTTACGCGGGCCCCAGCCACGAGCACAGCGCGCAAATGCCTGAAACGCTCGTGCTCAAATAAAGGGAAGGAGGAACAAGAAAATGGCAGCAACTACGCAGTATTTAGGTACCGGCAGACGCAAGAAATCCATTGCTCGCGTTCGTCTACTTCCCGGCAGCGGCGCCATCACCGTAAACAAGCGCGATTTGGAAGAGTACTTTGGCTATGAAACGCTCAAGATGATTGTGCGCGCGCCTATGGTGCTCACCAACACGCTGAGCAAGTACGATGTTCGCGTAAACGTTGCGGGCGGCGGCACCACCGGCCAAGCCGGCGCAATCCGTCACGGCATCGCGCGCGCGCTTCTCGTGGCCGATCCGGAGCTTCGCGGGGCGCTCAAAAAAGCGGGCTTCTTAACCCGCGATCCGCGCATGAAGGAACGCAAAAAGTATGGCCTCAAAGCGGCTCGCCGCGCACCGCAGTTCTCCAAGCGCTAAAGCGCGGGCAGCTGCACAAAGCAAAACAACAAAGCCTGTATCCTTGCGATGCAGGCTTTTTGCGTGTTGCTATATTTGATACTCGTGCATCTCCTCGGCGATGAGCACGTTGGGGAACATCTCCTGCGCCTGCTCCAAAATTTGGGCGGTATAGCAAGCGTCGCCGCCGCCCCACAGGTGTGTGCAAATCAGTTGGGACGCCCCGGCCTCCCGCGCCAGCTTACCCGCCTCGCCCGCGGTGAGGTGCGGCGCAATGCCCGCGCCGGAGGGCTTGTCGCTGTTTAAAAAGCAGGTATCGGCCAACAGTACATCCGCGCCCTGCGCAAAATTGGCCAACCCCGGGAAGTAGCCGGTATCGCCGGTATAAAACAGCTTGCGTCCCTCGTGCTCGATAAAAAACGAATAGGTGGGCACGGGGTGCATGGTGCGGTGCAGGGAGATGGTCATATTGCCAAAGCGTATGCGCAGGTTATCGCGCGCGCGTACCATATCGTATACGCCGCTGGCGGCCAATTGGCGGTATTCGCTTTCGGGCTCATCGGGCGCTACCACGGTCAGGGGGAAGGGAACGGGCCTGCCGCGCGCGGAAAGCTGCTTGAGCGCATAGCGCAGCACCAGCATATCCGACATATGGTCGCTGTGCAGGTGCGAAAGCAGCACGGCCGAGAGCGATAGATCCCCCTTGCACCTAAGCAGGTTGGAAAGCGCGCCGCTGCCCATGTCCAGCGCCAGCGCGATATCGCCGCTTTCGACCAGGTAGCCGGAACATGCGCCGCCGGGCGCCGGGAAGGGGCCATATCGCCCCAAAACAGTCAATTTCATCGCGTGCTCCTCCGCAAGTATGGTATGGTAGTAAGAGTATACCACATTTTGCTATAAATTATAAAAAAACGCCGGCAAAGCGGCATTTCTTTGTTGACACGCCGGCTTTCGGTATGATATTATTACGCGGTAGCCGCTCCATGCCGGCTTTTTAAATGCGGTTTTGGCCGCTGCCGCACATGGGCGAGACTGGAACGAGGAGGTAAAACACGTGTACGCGATTATCCGCACAGGAGGCAAACAGTACAAAGTGGCCGTCGGCGATGAAGTGCTTGTCGAAAAGCTGGACGCCGAGGTTGGTGCTCAAGTTGCTTTTGAAGTATTGATGCTAAGCGGGGATGAAGTCATAATCGGCAAACCCGTGGTTGAAGGCGTTAGCGCCAAGGGCCAGGTTGTTGAGCAGGGCAAGGGCGCTAAGGTTGTGGTATTCCACTATAAGCCCAAAAAGAACATCCGCAAAAAGCAAGGCCATCGTCAGCCCTACACCAAGGTGCGCATCGAGTCCATCGGTTAAGGCTTATGACGACCGTAACGCTCTTTTTCCAGCAGGGCAGCATGGCGGGCTTTAGGTGCGATGGGCACACGGGCTACGCCGCGCAGGGCGCCGATATCGTATGCAGCGCGGTTTCCGCACTGACACAGGCGGCGGCCAACGGCATCACCGAGGTGCTGAAGCTGCCCGCCGCAGTCGAGGCGCAGGATGCATCCTTTTATGTGATGCTCGACCGCTCCGTTATGGGTGAACCGCTGGAAAAGGCGCAGATTATTCTGCAAACGATGGCACTGGGGCTGCGCTCCATTGCCGATACCTACGGTGATTACATCAAAATATTCGAAAGGGAGGTGTAACACGATGTTGAAAATCAACCTTCAGCTTTTTGCACACAAAAAGGGCGGCGGTAGTTCTAAGAACGGCCGCGACAGCAATTCCAAGCGGCTTGGACCCAAGCGCGCCGATGGTCAGTTTGTGCTGGCCGGCAATATCTTGGTCCGGCAGCGGGGTACGCACATCCATCCGGGCATCAATGTGGGCCTGGGCAAGGATGATACGCTCTTTGCAAAGGTCGATGGCGTGGTCCGCTTTGAGACCAAGCATCTTGGCCGCAAGCAGGTCAGCGTGTATGAAGAGGCGGCAGCCGCCAACTAAATAGCATCGTACCACCAAGCCCCGTTTGAAACAGCGGGGCTTTTATTTTTCCTAAAAAATGATTTGCGTGCGCCGCGCTATATTTTGCTGTACAATTGTTATATAAAACTCACTTTATATACTGGAAAGGCAGAATATGCCGCATGCTTAAAAATTGCCGCGCCGCAGGCGAAAGCCTGCTGTTTGAACAAATAAACAACTTCGATTTGGCGAAAAGCTGCGCCTGCGGGCAGGCGTTCCGCTGGGAGGCGTTGCCCGCGCAGGCAGGCGTTACACTGCGGCGGGGCGTGGTGCGCGGGCGCGCCGTAACGGTAAGGCAGGCGGGCGGGAACCTAACCATCACGCCGGGGCGCTTGCAGGATACGCCGCTGTGGGCGGATTATTTCGACCTGGAGCGGGATTATGCCGCCATCGAGGCGCTGTTGCGTGCGGACGCGCGGCTAAGCCCCACGCTGGATGCGGCGCAGGGCATACACATATTTAATCAGGAACCCTTCGAAACGCTGATTAGCTTCATCATATCGGCCAACAACAACATAGGCCGCATCACCG
The DNA here is from genome assembly GCA_031261085.1 of Christensenellaceae bacterium. Lineage (GTDB taxonomy): Bacteria > Bacillota > Clostridia > Christensenellales > CAG-138 > Pelethousia. The sequence goes on from JAISKB010000008.1 coordinate 4,498, forward strand.
GCATCATAGGGCGGCTTTGCGCGCTGGCGGGGGAGCCGATTGACGGCGGAGGCTATGCTTTCCCAACGCCGCGGGCCATGGCGGCGCTCACGCAAGCGCAGCTGCGGGATATTGGGGCAGGCTACCGCGCGCCGTTCTTGCTGCAAAGCGCGCGCAGTGTGGCCGAGGGCTTTGCGCTGGAGCCGCTTGGCGCGCTGCCCTTGGAGCAGGCGCAAAAAGCGCTTTGCGCGCTGCCCGGCGTGGGCCCCAAGGTGGCGGATTGCATACTGCTGTTTTCCCTGCGGCACACGGGCGCGTTCCCCATGGATGTTTGGATGAAGCGGGCCGTGCGCATACTGCTGTTTGACGGCAGCCAGCCCTCGCGCGCGGAGCTTGCGCAAGCTATCGGCGCGCTGGGCGAGCACCGGGGCATTTTGCAGCAATATATGTTCCAATACGCGCGGGAGCATTGCGGCTAATGCAGCTGCTTCATCACCTGGAACAGCCGCTTTTGCTGCTCCTCCGTGAGCATGGGCGTCAGCTTTTTTGCCACCTCCGCCAAATCGTTGTGAGAAATGGCGCCGCTGTTTTTTGCCGCGCGAAGCTCCTGCATCAGCTCGTTTTGGCTTTTATCGCTGTAGTGCGAAAGCATGCTTTGCATCTCATCCATCTGTGCGTTATCCGATTGCTTCGCCGCATGCGGCCGGCCGTTCTTATTGGGCGCGCTGCCCATGCCTTTGCTGTCTTTAAGCGAACGTTTCATCTTATCACCATCCTTACTCATTATTATGCAAATGAGGCGGCATAGGTTCACTTGCCGCATTTTTTGCATATGATAGTGATATAAAAGGGCGGTGGAGCCGTTCAGGATATCCGAGTAAGCAGGAGGGCACATTATGCAGCGGATTGCGCCGAATACATTGCCGCCCAAGGGGCGCGGCGGGAATATGGAAGCGCCAGGGATGGGGCGCACGGGCACTATGATGAGCGGTATGAATAATTCCCCGGCATACCACATGGCCAGCCGGATTCGCGCCGAGCAGGGCAACGAGCGCGCGGCGCAATATTTGGGTGCGATGGAGCCGTTTATAGCGCCTGCCGAGCGGGCGCATATCGCGGAAAAGCTGGGCCTGCGCTTGCCGGAATCCAAAAAGGCGCACCGGGAACCGGAGGGCGACGCGGGCTACTTTGGCATGCAGAATGGCGGCGGCGCCAACCTGCTGCAGCTGATGCAGATGATGCAGGGGATGGGCGGCAAGGGCGGCGGCAGCGCCCCGGGCGGCGGCGGGATGAACAACCCGGCGCAGCTGGCGCAGGTGCTGGGCAGTTTGCTGGGCAGGCAAAAGAACAACGGTTAAATAGATGGTTTCACGAATCCTCTCTTTTTGGAGGGGATTTTTTTGCGTTGATTTGCGTTGAGATGAGAACTTTGTTTTTGTTTCAAATTGTTTTAAATAAACGTGTCTTTCTTATTGACATTTATATTGGACTTGAGTATAATAATTAAAAAATTGACTCGAATACAATATTTTTCCTGTGACGATCTATATATAGAAACCCAAAAGTGCACTTAAACCGCAAAATTTAATAATGGGGAGGTGAGCCGGCGCGGGCATAAATGCCGTGGCTATCCGTCTGCAATCAGGCGGCGCGCAAGGCGTTTGCGGCGCAAAATCAATAACCGCAGGGGAAGGCAAAGCACGTCTTAACCCGCATATAACGCGCATATCGCAGGCCGAGCGCCTTGGGGTATGCAGGGCGTATAACATGGCGAATGACCGGCCCGCCAGCAAGAAGAGCCGGCGATTCTATCACTATGAGGAGAGAGGTTCATGGATAAAAGTTATTTTTCTATTGCGAATTCCCCCGGTATGTGGGCTGTGTGCGCCGTGGTTTTTGTGGTGTGCGCGGCGCAGGCAATCGTATTCGTTAAAAAATCCTATCGCGCCGGCCTTGCGATGAATTTGCACAAGCGGCAGCTGCACGCGGGCATGCGTTCCGCCGCAATCACCGCGATTGGCCCCAGCTGCTCCGTTATGATAGGCATGATGTCGCTCATCGTCAGCTTGGGCGGCCCCATGGCGTGGCAGCGCTGTTCCATCGTGGGCAGCGTGCAATACGAGCTTTCGGCCGCGCAGGTGGGCGCCACAATCAACGGCACGGTGCTGGGCGCCGCGGAGTATGGCGCCGCGGCCTGGGTTACCTCGTTTTGGATATGCGTGCTGGGCGCCGCCGGCTGGCTGCTGATCGTAGGTATATTTTGCCCGCAATTCGACAGGATGAAAGAAAAACTGATAGGCAACAATTTGGGCAAGCTGAGCCTGTTCTCATCCAGCACCATGGTCGGCCTTTTTGCCTACCTTTGCTCCCCCTATGCCGTGGATGTGAAAAACGCGCCAAACCTGGCCTCCTTCTTGGGCGGTGTAATCATAATGCTCGCGCTGTCTATCCTGAGCAACCGCTTAAAGAACAAACGGTTAAAGGAATGGTCGCTGGGCATCTCGATGGTGGCGGGTATGCTTTGCGCAATTCCCTTCCTATAAGAAATTGCGGTGCTTTGGAGCGCAGGCCGCCGCAGAGCATATGTGAAATGGAGTGTATTGGCAGCGCCGGCCATTTTTGGTATAGGTCGGCAGCGTTAAAGCAGAAAGGAATGGCAATAAAAAATGGAAAGCAATACGAGTGGAGTTTATAAAGCGTATACAAAAAACATCATACTTTGGGGCCGCATATTCATGCTTTTGGGGCTGATGGCTTCGCTTTTACCGGGCATATATTTGGCCGTGGTGTATCAAATCGTGCCGCCGTGGGATAAGGTGCTGCAGGGCATGGCGCTGATGGTGCCCTTTTTGCTGGGCGGCTGGTTTGTGGAGCCCATAGCCTTCTTCCCGGTATTGGGCATTTCCGGCACCTATCTTTCGTGGTTAACGGGCAATATCGCCAATATCCGCATCCCCGTTTCCATCATGGCGCAGGAAACCGGCGAGGTACAAGAGAGCACGCCGGAGGGGGATATACTATCCACATTGGGTATCGGCATATCGGTGCTGGTCACGCTCGTCATATTGGCGGTGGGCGCTTTTATGGGCACCAGCGTGATTTCGATGCTGCCGGAAATCATTCAAAAAGCGCTTAGCTATTTGCTGCCCGCCACGTTTGGCGCCATATTTGCGGGCTTCACGATGCGGGCGCCCGCCCTGGGGCTGATTGCGTTCGTGATGGCCGTCGTCACCATCGTGCTGGGACTGCCCAGCTGGCTGCGCATGCTCATAGTGGTGTTTGGCAGCATCATCATCGCGTTCACCATGCAGAGCCATAAAAGCAAAAAACAAGCGTCCGCAAGCGCTTCCAAATAAGGGCGGCGCGGTATGAAATACGGGGGGACCATATGAAATATATCATTGCGAGCGGCACGCCTTTTGAAATCGGGCTTGCGCATGGCACACAGGCCAGGGAAGAGGTGCTGGTAAGCCTGCATACCTACAAAACGCTGTTCAACCACTATGGCGGCTTAACCTGGGAAGAAGCCATTTGCCGGGCAAAGAAGTTTGAGGCGGCCATTGCCGCGTTTGATGCGGACTTTATCGAAGAGATGCGGGGCGTGGCCGAGGGCGCCGGGGTGAAGTATGAGGATATACTCACGCTCAACGTGCGGAGCGAGATTTTGTTCGCCGCACCGCCCGCGCCCGAAGGCTGTACCGCCGTGGCCATCTGCCCGGAACGCACAGCGGAGCATCATATGCTGCACGGGCAAACGTGGGATTGGATCCCTTTCCAGGAGCCGGCCATGTGCGTGATAAAAATCATACAGCGGGGTAAGCCCAATATATTGATGCTGACCGAGGGCGGGATCATAGGCAAAATCGGCCTGAATTCCTGCGGCATGGGCGTGACGCTCAACGCGATGTCCGTGCCCGGGTCGGCGGCGGGCGGGATACCGCTGCACATCCTGCTGCGGGCCATATTGAACGCGACCGGCTATGTGGATGCCATGAAAAAGTGCATCAAGGGGCATTGCGCGTGCGCGGCCAACATCATGCTCTCTTTGCGGGATGGCGAGGCGCTCGACCTGGAGCTTGTGCCCGGGGATTACGATGTATTCTATGCGGAGGAGGGCTATATGGTGCATACGAACCACCTATGCAGCGAGCGCCTTCGCGCAGCGTATAAGGACCTCAACCGCGAATCCGCGCCCAGCACCCACTTGCGCTATGGCAAGGCGGATAAGATCGTGCGCGGCGCCAAGGAAAAATTTGACGCGCAAAAGCTGTGGGAGTTGTTCTGCGATCACAATGGCTACCCCGACAGCATTTGCTACCACCCGGATATGCTGCTAAGCGCCAATGTGCGCGGCAGCACGGTGGCGACCATCGTGATGGACGTCACGCGGCTGGAGATGCTGGCATCGGTTGGGCGGCCCTGCGAAAACCCGCCAACGCTGTATAAGCTGTAGGCCGCGCGGGCAAGGTGAGGGAGCCTGTGATACGTTTATTCGGTATTGCGGGCTTCGTTCGCCTTCGTGATGATTTACGAAAAAATAAAGTAAGTACGCGCGGGGCCTGCCGCTCCGCGCTGCAATATGGAGGATATCGATGCTGGAAGTGGAGATAAAAGCTTCTCTTGCGGGGGTTAATGTGCCGGCGCTGGAGCGACGCCTGCTTTCGCTGGGCTTTGCGCTCGCCAAAACGCAGGAGGAGCAGGACGCCTATTACAACGGGAACGACCGGGATTTTTATCAGACGGATGAAGCGCTGCGGCTTCGCAGCGTGCGCGGCCTGAGCGATAGCTTTTCGCAAACCCTATTAACGTATAAGGGGGCAAAGCAGGGGGCGCGGTCCAGCGCGCGGGAGGAGCTGGAAACCAGCTTGGGCAGCTTCCATGTGGGCGTGGCCATACTGGCGCGGCTGGGCTACGAGCAAGTGCTGGTGGTACGCAAAATACGCCGCAGCTTTGTGCGGCAGGATGCCGGCGGCCGCATTACCGCCTGTTTGGATGAGGTGGAAGGGCTGGGTTCTTTTTTGGAGCTGGAGCAGCTTGTGGAGCAAGAAATTCATAGGGAGGCGGCGGTGGACCGGCTGTTATCCGTGCTGCTGGCGCTGCAAATCGCGCAGACCAAGCTGACCCGCGCCACCTATTTGGAAATGTTGCTGCATAAGCGGGGCTGACGCAAAAGGCGGCGTGGGCCGCTTAGCGCCCGGCTTCGAGCCAGCGCGCAATGTCGTGAAAATCCTCCCAAGGCAGGTAGGCCTTGCCCTGCTCCGCCAGGATCGCGGCCAACTGGTCGCGGGCAAACACGACATCGGCCAGGCTGGCCATCTTCGCGTCGGTATAGCTATCCCCAATGCAGGCGGCGCGTTTATAGCTGTATTGCTTCATCACCTGTTTTTTTGCCACCAGCTCGCTGCCATCGTCAAATTGGCTGGTGAGCCGCATCATGGGGCCGGATAGGTCCAGGTCGGCGGCGTATACATCCAGGAGCCTATCGCGCCAGGGCGCGAGCTTGCGCCGCACCGACTGGCCCAGCCCGCCGGAGATGATGACCACGGGGATGCTGCGCGCGCTTGCGACATCCAAAAACGCCGCAAACCCCGGGCGCACGGCAACCGAATCGATATAAGGCGGGATGGCGGCAAATTTTTTTGAGGGTATTTTGCCAAACGCCTCCTTTAGGCCGCTGCTGAGCGTAAGCTCGCCTGAGGCCATTTTTTTGGCATACGCTTCAAACAACCCATCGGGGGCGATACGCCGTATCGCCCCTATCATGGTTTCCTCTTGGGTTACCGTGCCGTCAAAGTCCACGAAGAAAATCGTTTCGTACATCATTGCATCAATTCAAAGTTTTTGCCTATTTCGGGGTTGAGCCGGGCTATCATGCGGGCCAGCTCCGGGTGCGTTTTGGCATACTCCAACAGCGGAATATCCTGCATGGCGGCATCGATAGCCTGCCGCATGCTCTTGGCGCCGGCCTCGCTTCCATCGGGATGACCGTGCACGCCGCCGCCCGCCGCCAGCATCACATCGGTACCCACCAGCTTGATGCAGTCCTCTACCATCAGCTGGGTGGTGCCGCCGGAGCAGGCGTACATCATGGGCTTGATGTGCCACCAATCCTGGGTAAAAAACTTGAAGCCGCGGTAGAACTGCTTGTAGGATACCGGGAACTTGCCCCATGGGTGCCCGTTGATTTGGAAATCGCCGCCGCACAGGCGCACCAGCTTGCCTATGAGCAGGGAGGAAGAAATCCCCGTGTAGGTGCTGCCGCAATATGCGCCCGCAAAATCGACATGCGCCAGTATGGGCACGTTGATGTTCGGGTCGTCAGCCAGCATTTTGAGCGCGCCAAACCCCGCGGTATATACGTTGAGCATCAGGCAGTTGGTGCCATATTCTATGGCCCGGTATGCGTTATCCTTTATTTTTTCCACCGCGTCGGTGATGTTTACGGCATACAGGCTATGCTCGCCGGTTTCCTCAAACATCTTCCTTTCCTTTTCCATAAACAGCGTCACACGCTCTTTTAAGGGGCAGTAGGGCTCATCGGCGGGCACCAGCTCGTCGTCCTTTATCACATCCACACCGCCCTTGGTGGCCCGGTAGAACAGCTCCGCGCCCTCGGCGGGCGTCCAGCCAATGTTTGGCTTAATCATCGCGTTGAGCAGCGGCCGGTCGGGCACGCTTAGGATATCGCGCATGCCCTGTACGCCAAATTTTGGCCCCTTAAACTGGTCGACATAGCTTTTGGGGAAGGCGCAGTCGATCATCTTAATCATGCCGGAGGCGGAAATGTTGCCGAACAGCGCCGTGAGCATCATGGGCACAGAGGTGCCGAAGTTTTGCCACGGGAAGGCGATTTGCAGTATGTAGATGGGTGGCTCGTCGCTTTGGTAGTCGGCGGTAATATCCGGCACCTCGTAGATGGAAACCACCTTGGCGCCGAACTTTTTCTTTTTATCGTCAGAATCCGCGGATACCTTAATCCAGGTGCCGGTGGTCTGCTCATCGGCAATGGCCATGGCGAGCTTTTCGATGTTCCGCGTTTGGATTTTAGCCTGATAGGTAGCGATGATGTACTCCTGCGAAAATGCGATTTCCGGGAAGGCGTGCAGCATGTTTTCAGCTTCTAATTTTCGAATCATAAGGGTATTTCCTTACCTTTCAATATTTTGGAATATGTGTTCAAAGGCGTCCAGCGTCTCCTGTATGGTAGCGTCGGTATCCGCCATGCTGGTGTATATGCGGCTGCCGGCCAGGGTGATAACGCCACTGGAGGTGAGCGCCGCGCCAAATTCCTCCACCGCGTGCCGGTTGTTCGCGAGCTTGCGCGCAAGGTCGGGGTCGTCGAAGCGCATGTACATCATGCCGGCCACCTCGAAGTGGATAATGGAGCCGGTATTCCACACCACAAAGGGCAGATCATATTTTTTAATCAGCCAGTTCAGCCCGTTGGCCAGCGCATCGCCGTTTTGCCCGGCCTTTACGGCGGCGTCCAGCTTAACGATCTCCTCGATGGCGAAATAGCCCGCGGCGCAGCTCATGGGGTTGGCCGAAAGCGTGCCGCCCACATAGGCGCGGGGCTTGCCGCTGGGATTTACGCCCGCCGCTACGCAGGACATTACATCGGCCCGGCCGCCCAAGCCGCCTGCCATGGGGTAGCCGCCGGATACGATTTTGCCGAACACGGTGAGGTCGGGCTTTATATTGAAAAATCCCTGCGCGCCGCCCGGCCCAATGCGGAAAGCGGTCACAACCTCATCGAATATGAGCAGGGCGCCAAACGCATCGCATAGCTCCCGCACCTGTTTGTTAAAGTCGTAGGCAACGGGGTAGGTGCCGCTCTCAGGGCCAAACGGTTCCACGATTACCGCCGCGGTGCCGCCCTCCTTTTGGTTGGCAATCAGCAGCTGGCGCAGGCCCTCCACATCGTTGGGCAAAATTTCCTGGGTGTTGGCGGTGCATTCCGCGGGTATGCCGTGCGCCTCGAAGCGGCCGGTTTGGGGTATGTGCAGGCCATATACCAGCTGGTCGCTCCACCCGTGGTAGGCGCCGCCCACCTTTATGATTTTGCTATGGCCGGTAAAGCAGCGGGCGGTGCGCAAGGCTACCATATCGGCCTCGGTGCCGCTGGCCAGGCTGCGGTACAGCTCCACCCAAGGCATGTTCTTTTTGATGATTTGGGCGAGCTTCATCTCATACTCGTGGAACAACCCGGTAACCGGGCCGGAATCCCGGATGACCTCGATCACCTTCTCCTGAATGGGCAGGTAGTTGCTGCCCAGCAGGGTGGGGCCGCCCGCCTGCAAATAATCCACATAGCGGTTGCCATCCACATCGTAAAGGTAGGGGCCCTGCGCCTTTGCCACCGCCAAGGGTATGGGGTAATTGAAGGCCAGGTTGTGCTGCACGCCGCTGGGTATGCATTTGCGCGCTTCCTCTATCATGGCCTTGGAGCGCTGGCATTTCTCATCAAAATAGGCGAGGTATTCAATCATGGCTTTCTTTTTGATGCGCAGCGGTTCCCGCGCTACCAAATGATCCATCCTGGCGTATATCTTTTTTTCATCCGGCCAATAGGATAGGGAATAACCCTCTTTTAACATATCGGTTTCTCCTTTGTTATAGCGTTTTATAAAAAGCGCGCGTGGGGGGCTCAGCCTTTGTTCCACCTGCGATAGGGTTGTTTCACCGCCTCGTAAGATTCCTTAAAACGGGCATAACCATCGTTATATAGGGCGGTGTGGCCCGGGCTTGGCGTATAGACCGCCGCGAGCTTTGACCATTCCTTGGCGCCGTCAAAGCCTTCGCAAAAGCCAAGCCCTATGGCGCCCAGGTAGGCCGCGCCTATCGCGCCGGCAATTTGGCTGTCCTTCACAACCTCCATCTCGCGGCCGAATACATCGGCGAATATCTGCATCCAAACACGGCTGCGGGTACCGCCGCCCAAAATGCGCACCGCCTGCATCTTTGTGCCAAGATCCGCCTCCAGGCTCTCGAAGCACCAGCGCAGGTTATATGCCACGGCCTCCATCACGGCCCGCAGCATGTGCTCGCGTCGGTGCTCCAGGCCGATGTTCAAAAAGCCGCCGCGGGTAAACGCATCCTGCACCGGGCTGCGCTCGCCCGAGAGCCAGGGGTTGAACAGCACGCCGCCGCTGCCCGCCGGCACCTGCTCCACGAGATGGCAGACAAAATCGTAGACGTTGGGGATGAGCGGGCTTGCCTTTTCCGCCGCGTAAAAGTTGTCGATAAACCAATCGAAAGCGGCGCAGCAATTTTGGGTGGAATAGGTCCACAGGTATAAATCCGGGTCGGCCGACATGATACAGCCGCCGCCGTTGGACAGCCCCTTGATATCCCCGGTGACCACGGAGGCCCAGCCTGAGGTGCCCAGGTACACATGGGCGTCGCCCTCGCTGGCCATGCCGGAGCCGATGCTGGTGCCCTGCATATCATCGGTGCCGCCAAACACTATGGTTTCACGGGTGAGCCCCATCTCTTCCGCCGCCGCCTGCGTGAGCGGCCCGATTTTTTCGTAGGACTTGACCAGCCGCGGGAATTTATCCATATCTAGGCCCGAAAGCGCGAGCAGGTCGCGGTATACATCGCCGGCTTGCTTGTCATACCCCAAAAACGAGGCGGAGCAGATATCGAAGGTGAGCTCGCCCGTTGCACGGTAGGTAAGGTAGCCGTTGCAGTCGAGTGTGGTGCGCAGCTTTTGAAAGATATGCGGCTCATTCTTCATAATCCAGCGTATCTTGGGCAAAACATCCATCCCGGTAAATTCGGTGCCCAATAGGGCTACCGCCTGCTCGGGCCCTCCCAGCATCTCCATAATTTCGGCGGCCTCTTCATCGGCGCGGCTGTCCATCCAGCTTATGCCGGGGCGCAGTACCGCGCCATCGTTGCCTATGGGGATGATGTTGCTGGCCTGGGTGCAAAACACCAAGCCCTTCACGTTTTTGGCAGGTACATCGGTGCCGGCCATGATGGTGCGGGAGGCCTTGGTAACCGCCTGCCACCAATCGGCGGGGTTTACCTCCACCTGGCCGCTTTTGGAGAAGATCAACCCATATGTGGCTTGTGCGCTCCCGCGGATATGGCCGCATTGGTCGATTAAAATTGCTTTGAGCGCGCTGGTGCCAACATCGAATGCCATGATATAATCCATAAAATAGCTCCTTTCCATGTGTCGTCGGGATGTTGTTGGGCAGTGCTCTTAGAGCTGGTAAAGTCAGAAATGCGCATTGACTAAAAATATTATACTCGAGTATAATATTATAGTCAATACGTTTTCGGAAATCTAAATTTCTTTAAAAAAAGTTATTGGATTCCGTTACAAATTTGCTTGAGATATGTTAGAATGGGAAAAATAGCCTGCAGGGCGGGGAAATCTTACTATACGAGCGGAGAATCACAGGGGGTTTTTCATGGCGCAAACACGCAGGGAAGAAAATAAGCATAGAACCAGCGAGGAGATTTTACGCGCATCGCGGCGGCTGTTCCGGGAAAAGGGCTTCGAGAGCGTTACGCTCGATGAAATCGCAAAAAAGGCGGGCATATCGCGGGCCACGCTCTACAATTACTTCCCGGGCAAGGATAGCCTGCTGCTGGGCATTTTGCGGGCCGAGCACGCGCTCATACGCGCCATGCTCAGCGGGGAATTGCGCGGGGCGGGCGCCGAGGCGCGGCTGCGGCAAACCGTGGAGGTTTTGGTGCTGGACGCCATCTCCTACTTGGCCTTAACGCGCAAGCTGCTCTACTTAAACTCCTTGGAGGATAATTTCTTGCACCCCACGCGGGCCGAGCTTACGCAAATCTTTGCCGGGCTGGTGGAGGAGTGCAAGGCGGAGGGTGTGTTCCGCAGCGTTATACCCACCGATGAAATCGTGGATCTCGTGATGTCCGTGCACCTGATGGTGCAGTTTGGCTGGCCGGGCATTGGGCAGTGGGCGCCAGAGGCTTGCAAGGATAAGGCAAACGCGATGCTCAACCGGGTGCTATCCGATGTGTGGCTCGAAAGACGGTAATTATATAAGCATACAAAAACAGCCGCCTATTTTGGCGGCCGTTGCTTTTTCGTATGGAAGATTTGCCCCATCCCCTTCCCCCTTCCCCGGGGAAGGGGAAGAGAATGACAGAAGTTTGTTTGCGGGGGCAAGCCCCCGCGCCCCCATTGAACATAACCCGTTTCCAATTTTTTGAGGTGACTTGGAGTGAATTCGCTCTATAGAACAAGAGAAGCGGCTTCAAAAAAATTTTATTCCTTCCATGCGAAGGGGTCTGGGGACGGCGCCCCGTCCCCAGCCGGGGTGTGGGGACCGGGGTCCCCACAAAACGTTCTCCTAAAATCCCCCCTGTCTGTAGACTTAGGGATGGGTGAACGCAATCATTCATCGAGCAATTGCGCATAGCCCAGGGCGCAATGATCGGCGGAGGCCTGTATGAGCGGCCACTCCAACTGGGCGCCGGGGTCGTATATACCCACGGTATAAAAGCCCCCCTCCTTGGCCGCGCATATGCCCGCGAGCAAATCCTCATACACCGTGCAGGCGGCGGGGGCAAGCCCCAGCTTTTGCGCGGCGCGCAGGTATACATCGGGGAACCCTTTGCCGCGCTGTACCTCGTTTAGCGTGGTGTAGCTTTCGAATAAGTCGGCTATGCCATTGCGGCGGAGCGCGGGCAAAAACAAATCCTCATGCGAGGCGGTGGCGACGGCCAGCCGTATGCCCTGCGCTTGCAAACGCAGCAAATAGTCCCGCGCAAACGGCTTTAGCGCAATATGCTCGCTGTATGCGCGGTGCGCCATCTCGTTCCAAACGCTTAGCACCTCCTCCACGGTTTCGCGCAAGCCGAACCGGGCAATGGTGTATTGTGCCGATGCGCGGGGGCTAAGCGGCGCAATGGCGCGCACATAATCCTCGGGCACAGTGAAGCCGCGCGCCCCCAAAAACGCGCGGTCTATGTCCTCCCACACCCCCAGGGAATCCAGCAGGGTGCCGTCTAAATCGAATATGGCGGCTTGCATATTATGCATAAGCATCCTCCTTTAAGCTGGCTTTTGGGGTGAATATCACCAATAGCGTGCCTTGCTCCACCGATATGGAGGCTTGTTTGCCTATAAATTCGTTGCTGACGCCAATGGGGTAATCCCGCGCCATGGTAAACCCTTTCAGCTCATACTTAAGCCCGGTTTCACACACGTTGGAACAGGTGTCGGATAGCGCAAACACCGAAATATATCCGCCGGATTGGCTTTCAAACTGCAAGGAGCCGGCGCACAGCGTCGTGAAGATTTCGTTGTTGCCAAACAAAAAACCGCGCGCGCCGCGCTCCGCGAGCCGGGCGAGGGATTGTATGTTGGCGAGGGTGTGGGCGGTGCGGCCGCCTGTGCCGCCATAGATGAAGAAGGTATCGTACCCCAGAGCAAGCCCGTGGTTGAGGGCGCTGAGCGTATCGGTTTCATCCTTGACCGGGTTTAAGCGTATCACGTTGGGGTGGGGCGGAACCGGGCCGGAGTCGAAGTCGCCAATCACCGCGTGCGGCGCGAGGCCATAGCGCAGCGCGTGCGCATAGCCGCCATCCGCCGCAATGATATAATCCCCGGCGCGCGGCGGGATGGGCGCGCAAAAGTATTCGCCCGCGCCGAAAATATAGCAGGTGTTTTTGCCGTGCGTGCGGCGCATAGCCAGCCCCCCTTTTTTAGACAATTAAAGATATAATAGCACAGCCGGGCGCGGTTGTGTTACAATATCATAAATTAAGCGAAGGAGAAAACTATGCGGGAGAGCAAACGCGCCTTGCAGGCGCGCATAGCCGGCGCGCTGACGGCGCTAAGCGCGGCGTACCCCGATGCCGCGCCGCAGCTGGACTTCACCAGCCCGTTCGAACTGTTGGCGGCCACCATACTAAGCGCGCAGTGCACGGATAAGCAGGTGAATAAAGTGACGGCGGCGCTGTTCCCGCTTTATGGTACGCCGCAAAAGATGGCGGCGGCCACACAGGCCGAGCTGGAACCGTATATCAAGGGCTGCGGGCTGTTTAAAACCAAGGGTAAAAACCTGATTGCCACGGCCAAAATACTGGTTTCCGAATATGGCGGCGAGGTTCCCAGGGAGCGGGATACGCTTACCAAGCTGCCCGGCGTGGGGCGCAAAACCGCCAACGTTGTGATATCCAACGCGTTTGGCACACCGGCCATCGCGGTGGATACGCATGTGTTCCGCGTGGCAAACCGCATGGGCCTGGCCGACGCCAAGGATGTGCTGCATACCGAGCAGCAGTTGATGCAAAATATACCCGAAGCGCAGTGGTCCATCGCGCACCACTGGTTGATATTCCACGGCCGCCGCGTGTGCAGCGCGCGCAACCCCAAATGCGAGGCTTGCACCGTGCGGGCCTATTGCAAGCAGGCGCTCACGCAGGCGGCGGGCAAAGCGAAATCAAACGAAGGATAGAAGGATAATCAAAACAGAATGCAGTTTGTAGATAAAGCGAAGGTGCTCATCAAGGCGGGAGATGGCGGCGATGGCTGCTCCAGCTTCCACCGCGAAAAATATGTGGCCAAGGGCGGGCCGGATGGCGGCGATGGCGGCCGGGGCGGCAACGTGGTGTTTTTTGCCGACCCGAATATGAGCACGCTGCTCGATTTTAAGTTTATGCGGCACTACCGGGCCGAGCGGGGCGAGGGCGGCAAGGCCAAGCTTTCGCACGGCAAAAACGGGGAGGATCTCCTCATCAAGGTGCCGGTGGGCACGCTGGTGCGGGATTTGCAAACCGGCCGCATCGTGGCCGACATGCACGAGCCCGAAAAAACCCGCATCGTGCTGCACGGCGGCAAGGGCGGCAAGGGCAACGCCCGCTTTGCAACGCCCACCCGCCAAAGCCCCCGGTTTTCGCAGCCGGGGCAAAAAACGCTGGAGCACGAGGTGGAGCTGGAGCTTAAAACCATTGCGGATGTGGGCCTTGTGGGGCTGCCCAACGTGGGCAAAAGCACGATGCTTTCGGTGCTGACCAGCGCGCGTCCCAAAATCGCCAACTATCATTTCACAACGCTCACGCCCAATTTGGGCGTGGTGCGGCGCTATGACCAAACCTTCGTGATGGCGGATATACCCGGCTTAATAGAGGGCGCCGCCGAGGGCGCGGGGCTGGGGCACGATTTTTTGCGCCATGTGGAGCGCACCCGCGTGCTGGTGCATGTGCTGGATATTTCGGGCAGCGAGGGACGAAATCCTTTAGAGGATTACCGCCAAATCGAGTCCGAGCTGGCGCAATACAGCCCGGCGCTGGCTTCGCTGCCGCAAATCATCGCGGCAAATAAAATGGATATAACCGGCGCGGAGGAAAACCTGGAGCTGTTTGCGGCCGCGATAGACGGCAAGGCGCAGGTGTTTCCGGTGTCCGCGGCAACGGTGCAGGGGTTTGACGCCCTGCTGGATGCAATCGTGCGCACGCTCGCCACGCTGCCCAAAACCTTCGTGTACGATGAAGAGGATATGATAGAGGGCAGGCGCTACACGCCGGGCTTTGAGGTCCGCATGGAGGGCGAGGTGTTTGTGGTGGAGGGCGGCAGCATAGAGTACCTGCTCGATACCACCTATGCCGACGATGAGGAATCCATGCGCCGCTTCCAGCAATTCCTCAATAAAGAGGGCATCATCGCCGCGCTACGGGCGCAGGGCGCCACGCAGGAGAGCACGGTGCGCATGGGCGAGTGGGAATTCGACTTTATCGATTGAGAGAGGATTTACGATATGACAGGGAAACAGCGTGCCGCGCTGCGCAGCATGTGCAACACACTTGCGCCGGTATTGCAAATAGGCAAGGGCGGCGTGAACGAGGCGTTTATCGCCCAGCTCGACGAGGCGCTCGAGGCGCGGGAGCTGGTGAAGGTCACCGTGCTGGAAACGGCGGGCATACCCGCGCGGGAAGCCAGCGCGCAGCTTTGCGCGGCGCTTCATGCCGAGCCGGTGCAGTGCATAGGGCGCAAGCTGAGCGTATACCGGCGCAGCGAAAACAACCCGAAGATCGAGCTGTAACAAAAGCCGCTCTATCAGCGCGGCGCGGCGCTGCCGCCGGGTTTGCTTAACATGTAGGCCATCGCGCCAAAGCTGGCGCAGGCGGCGGCCATCAAGCGGTAATACAGCGCGTAGCGCACGAAGAAGGATGCGGCAAACAGCCCCGCCGCGCACAGCAGGTACCGCTGCGCCCGCACCGCTTCAAACGGGCGGGAGGCGGCGCTTTTGCGCTTTTGCCTGGCGGCTTCCTGGGCGGATAGCATCGCCGCGTCTATCTCCCCTTCCAAGGGGAGCAGCGCCGCCTTTTCTTCCGGCGAGAGTATGGCCGCAAGCGCCAAAAAGGCGACCGGCGTTTCGGCATACTGCGCGGCCAAATCCTTGGCCGATGGCGCCACGCCGCCCGTGTAAAACAGGTATACGGCCGAGGCTCCGCGCTTCTTCGCGGCGGCAACGGCGCGAAGCACATCATCGGCGTTTACATCGGAGGCGCGGTTTATGATGAATACGGCGCAATCGCCCGTAAATTGCTCGGGGTTGGCTTTGGCATAGCGGCGTATAAAGCCCAGGTGCGCGTCGCGGGGCATCACGAGCAGCCGCTTGCGGGCGATGTCCTGCGCAACGGCATCGCGTTCCTTTACGATAAAGCGATCCAGCCGCATGCTTTTGCCCAGCTCAATGGCCACGCATACGAACCCCAGCGCGGCAGCGCTCAGCAGCGCCGCTATGATGGTATTGGCCACGATGGTGGTAAAATGGATGTAACATAGCAGCAGGGCGATGGCGCGCAGCGATATAAAGTCTATCACGCGGGCAAAAAGCCCCCTGCCGCCATATAGCTTGCGTTTGTAATACCGCATGAGCGCGCGCTTGTTTCGCATAACAACACCCTCCCCATTGTTTGTGTTGTTATAGTATTGGCAAATAATTGCCGGATATACGCGCGCCGGGGAATGGTGTATAATACAGATACGGCGTTGTAGGGTGCGCGGGCGGCGCATATTTAAAAGCAGCGCGGCAATATAAACGAAAGCGAACGAAATAAGGTATCTATGCGCATCGGTGTTTTGGGCGGCAGCTTCAACCCCGTCCATCAAGGCCATATCTACATCGCGCAGGCAGCGAAGGAGCGATTTTCCTTGGATGCGATGCTGCTGATGGTAGCGTCGGTTCCGCCGCACAAGCAGCTTGCCGGCGCGGTGAGCGGGCAGGCGCGGTGGGATATGGCAAGCTTGGCCGCAGGGCCCGCGGGCCTGATAGCCAGCGACTTGGAGCTTAACCGCGCGGGCCAAAGCTACACGGTGGATACCGTGGCGGCTTTGCAGGCGCAGTACCCGGCCGCCGAGATCTATTGGCTGATTGGGGCGGATATGCTGCCCTCGCTGGATGTCTGGCACGACCCCGCGCGCTTGCTGCGCATTACAAAATTCATTGTGGCGGGCAGGCCAACCTATGGCGACCTGCCTGCCTGCGCGCAAAGATGGCGAGAGGCATATGGGGCGGATATTACGCTGGCCGATATAGAAGGCCCCGATATTTCCTCCACCGAGCTTCGCAACCGGCTCTATGCGGGCAAACCCATCGAGGGCATGACGCCGGAATCGGTGATACGCTATATCTACGAAAACGCGCTGTATGTACCGGCAGGTATAAGTGCCCTGCAGCTGCGGCTGCAAGGTGCGCTGGGTGAAGCGCGCTATGCGCACACGATGGGCGTGGTGCGGTGCGCGGCAACGCTTGCCGATAGCTTTGGCGTGGATGCCGAGCAGGCGCGGCTTGCGGCGCTGCTGCACGATTGCGCCAAGCTGCCCCAGGGCGGCACGCAGGCATTGGCGGCCCGGTATGGGTTGCGGATGGAGGGCTTGGATGCGCCCATCCGCCATGCGCCGGTGGGAGCGGCACATGCCCGCGCCGCGTATGGCGTTGAAGATGAGGCGGTATTGCAGGCTGTCGCGCGGCATACGGTATGCGCGGCGGGGATGACCGCGCTCGATAAGGTAATCTATTTGGCCGATAAGATGGAACCGGGGCGTGATTACGTCGGCGTGGAGGATATACGCCGCGCGGCGCAAAACGGCCTGGATGCGGGGATGCTGGCCTGCTTGGCCCACACCAAGGCGCATCTCGATAAAAAGGGGAAGCCAATGCATCCCGCGACCATGCAGGCGTGGGAAGAAATACAAAAAAATATAAAACAAAGGGGGTAGCGCATTGGAGCAATTGTCACAAGAAACACGGGAACAGGTGCTGCGGTTGTGCGCACTGCTGGATGGCAAAAAGGCGGTGGATATTAAGGCGCTGTATGTGGCGGATAAAACCATCATCGCCGAATGGTTTGTCGTGTGCTCCGGCCGTTCGCAGGTGCAGGTAAAAACGCTGTGCGATGAGCTGGAGGATAAGGCGCCCGAAGAGGGGCTGAGCGTGCGCCGCAAAGAGGGCTATCACGATGGCCGGTGGATCGTGCTGGATTTTGGCCATATACTCGTGCACATATTCCACCCGGAAGAGCGCGAATACTATAATATGGAGCGTTTATGGGAGGATGGCGGGCAAAACTGCATCGATTATTCCAAAGAATATGGCGATGCCTGAACGATTTCCTGCCGCCGCGTAACAGCGCTTCATACAAATATAATCAAAAAATAATGGAAGATTCAGGCTTTTGTAACAGTTTTGTGATATAAAGGCGGGCGGGGTATGATATACTAAGCTTGCAAGTGAAAGATGTGGTGCGTAAGGTTAATCCCTTTCAAGCACACCAACGATTTACAGCTCCGAGCAATCGGAGCTGTTTCCGTATAGATGCACGTCTGCGTTTATCTTTTTGTCTTATACCGATATGCCGTGCTGCGCCGCCTGCGGGTGCGGGCGCGCTTGGCCGTAAATACTTTGTAGAGAACATATAATATAAGCGCAACTGCCAGTATGATGAACCATATCAGGAAGGGGTTCCCCTTGGGCGTATCGTTTATATCGACCAACAGGGGGCTGGCGGAGGGATTTGCCGCCACAACGTTGCCGATTTCATCCACGCTGGCGGCGGCGATTAAATCGGCGGTGAGTATGGGTTCGCCCTCATAGCTATAGGTGATGGAGCCCACCGTATCCCCCGCCGCAATGGGGGCGACCAGCGCGCCGCCGGTATAGGTTTCGGTGTGCGTGATGGCGGTGGCATCGGCTTTAATGGCCTCGATCTTTTCACTCAGCCCGGCGATAACCGCATCGGGTTCGATGCCCGCCTGTATCGCAAGGCCGCCGCTCGAGCCTTCGGCGAAGGCGGCGTTGGATACGGGAGCTTCCAGCTGCGTTTCCAGGGTTAGGTCGTTCGCCTGCACCGAGGCATAGTTGGCGAAACCCCAATCGAAAAACTTGGCGGCGTTATAAAAACGGTATTCCGAGGCCACTTTGCCTTCCATATCGCCCAACAGGGATAGTACCAACTCCACACCGTCTTTTTTTGCGGAGGTGATTAGGCAGCGCCCGGCAAATTTGGTATCGCCGGTTTTGATGCCGGTCGCGTATGCGTATTCGATGTTTTCATGGGGCGTTTTGGTGTGCAGCAGCCGGTTGGAGTTTTCGAGCAGCCGCGCGGGGTTTTTGTTGGTTTTGGGCACCTCGTAGCTTTCGCTGTTCACGATTTTGCGAAACGCCTCGTTTTGCATGGCGTAGCGGCCCAACAGCGCCATATCGTATGCGGTGGAATAGTGATCCTCATCGTGCAGGCCGTTGGCGTTGGTAAAGTGCGTTTCCGTCATGCCTATCTGCTGGGCTTTTTGGTTCATGCGGTCGGCAAAGGCCTCTTGGCTGCCCGCAATATGCGTGGCCAGCGCGCTGGCCGCATCGTTGCCGGATACCAATAAGATGCAATAGAGCAAGTCGATGATGCGCAGCTTTTCGGAACGGGAGATGGGGTAGGGTGAGGTGACGGAACCGCTGGTATCGAATTGCGAACCGACGTTGATGGTTTCGTATAAGTCGTCGCTGGCCTCGATAGCCAGTATGCAGGTCATGATTTTGGTCGTGCTGGCCGGGTAGGCGCGCTCGTGCGCGTTGTGCGAATATAGGATGGAGCCGGTGGCACCATCGAGCAGACAAACATATGGGGTGGAAATGCTGGAAGGGTCAAACTCCGCCAAGGCGGCCGCGGGCAGCAACACAACCAGCATCAGCGCCGAAAGCAAAGCGGAAATCGTTCGTTTCAAAGCAGATGTCCTTTCAAAATGTAAACACGCACACAGCGCTCTTTTATCAATAGCAATTATTATAACAAAATTCAGAGGGGTTTGTACAGCGATTGCGGCGTTATTTTACATTTATGCGTTTCAAATCCGGCGTTATATGGTATAATTACTGCATCCGTTGCATAGATGTGCGGTATTTCGCCGCATAAACCGGCGGGCAGGAGGCAGTGCCATGGCAAAGCGTATTTTATTGGTAGATGACGAGCCGCTCATTCTCAAGGGGCTCAAATTCGCGTTGGAACAGGATGGCTACGAAACCGACAGCGCGGAGGATGGCGAGGCCGCGCTGGAGAAAATGCTAAAGGGCGGCTACGATTTGGTGCTGCTCGATGTGATGCTGCCCAAGATGAGCGGCATAGAGGTATGCCAGGCCGTGCGCGAGCAAAACGACGTGCCCATCATCATGCTTACCGCCAAGGGTGAGGATATGGATAAAATACTCGGCCTTGAATATGGCGCGGATGATTACATGACCAAGCCCTTCAACATTTTAGAGGTGAAGGCGCGCATCAAGAGCATATTGCGGCGCACCCGTTCCAAAAGCGAGGCGCCCAAGCTCACCTTCAGCGTGGGCGATATTACGCTCAACCTTGGCAACCGCAGCGTGCAGGCGCATGGCGAAGCCGTGAACCTAACGGTGAAGGAATTTGACCTGCTCAACCTGTTTATTTCCACCCCCGGCAAGGTCTACAACCGCGATGAACTGTTGGAGACGATATGGGGCGTCGATTACATAGGCGATTTTCGCACGGTGGATGTACATATCCGCCGCCTGCGCGAAAAAATCGAAACCGATCCGGCCAATCCAAACCATATTATGACAAAATGGGGGGTAGGATATTTCTTTGCGCAGTAACAAGCTGTTTGGCTCCGTGCGTGTGCGCATGGCCGGCATCTATTTGCTCATTACGGTGTGCGCGCTGGTCTTTATCAATGGGATGGTATCCAACCTGATGGGAGATTTTTTGGTCGCGCAGCGCACGCAGGCGCAGCGCCAGGAAACCACCCGCCTTGCGCTGGAGCTGGGCCCCGATTTGGGCGGGTACGCGGCCGACGAAATATACCAATATATCAAGGAGCGCGCGTACTCTATGGGTGGGCGCGTTTTGGTGCTGGATATAGACGCGGTGGTGCAGGCGGATTCCGCCTCGCAGCACAACGGCTTTTTGCTGCCCTACCGCGAGGTGCGGGATGTGTTGGTGGGCGGGATGGAAAACTCCTACGGCTTCCACCACATCCAGCGGGATGCCGAGCGGACGGGCCTGCTCTCTACGGGGGAGGAAACCGTGTGGGCGGTATACTATACCGCGCCCATCACGGTGGATGGCGTGTATACGGGGGCGGTGCTGTTTTGCGCCTCCATTCAGGATGTGGTGGATAGTATCCGCGCGGTAACGCGGCAAACCACCATGATTTTCGTCATCATGATGCTCACCATCGTGGTGCTCACGTTTTTGCTTTCGGGCTGGCTCACAAGGCCTATTGTGGAATTGACGGCGGCCATACGCCGCATGGGCGCGCAGGGCTATGGCGTGCGCGTGAAGGTGCCGCGGGGTGGCGGGGAAATGGCCGAGCTGAGCGTGGCGTTCAACCGCATGAGCGAGCGCATCGAAGACCATGACCGCCTGCGCGATGAATTCATCGCAAACGCCTCGCACGAGCTCAAAACGCCGCTGGCCACCATGAAGCTGCTCAGCGAATCCATATTATATCAGCAGACGCCCGACCCGAGCATGATGCTGGAATTCTTCAGCGATGTGAACCACGAGGTGGATAGGCTATCCCGCGTGGTGACGGAGCTGCTGCGGCTGGTGCAGGAGGATGCCGGTATCGTGCAGCTGCACCCCGAGCCGTTCAGGTTGGATACACTGGTGGAGAGCGTATGCAAAAAACTGCTGCCGCTGGCAAAGGATAAGGGCATTGCGCTCAGCGCGCAGCTGCAGCCCGTCACGCTGTATGCCGATGCGCTGCGCATCGAGCAGGTGGCCATCAACCTGGTGGAAAACGCCATTAAATATACCGACGCGGGTAGCGTGCGCGTGCAGACCTTCACCAAAAACGGCGAGGCGGGCTTTGCGGTGACGGATACCGGCATAGGCATACCCGAGGAGGCGGTAGCGCATTTGTTCGAGCGTTTCTACCGTGTGGATAAAGCGCGCTCGCGCGGCACGGGCGGCACGGGGCTGGGGCTATCCATCGCCGAAAGGATCATAACGCTGCATGGCGGCGCGATAGATGTACAGAGCAAGCCGGGCCAGGGCAGCACCTTCACGGTGCGGCTGCCCTTGGGGGAGGAGGCGGCAAAGCATGAAGAAGCATAAACATATGGCTGCCGCGCTGGCGCTGCTTTGCGCGCTGCTGATGCTGAGCGGCTGCGCCTCCATGGGCATGATCGAAGAGGATCGCGTGCGGGATGACCTGCCGGTGCTGGACCCGGAGGACGGCGTGGAGAAGGATGTGCGCGTTGTGCTGTATTACCGGCTCAACGGCGAAAAATATTTGGTGGGCATACAGCGCAATATTTCGGTGCGCGCCAACGAACGCACCGAGATGGCGATCATCCGCACGCTGCTTGCCGGCGTGCCGCAGCAATCGCTATCCGGCAATGTGAGCGCGCTGTTCCCGGCAGGGGTCGAGATGGAGGATGCGACGCTGGACAGCGGCATACTGTACATCACGCTTTCCACCGAATTTTTAGATGATTCCATGGTGGAGGCGGTGCGCAAAGCCGGTGCGCAGTTGGCTTCGCAAAGTGAGGAATACCGGGCGGAATATGAGGCCGCCATACAGCGCGCGCAGGATGAAGTATATCTTTCGCGGGCGTTGGGCGTATACTCGCTGGTAAATACGCTGACCGGGTACAGCCCGGATATCCGCGTGCAATTTTTGGTGGATGTGGATGGCAACGGCATAGGCACGCGGTTCCCGCGCAGCGTGCTGGGCATGCCTCCCATAGAGGGGGCTGAAAACGAGCTGCTCGAGCCCCTGCGCTTTACCGATGAGGTGGTGGTAACGCCGGAACGCGTGGCTGAATGCGCGCTTACGCGCATGGCCGGTGATGAGCTCGAAATGGCGTATGGGCTGTTTATGGAAAGCGATTCGGGCGGCGAGCAGCGGCCCACCTATTCCAACTTCGAAACCGAGATGCTTTCGCTGGGCAATTTGCGCGCCTTTACGATTACCGGCAGCCTTGCGCAAGAGGATGCCGTGACCGTATATGCCACGCTGGAATATTTTACGGCGGCGGGCGAGGTTCGCCATATCGAGGATGCGCAGCTGCTGCTCAAGCGGGAAGGCGATTTATACAAAATCAGTTATGGCTCCTTTAAAAGCCTATTGGAGAGAGCATGAAGGCAAGGCGATTCCATAAATATATCCGGTGCATAGCCCTGCTGCTGGCGGTGGCGGCGCTGTGCGCCTGCGCGCGAGCGGGGGAGGTTGCGCCGCCGCTTGCAATCAGCGCGGATATGCCGCCCGCGCCCAGCGAGGCCGAGGGGCAGGTGCGCGCCTTTGAGGCGAAGCTATACTTCGTTTCGGAGGACGGCTTGCGCTTGGTGCCCGAAACGCGGGATGTGGCCTATACCGGCAACATCAGCCATGCGGAGGCGGCCATAGCCGCCCTGATAGACGGCCCCACCAGCGATGTGCTCCGCGCGAGTATGCCGCGGTATGTGCAGCTGGATAGGGTAGAGCTATCCTTGGATGCGTGCAACATATATTGCAGCGCGCTGTATACGCCGGATGCCGATGATTTGCTGGTGGCCCGCGCGGCGCTTGCGGCCACGGTATATGCGGCGGAGGGCATTGACTCCATCAACTTGTATATCAACGGCACGGAGCGGGGGTATCATGGCCACGCGATGGGCGCGACCAGTCCCATAGCCATCCCGCTGGATGCCTACCTGGTCGGCATACGGCAAGAATACGAAACGCTGTATAACGAAGCCTATACCGAGGCGGGCAGCTACGAAACCCGCACGGGTACGCTGTATTTTACCGATTTAAGCGGCAAGCTGCTCATTGCGCGCAACACCGTTTTAAACTACGACCGCAGTGAAGATAAAGCGGGCATTGCCGCGCTGCTTATCAGCAAGCTGTTGGATGGCGACGCGAGCCTGGAGCCGGTGCTGCCGCCCGATTTAACCTTTATGCGGAATATGCAGCCGCAGGTTGTGCAGCTGCTGCCGCTTAACCCGCAAAGCGAAAACCGTACCGAGGAAGGGGATCAGCCGCACCCGGTGGATGAGGTTGTGCTGACGGAGGAACAAACCTGCATCATCGAATTGCGGTTTGCGCAGCCCAACTATGATTTTGATGCGGATATACTCTGCGGCGCCATTACGCTCACGCTTACGGGCTATATACCCGGCGTGGCGGGCGTGGCCATTTACATCGAGGACGACGACGGGAAATCGGTCAATTTAAAGGGCGGCGACGCATATTTTACCCGCGATGACTTTGAACTGGCGGTGGGCGCAAACATCCGCCTGCCCTACCCCGATGCGGATGGCAGCATATTGCACCGCGTGAGCCGCGCTGTGCCCGGCGCGCGGATGTACGACCCTATGGTGCGGCTGTCCGAGCTGTTTAAGGGCCCGGCGGATCCGGGGATACTATACCCGCTGTTTGGCGCGGAGGATGTTGAAAGCGTGTATGTGGTGGGGGATATGGCGGTGCTCAATTGGCGGCCGGGCTTTGCGGCCAAGCTGCAAACGCTGCTGCAAGCGGCGGATTTCACCGTGCCCCAAAGCCGGCGGGAGCGCCTGTTTTTGTTCAGCGTGGTGAATGCGATTACCGAAATACCCGGCATACAGCGGGTGTGGATGCTGGAGGACGGCAAAAAGCTGGGCATAATAGACGACATTTATTTGGGCAACGCGCTGCTGCGCAACCCCGGGATTTTAATCGATGATTGAGAACACAAACGGCAAAATCGTGCTGGGCATGTCGGGCGGGGTGGATTCCTCCGTCGCGGCGCTGCTGCTAAAGCGGCAGGGCTATGATGTGATTGGCGTATTTATGAAAAACTGGGAAGAAGAGGACGAGGAGGGTGTTTGCACCTCCACGGCCGATTATGAGGATGTGCGCCGTGTGGCAAACGCGGTGGGGATACCCTACTACACCGTGAATTTCGCCAAGGAATACCGCGAGCGCGTGTTCTCCTATTTTTTGGCGGAATATAAGGCCGGGCGCACGCCCAACCCGGATGTGCTGTGCAACTGCGAAATCAAGTTCCGCGCCTTCCTGGATTTTGCGATGGGGCTTTCTGCCGCCGCGCTGGCCACGGGGCATTATGCGCGGTTGGGCAGGGAGGGCGAGCGGGTCAAGCTCTTGCGCGCGCTGGACGCGGGCAAGGATCAAACCTATTTTTTGGCGGGGTTGACGCAAGCGCAGCTTTCCCAAGCGATGTTCCCTATCGGCGCATTGCAAAAGCATGAGCTGCGCCGCATCGCGGCGGAGGCGGGGCTAGCAACCGCCAACAAAAAGGATTCCACCGGCATCTGCTTCATTGGGGAGCGGAATTTCAAACAGTTCCTCATGCGGTATTTGCCCGCGCAGCCCGGGGATATGGTCGACCTGCACGGCAAGGTGGTGGGGCGGCACGATGGGCTCATGTATTATACGCTGGGGCAGCGGCGCGGCTTGGGCATTGGCGGTTCCTCCGAGGGCAGCGGCGAAAGCTGGTTTGTAATAGGCAAGGATATGGCGCGCAACCTGCTCATCGTGCAGCAGGGCGAGCATGAAGAATTGTTTTCAGTGGGGCTTACGGCCTCCGCGGTCAGCTTTATTGCCGGGGAGCCGCCCGCGCAAGAATTTGCCTGTACCGCCAAGTTCCGCTACCGGCAGGCCGATCAACCGGTGCGCGTGCGCATGTCAGGTCAGGGCTGCACGGTGGATTTTGACGCGCCGCAGCGCGCGGTTACGCCGGGGCAGTGGGTGGTGTTCTACGATGGGGATGTGTGCCTGGGCGGCGGCCCCATCGATGAAACGCGGCCGCTGAAGGAAATATTGATATGATGTATTGAGTATTACATCCCCAACCCACGTTGGAGCACATTTCAGCTTTTCTTTTATCCAAAGTGAAAAGAAAAACCCCTCCTTGGGTAAGGTGGGGGCCACGAAACCATCAGCCTATCTCTCTCTTTAGCAGCGCATCAAACAATTTCTTATAAAAATCGTAGTCGCCGCTGGTATAAAAATCCACTTGCGCCGAGCCGTTGGGGTTGGCCAGCTGATGCGCCTGCAAAACATGCGCCAGCTGATGCACGGTCCCGGCATTGCCATCATATAATGTACACGCGCCCTGCAGGTGGCGTGCGGCCGCGCGGCGAAACGCGTCTTTGATGAAAATATAGTGCGTGCAGCCCAGCACGATGCCATCCACCTCGCAGCCCTCATATGGCGCAAGATAGCGGTCGAACAGGTCGTCGAACGCGGCGGCTTCAAATTGGCCCTGCTCTATACGGTTCACCAAGCCCGGGCAGGGGATGTTAACGATGCGGCTTGGGCTTGGCATACGCTGCTGCAGCGCAAGGTAACGCTCCAGCCGCGTGGTGGCTAAAGTAGCCATCATAAATACCTTGCCGCTACCATTTTGCGCACAGGCGGGTTTAAGGGCCGGCTCCACGCTTACCACCGGCACGTCCATTTCGGCGCGGATCGAGTGGATACAATTGGCGGTGGCGGTATTGCAGGCCACGAGTATGGCTTTGCAGCCCTTTGCGACCAACAAACGTATGCAGCGCAGGGTGAGGCTGGTGATTTCATCTTCGGAACGGTCGCCATAGGGCGCGTTGCCGTTATCGCCATAATATATGTAGTTTTCGTGCGGAAGATAGGCCAGCGCTTCGCGTAAAACGCTCACACCGCCCACGCCGGAGTCGAATACGCCGACTGGACTATGCTTTGATGGATGCATGATAGTATCTCCTCACCCGTTATTATAACGCGAGGAAACCGCCCGCGCAATCGACATTGCGCGCCATATGCCGCCTGTGGAAATGAATCGGCAAAAAAACTAAATAAAAAGCAAAAAATGAGTTGACAAGGGGGAGAGGTTTTGATATTATAAACGAGCTGTTCGAGCGGCGGGAGCCGCGGAAAAGAGCAGCGAAACAGCACCTTGAAAACTATATAGTG
>JAISKB010000009.1 GCA_031261085.1 Christensenellaceae bacterium
GGGCGCTGCGGCGATAGTCCTGTTCCCGTCGGAGCGCGTCATCGCGAAGCCGTCGGGTGACGGAAAAAAGCTCGCGCGACTCGCGACAATCGCGCTTGACGCCGCGAAGCAGTCCGGGCGCGGCATTGTCCCCGCGGTCACGGCGGAGGACACGTTCGAGTCCGCGATTCGCGCCGCCGCGCGCGCCGAGCTTCCGATTTTCTTCTATGAAAACGAGCGCGAAAACGCGCTGTATGACGTGCTGACAGCGCGCGGCAAGGTAAAAACAGTGTCTATCGTCACGGGCGCGGAGGGTGGCTTTACGCCCGGCGAGGCGGCGTTCGCCGCGGAGTGCGGACTCGTCACCGCGTCGCTCGGTACGCGGATTTTGCGGTGCGATACGGCGCCGATTGCGGCTACGGCCGTAATTACTGCGGTAATTACGGCAATTAATAATTAAGAATTAACAATTAACAATGATTGTGTCGCCGTAGGCGACGATATAATTTACGGGAGGGGCTTTTTATGGCTATGATTGAGATTGGGGGCGGGGTTTATCTTGTTGATGGGGTGCCTGTGGCGGCGGAGACGGTTGATGTTGCGGGGCGGGAGCTCACTATGGCTTATTCTATACTTCGGGCGCATGACTCCTCAAACGGGGGGGATAAGCTTCGGATTTTGTTTGACGCGCTGGTGTCGCACGATATTACTTACGTCGGGATTATTCAGACGGCTCGCGCTTCGGGTATGACGGAGTTTCCGATTCCTTACGCGCTCACCAACTGCCACAACAGCCTTTGCGCCGTGGGCGGCACCATCAACGAGGACGACCATGTTTTTGGCCTTTCGGCCGCGCAAAAATACGGCGGCGTATATGTGCCGGCCAACCAAAGCGTGATTCACAGCTATGCGCGCGAGGCCATGACCCGCTGCGGCAGCATGATACTGGGCTCCGACAGCCACACCCGCTATGGCGCGCTGGGCACCATGGGCGTGGGCGAGGGCGGGCCAGAGCTGGTGAAGCAGCTTTTGAGCAACACCTACGATGTACCCGCGCCCGAGGTGGTGCTGGTATACCTCACGGGCAAGCCCAAGCACGGCGTGGGCCCGCACGATGTGGCCATAGCGCTCACGGCGGCAACCTTTGGCAGCGGCTTTGTCAAAAACAAGGTGCTGGAGTTTGTAGGCCCGGCGCTTGCGCACCTGCCGGTGGAGTTCCGCAACGGCATAGATGTGATGACCACCGAAACCACCTGCCTTTCCTCCATATGGCAAACCGACGATGCCGTTAAGGCCTATTATGCCGCGCATGGCCGGTTGGAGGATTATGCCGAGCTGCGCCCGGGCAGCGTGGCCTATTATGACAGCATGATTCATATCGACCTCGATACCATCGAAAGCATGATTGCGCTGCCCTTCCACCCCTCCAGCGCCTATACCATACACGAGTTCCTGCGCAACGCCGAAGAGCTTTTGGCCGCTGTGGATGAGGAAACAAAAAAGAAGTTCCCCAAAACCAGCCCCAACCTTAAGCAAAAGGCGCAGGGCGGCAAGGTGCTGGCGGATCAGGGCATCATAGCCGGCTGCTCGGGCGGCCTGTTCGATAACATCGTGGAGGCGGCGGCCATATTGGAGGGCGGCAGCGTGGGCAGCGGGTATTTTGATCTTTCGGTTTACCCCACCAGCGTGCCGGTAAGCCTGGAGCTTACCCGCATAGGCGTTACCTCCCAGCTGCTGCAGGCGGGCGCCGTTATCAAGCCCTCGTTCTGCGGGCCCTGCTTTGGCGCTGGGGATGTGCCCAGCAACAACGGCCTGTCGCTGCGCCACACCACCCGCAATTTCCCCAACCGCGAGGGCAGCAAGCCCGGCGAAGGGCAAATCAGCGCGGTGGCGCTTATGGATGCGCGCTCCATCGCCGCCACGGCCAAAAACGGCGGCGTCATAACCGCCGCTACGGATGTCGCCTATGATGCGCCGCATTACGAGTATCAGTTCGATTCCAGCGTATATGCCAAGCGCGTTTACTACGGCTTTGGCCACCCACAGCCCGAGGTTGAGCTGCGCTACGGCCCCAACATCACGGATTGGCCGACGATGCACCCCTTGGCGGATAATATACTGCTAAGCTTAAGCGCCGTAATCCGGGATAAAGTAACCACCACCGATGAGCTGATACCTTCGGGCGAAACCAGTTCCTACCGCTCCAACCCATTGCGCCTGGCCGAATTTGCGCTCTCGCGCCGCGTGCCGGAATATGTCGGCCGCAGCAAGGCCATCGCCGCGCTGGAGCAGCAGCGCCTTGCGGGCGAAGCGCCCGAGCAGGTGCTAAAGGCGCTGGGCCAGGTGGGGGATGCGAAAGCGTTGCTGCCTATAACCGGCATCGTTTCGTGCGTGTTTGCCAACAAGCCCGGCGATGGCTCCGCCCGTGAGCAGGCGGCCTCTTGCCAAAAGGTGCTGGGCGGCGGCGCGAATATCTGCTACGAATACGCCACCAAGCGCTACCGTTCCAACTGCATCAATTGGGGCATACTGCCCTTCACACTGCCCGAAGGCGCGAGCTTCCCCTACCAGGAAGAGGACTGGGTTTATGTGCCCGGCATCCGCAAGGCTGTAGAGCAGGGGCAGGAGCGCATAGAGGCACGGGCCATCACGGCTGAGGGCGCGCAGCCGATAACGCTGGAGCTAAAGGGCCTTACAGCGGATGAAAAGCAAATATTGCTGGATGGCTGCCTTATGAACTACTACGCCGCCAAAAACGCAAAATAACAGCAGCGCAAAATAGAAGCAGCGCAAAATCAAAGCAAAGTATAAGAGCCTACTCGCCTTGGCGGCGGTTAGGCTCTTTTTATTTGGCAATTGTTTATCTTAATTTATGCGGTAAATTTCCATGTCAAAACGGTTGCCTTTTGCATATGCTGTGTTAGGAGGTGATCAAATGGATCAAAACATTCTAAATATACTGCATCGCCTTAGCCCTTCTGATTTGGATGCGTTAAAACGGGCGCTGGATGCTGCAAACCCCGCTTTGCGCGGCGTATCCCCGGAGGCGACTTCGACAAAAACGGCAGATACCGTGAGTACCACGCCGGGCGATATCGTTACATTTACCTTACAGCTCACAAATACCGCGACGGGGAATTTGAGCAATATAACCGTGTATGATTACTTGTACAGCAATGAATTTGCGTTGGTTCCGGGCTCGGTAACGGTAGATGGCGTATCCGCCCCCGATGATGTGCTGACGCAAGGGCAGGTACTGGGCGCGATTGCGCCGGGCACGACCAAGACGGTTATGTTTCAGGCGGAAATCAAGAACATCCGAAACGGCTCCTTCTACAATAGCGCATACTTTTATTATCAATTGCCGGATGGAAGCAGCCAAAGCTCTTCAGCACAGGCTTACCTATGGAACGAAACGGATGAACGCTTAACCAAAGCCGCGGATACATTTGTGGCGCAGCCGGGCGATGTTGTAACCTATACGCTCACTTACACGAATACGAATTCCTTCCCGATTGAGGATGGCGTGCTGACCGACTATCTGCTGGCGTCGCAGAACGCAAACGCCGTGGTTCCCGGGTCGCTGACGGTCAATGGTGTGCAATACCCCGATGATGCGTTGTTTGCGGGGTTAAATCTCCCAACGATCCCGCCGGGCGACAGCATCGTCGTGGAATATCAAGTGCTTATGGAAGACCCGGACGTTAACGGGAATATTCTGTTAAACCAGGCGCAAATAGAGTATAGTTATCAAGACCCCGCGACCGGCAACACCTACTACAACAGCGTAATCAGCCCGATAGTCGCCACCTTTATATCGCGGGATGGGTTTATTGGGCCGCCGGGCCCACAAGGCCCACAAGGCCCACAGGGGCCGGCAGGCCCGCAAGGCCCATCGGGCAATTGCTGCAATGTATGCGGCGGTTGCTGCCCGGTACGGCGGTGCTGCAACTAAAAGCGCGACAGGCGAGCCGCAAGCAACACAACATAATAGTTGGGAGCAAATCACGAACCATCCGAAAACGGGTGGTTCGCGCTTATGTTCCACTGCGCTTGCGCGCAAAGTCAAACCCCACCCACCCTGCGGGCAAAGGGCCAGCCCATAGCGAGGGCGGGGCGGTAAAACGCGCGAAGTTTTGAAAAGGCCTGTACAGTTCACCGAAACTTACTTATAATATATGAAAGCAAATTCGAACAGTTAATATAATGAAAGCAAATTTGAGCAGCGCTGAGGGCACACCACAAAACCGCATATAGGTGGGGGATAAAAATGGGAGACGGCATGCACGAAGGGCATAGGGAGAGATTGCGCCGGCAATTTTTAGAGCGGGGCGATGCGGGCTTATTTGACCATCAACTGCTGGAATTGCTGCTGACCTATTCCATCCCCCGCAAGGATACCAACCCGCTTGCGCACGCGTTGCTGGGGCGGTATGGCTCGCTTGTAAATGTGCTGTATGCCGACCCGTTTGAGCTGATGCGGCAGGAGGGCGTGGGCGAAAGCACGGCGGTGCTGCTATCGCTGGCGGGCAAGCTGGGGCTGCACGCGCAATATGCCCCGCCCGAGGGCGCGCAGGTCATCAACTCGGCGGATGCCGTGCCCGTGTGCCGCGCGCTGGTGGGGCATTGCAAATCCGAAGCGCTGTACCTCATTTCGCTCAACCATGCGCACCGCGTGCTGCACACCGATTGCATCAGCAACGGCACGCCTACCGAAACGTTTATACACACCCGGCTGGTGGTGGAATGCGCGCTGCGGCATGGGGCCACGGGCGTTATACTCTGTCACAACCACCCATCCGGCAACGCAAAAGCCTCCGCCGAGGATGTCAAATCCACCACCCGCGTGGCCAGGGCGCTGGAACCGCTGGGCATCGCGCTGCACGACCATATCATCATAGGCGGCAAGCACGCGTACAGCATGTTTTTGGATACCATGCTCTCCGGTGGCGAGGGGGAGCAGGATGCGGCGATAGCGGCGGAACGAAACAAGCAGGATAGGGAGTAGAACTATGCAAGCATATCAACAGGCATATCAAAGCTGGCTGAACGCGCCGGAGCTGGATGCGGGGCTTAAGGGTGAATTGACCGCCATAGCGGGCAGCCAGGCCGAGCAGGAGGAGCGCTTTTATACCGAGCTGGAATTTGGCACCGCGGGGCTAAGGGGCATACTCGGCGCGGGTACCAACCGCATGAACGTGCATGTGGTGCGCCGGGCAACGCAGGGCCTGGCCGATTATTTGCGCACGTTCGAGGGCGCGGCGAAGCGGGGCGTGGCCATAGCATATGATTCCCGCCACTTTAGCGAGGCGTTTGCGCTGGAGGCCGCGCTGGTGCTGGCGCAAAACGGCGTGCGCGCCTACCTGTACAGCACGCTGCATTCGGTACCGCAGCTATCCTATACGATATTGCGGCTCAACTGCATCGCCGGCATCGTGATTACCGCCAGCCACAACCCCTCCGAGTACAATGGCTACAAGGTATATTGGGAGCATGGCGGGCAGGTGGGGCCAAAGCAGGCGGCGGATATATTTGAGGCCATGCGGCGGACGGGCTACTTTAACGTGCCGCGTATGGGGAAGCAAGCCGCGCTGGAGCAGGGGCTGCTGCGCATGATTGGGCAAGAGGTGGACGAGGCCTATTATGCAAGCATAGAGACCTTGCTGCTAAACCCGGCGCTGGTGCGCCAAAAGGGCGCTTCGCTCAAGCTGGTGTATACGCCGCTTCATGGCAGCGGCTGTGTGCCGGTGCGCGAAATATTGCACCGCATAGGCATCGAAAACGTGAGCATCGTGCAGGAACAGGCGGCGCCGGATGGCGGCTTCCCCACGGTGCAGGCTCCCAACCCAGAGGACCCGCAGGCCTTCACGCTGGGTGAAAAACTGGCGGATCGCGTGGGCGCCAACGTGATATTGGCGACCGACCCGGACGCCGATAGGCTGGGGGTGGCGGTGCGCTGCACCAATGGGAAGTTTTATGTGCTCACGGGCAACCAAATAGGCAGCCTGCTGATACACTATATACTCTCCGTTCGGGCGACGCAGGGCACGCTGCCGGCGGACGGGCTGGTGGTAAAATCCATCGTCAGCACGCGCATGGCCAACGCCATCTGCGCAAAATATGGCGTGGAGATACGGGATGTGCTCACGGGCTTCCGCTTTATTTCCGAACAGATAGCCGCATGCGAGGCCGCGGGCACGCCTGCCTTTTTGTTTGGGTTTGAAGAGAGCTATGGCTTTTTGGCCGGGAGCTTTGCGCGGGATAAGGACGCCGTGTGCGCGGCGATGCTGCTGAGCGAGGCCTGCGTATATTATGGCGAGCAGGGCAAAACGCTCTATGATGTGCTGCAGGATATGTATGCGATATATGGATATTTTAAAGAATCCGTCAAGGCGTATACGCTCACAGGCAAGGCGGGTATCGAAAAGATTGCCGCGGCGCTGCGCGCGCTGCGCGAGGAACCCATCCGCGAGCTGGCCGGCATAGGGGTGGCCTGCGCGGAAGATTTGCTCAGCGGCCTGTGCACATATGCGGGCGGCCGAACCGAGCCTGTGGCGCTGCCCAAAGCGGATGTGCTGCGCTATACGTTTACAAACGGCGCGTGGCTGTGCGTGCGTCCCAGCGGCACCGAGCCCAAGCTCAAGCTATACATCGGCGCCAATGCAGAGAAGGAGGCGGATTTGGACGCGCTGCTATCGAGCCTGATGCGCGCGGCGGATGACAGAATAAACACGCTGCTGCAGTAACAAAAAAACGCCCCCTAAAGCCAGCCGGTATGCGGCCTGGCGGCGATATATAACCGGGGTCACATATTTTTTCAATAAAAAGCAAAAAATGAGTTGACAAGGGGGAGAGGTTTTGATATTATAAACGAGCTGTTCGAGCGGCGGGAGCCGCGGAAAAGAGCAGCGAAACAGCACCTTGAAAACTATATAGTG
>JAISKB010000021.1 GCA_031261085.1 Christensenellaceae bacterium
TTCACGTGAAACTTTCGGAACCGTTGCGCGGGGGCGCGGGTCCCCGCGCCCGGCCTTGATGGTATGAGCCGGAAATATATAGGGGACCGTTGCGCGGGGGCACCTGCCCCCGCACCCCGGCTGGGGACGGGGCGCCGTCCCCAGACCCCTTCGCATGGAGGGAATTCATTTTTTTAGGAGATATTTAGGTCGTTTCCCCGTGAATAGAAGTTATTTCAAGCTACTTTCGATAAAATAAAGGGCTTGACCCCACTGCGCCAGGGGACGCTTCTCCGCGCCCATTTCAGCCTGCAAACCCGGCATTTCCGCTAGTGTCGGCCCCCTATGAAAGCACCCAATAAGGCGCTGTTGTTTTTCCTCTCATTGTACAATATCATCCTTTGCTTCTTTGGGATGCGCCAAAGAAGTGGGGGTGCAGGGGAGCCAGCTCCCCTGCCGGGGCGTGGGGCGGAGCCCCATAAACTCGTTTTGGCGTGGGGCGAAGCCCCAAAACAGGGTGTGAGAAAACGCCCAAAAAACCGTTTTTCAAAAAAATTCACCACTCCCGCCGATAACCCCGGCTCCACCAAACAAAAAATAGCCGTTTTTGGCAAAATTTGCGCAAAAAATTATACTTTGTCGGCTTGCTGTAAGTCGGCATAACAAACCCAATATTTATAGATAAACAAACGATTATTTGCCGCATTTCACCCCGCAAAAAAGGGCGGCAAATGCCGCCCCTTTTTTTTGCTGTGGAATGCTGTGTTTTAGCCTACCGCCTTAAGCAGGAAGTACAGGTTTTGATACCCGCCCGCCTTGCGGCCCGCGCCGTTGCCGTAATCGCCGCAGGTGTAAACCACCATGAGCTTATCGCTGCTGCTGGCGCTGCTCACGGCCCTGCCCTGATAGGTGTTGGTGGCATAGCCCATTACCTGCGAGAGCCAGGTTTGCTTTTGCGCGCCGGTGAGGGCGAAGTTGAGCAGAATGTTCTGCTGCGCGTTTTTGCGGTTGCTTTCGCCGCTCATGGTATCTTCATTGAGTTCCCAAAAGGCGACGACCTGCCAGGTGGTTTTGCCCGCCATGCTGATCTGCCAGTTTTCGGCGGAACCGCCCTGGCGCAGGGCATTCTGCACCAGGTGCAGGTTGTTGAAGCCGGTTTTGCTCGAGCGCATGTTGTGGCCGGATACCACAATGGTTTCGGCGCCCTGCGGGCTTAGGGAGAAGAAGTAATTCTTTTTGCCGCTGTAGGCGTTGTAGTAATAATCGCTTTTCTTCTCGTTTTGGGCGTTGCAGTAGATGTTGTTATCGTATAGCTTGGCATAATCGGTGCCAATGTTGGTGCCGGGTATGCGTTTGATGGTGCCCCATACGTCGGCGCTGGTTTTGGTAAGCGTCGCATAGGTATAACTGCCGGTGCCGCTGCTTGTGCCGCCGCTTGCGCCGCTGCTCGCCACGGTGAAATCCTGCTTGCGCACGAAGCCCTGGCTGGAGCTATACTGCGCAAAGTACCAGGTGCCGCTTTCGCCCAGTATGGTGAACGCCTTGCCCTTTACCTTGGTCAGCTTAACCACGGTGTTGGAGGCCGCGGTAGAAGCATCGGCGGTTTTGCGCATGATGATGGTGGAATCCTTGCTGGCGGCGGCATACGGCGTTTCATACTTGGTATAGCTGCCCGCGGCCGCGGTATCGGTGCTGCCGGTGCTGCCCGTACTGCCCGTGCTGCCGGTGCTGCTGGTGGTGGCCACATAGCTCGAAAGCACATAGCCGGTGGTGCCGTTATAAGTCAGCTTGGTGTAGGTGCCGCTTATGCCCAATATGGTGACCGGCGCGTTTTTGGCGATGGTGCCCAGCTTGGTGGAGGTGCTGTTGGCCTCTTTGCGGAAGTTGACATAGCTGCTGCAGTTGGTGATGTACCCCGCAACGCCCGCGGCGGGCGTGGTGCCCGGGGCGGCGGCTGTGGCGCCCGAAGAATCGGTGCCCATGTTCGCCACGTTCTGCAGCTGGCTGATATCGCTGGAGGTCGTGATGCTGTTGGCCATGATGAACGCCTTGGCCGATTGACCGTCGATGGTCACATCAATTTCCAGCATGGAGCTATCGCTCGTGCGGCCGGTGACGCTCACGGTGCTGCCGCCCTTTATGTGGCCGGCCTCGGTCAGCTTGCCCGCGACTTTATCCAGCACATAAACCGGTGTGTCGGCATTGAGCGTGGCGGTAAAGCCATAATAAGCCGCGGCGACGGATAGGCAGCCCAGTGCGAACAGCGCCGCGAGCAGGAGCGCGAAGGTGCGAAGAAGATTTGTTTTGCGCATAGTGAATTCCTCTCTTTTATGTTGGTATATGCTATTATTTGCCATCGGCGGGAGATTGATCCGCATCGTCCTCGTCATCGAACACGAACGCGGCGCGCAGAGAATCGGCTTTGGCTTGCTGTACGGTGGCTTGCTGCGCCGCCTTTGCCGCCTCCTTATCGGTGCTTACGGAGGTGTAAACGGCCAATGCCACCAGCGCGGCCATGCATACCGCCCAGCTGATCCACCCGGTGGTTTTGCCAGGCTCAATCACCTTGGCCATCCCCAGCCCCGCCGATGCCGTGAGCAGCGGGCCCGTTATGGCGCACAGTATGCGTATGGTCTTTACATAGCGCTCCCGGGGGACTTTGATATACTCGTTTTCGTATACCTTGCCCTTGCCCCAGGCCGCGCTCCAGATTAAGTACAAACCAGCAGCGAGTTGAACGATATCTAACATGTTATCCAATGTTGTCAAGCCCTCGATTCTTGTTTAATTTTATCAACGCAGCCTTTTCTTTACAAGGGGCTGCACCGATTGTTTACCAATGTTTAAAGAATGTTCATGTATGGCCCCATGGCCCTACAGCTTTTTGAGCTTGGCGCCCTCCTTGCCATCCTCCACCGCAAAGCCCAGCGCTTTGAGCGCATCGCGGATGGAATCGGCCTGCGCCCAATCCTTGGCCTGCCGCGCGGCCGCGCGCGCTTCCAGCAGCTTTAGCGCCTCGGCGGGGATTTCTTCATCTTGGGTATGCTGTAGTATGCCCAGCACCCCGGCTATATCATCAAACAGCTTGGCGGCCTTGCCCAGCGCTTCCTGCCCATGCGGTTCGCTCACGAATGTGTTTACCGCCCGCACGAAGTCGAACAGCGCGCCCAGCGCGTCGGCGGTGTTTAAATCATCGTCCATGGCGGCGCAAAACGCGGCGCGGTGCCCGTCGACCTCCGCCAAAAAGGCGGCGTCCGCCGGGGTGGGCTCGCCCACCGGGGCTTCGCGCAGGCGGTCGCGCGCGGTGCGTATGCGGGAGAGCGCCGTTTCGGCCTGCTCCACCAGCTCGCGGGAGAAGTTGACCGGGTTGCGGTAGTGCGCGCCCAGCAAAAACAGGCGCACGGCCTCCAGGTCAAATTCCTTGGCGATATCCCGCACCAGCTTGAAGTTGCCCAGGCTTTTGGACATCTTTTGGTTATCCACATTGATATAGCCGTTGTGCATCCAATAGCGGGCAAAGGGCTGGCCGGTGGCCGCCTCGCTTTGGGCAATCTCGTTTTCGTGGTGGGGGAAGATAAGGTCCTGCCCGCCGGCGTGGATGTCGAAGGTGGGACCCAAAAGCTCCATGCTCATGGCGCTGCATTCGATATGCCAGCCGGGGCGGCCCAAGCCCCACGGGGTTTCCCAGGCGGGTTCGCCGGGCTTGGCGCCCTTCCACAAAGCAAAGTCCAGCGGGTCGCGCTTTTGCTCGGTGGGGTCTATGCGCGCGCCGCTCTCCAGGTCATCCACCGATTGGCCGCTCAGCTTGCCATAACCGGGGAAGGAGCGTACCGAAAAATAGACGTCGCCGTTGCTGGCCGCATAGGCGTGGCCCTTATCTATCAGCGTTTGCACCAGGCCAATGATCTGCCGCACATGCTCGGTGGCCCGTGGGTTGCAGGTGGCGCGCTCCACGCCCAGCGCATCGGCATCGGTATAATATTCTTTTATATAGCGGTCGGCAACATCCTGCACGGTGCAGCCCTCTTCGTTGGCCTTGCGGATGAGCTTATCGTCGATGTCGGTAAAGTTTTGAATGAATCGCACCCTATAGCCCTGGTATTCGAGGTAGCGGCGCATGGTGTCGAACACCACGAAGGGGCGCGCGTTGCCTATGTGGAAAAAATTGTATACGGTGGGCCCGCACACATACATGCTGATTTCCCCCGGCTTAAGGGGCACCAGCTCTTCTTTTTTTCGGGACATCGTGTTGTATATTTGCATGAAGTTACCTCCTGTTAATCCAATTGAAAGCCGCTGGGGGGTTATTCCCCCCGCGCATATATTCCGGCCACGCGCTGCCCGGCGGCATACCCCAGCCTATCCCGCGCATCCACCTGATAATCCACACAGGCCTCGTGCACGGCTTGCCTGTCGAACGGGACGCCCTGCTCCTCTAACAAGTCGCATACCAGCTGGGTAAAGTCGGCCATATTCGGCCGGGCAAAATGCAGGCACAGCGGGAAGGTATCCCCCTCGGGCGGGCAGCCCTCCCGCGCGGTGGCGCACAGCAGAACGTTGGGCGGCAGCGCGTGCAGCGAGCACAGCCCCGCGCGCAAGCCCCGCAAGCCCTTGCCGCCGGGGTCGATATTATCCAGCAGCACAATGAACCGGAGCGGCTGCGCGGCCAGCGCGCGCAGCAGGTGCAGCAGCCCCGCAATATCCTGTAAATCCGCCAGCACCAGCCGCACCTCGGGCAGCTCGTGCAAAAGGGCCAGCACATACGCCGTTTTGCCGGTGCCGCTGTCGCCATAAAGCAGCATGTGGCAGGCGGGCTCGCCCCGCATAAAGCGTATGGTGTTTTCGATGAGCTCGGTGCGCTGCGGCTCATACAGCGTGGTGGGCACCAGCGGCATAATCACGGCCTCGGGCAGCGATGCAAGGCCCGCGCCCTCTTGCCGGAAGGCGCGGCCGCGCAAAAAATCGCCGCAGCCATAGCTTGCGAAAAAGCACCGCATATCCTCTGTTAACGTATCCCACTGCGGCGTGTGCAGCAGCCTTGCATACAGCTCTTCGAGCGCCTCATCGCACACGAAGCTGCCCCGCATGGCCTCCTCGCCATATTGCCACGGCGTGAAGGTAAACGGCACCGGCGCAGCCGCGCCGGAGGGGCCGGCTTCCTCACCCTTTTCGGGCCGGGGCAGTGGCCGCATGGTCGCGCCCGACCATACCGCGCTGGACATCACCGATATGCTGTCCTTGGCCTGGCGGGGCTTAAACTGCGTTTCGCGCTGCCGCTCCGCCACATAGCGCGCAATATCCTTGCCCCCCAGCGTGGAGAGCGCGCCGAGTATCGCCAGCTCCTCGCGCATGTTGGCGCACAGCGCGTCATCCTGCTCGCCCGCGGCGGCCATACGGGCAAACGGGTGCGGCGTTTGCAGCACCAGATACAGCAGATAATCCCGCCATAAATCCCCGCATACCCGCCTTGCGGGCGCGGTGAGCAGCACCCGCGTCACATCATGATAGGCGCGCACGGCCCGCGGAAGTTCATATTGCGCCAGCGCATCGAACAGCTGCGTTAAGCCCGCAAGCGCGGCATCCTCCCCGGGCAGCGTCACGCGGCACAGCAGCGCGCAGGCCACGCCAAGCGCTTCCTCGCAAGGCATCGTATCAAAGCGGCGCATGGCCATATTCACCCCATTTTCACATTATAAATATTTTAGTATATCATACCATAATTGCTTTGTGGCGGCAACGATGGTATACTTGCATTCAGTGATTTTGCGGCGCATCCCCCGGTATGCTCCAGGGCTTTGGCAAATATTGGACAGGCTCCCCCGCAGAGTCGCGCAAACATTTTTTTGTTTTGTGGCATAGTATACACTATGGCTGCATACTTTGTTTGAAAGGCTTTTTTATGGCAAAGACCATACTGCTTACCGGCGGCGGCTCCGCCGGGCATGTAACGCCCAACCTCGCGCTCATCCCCAAGCTGCAGACGCAGGGTTTTTCCATCCACTATGTAGGCACGGCGGAGGGCATAGAGCGCGCGCTGGTGGAAGGCAGGCAAGGCGTCACCTACCATGCCGTGAGCGCGGGCAAGCTGCGCCGCTATTTTTCGCTAAAAAATTTTGCCGATCCCTTCCGCGTGCTGCGCGGCATATGGCAGGCGCGGCGCGTGATACGGGAGGTACAGCCCGATGTGGTGTTTAGCAAGGGCGGCTATGTATCGGTGCCGGTGGTGCTGGCGGCGCGGGGCAAGGCCCCCATCGTCACGCACGAATCCGACTATACGCCAGGGCTGGCCAATAAAATCAGCGCCCGCTTCGCCACAAAAATCTGCGTCACCTTTGAGGATACCCTGCGCTACACCGGCGATAAAGGCGTATACACCGGCACGCCCATCCGCCCCGAGCTCTATGAAGGGGATGCCCGGCGCGGCCGCGCGTTTGCCGGTTTTTCGAGCGGCAAGCCGGTGCTGCTGGTTATGGGCGGCAGCCAGGGCGCGCAGGCGGTAAACGAGGCGCTTCGCAAAGCGCTGCCGGCGCTCACCCCCACCTTCGATATCATACACCTGTGCGGCAAGGGCAAGGTGGACGCCGCGTATTCCAGCGCTGCTTATATACAATACGAATATATTTCCGCCGAGCTGCCGGACCTGCTTCAGGCGGCGGATATCGTGCTCTCCCGCGCGGGGGCCAATTCGGTATTCGAATTCCTCGCGCTGGCAAAGCCCGCGCTGCTGGTGCCGCTGCCGCTTTCGGCCAGCCGGGGGGATCAGATACTAAACGCGGGCTACTTTAGCCGCAGGGGGTATGCGCTCACACTGGCGCAGGAGGAAATGACGCCGCAGAAGCTGGCGGATACGCTGCTTTCGCTATATGAGAACCGGCTCGCGTTTATATCCGCCATGCAGGCCGACACGCGCGCCGACGGCACCGACGAAGTGCTCGATGTAATCTGCGGCTTCGTGAAAGGATAACGCCATGGCGAACTTTACAAAAGAACAGGTGGACAGGGCGCTGGCCCAGCCCAACGGGGCCGAAAATTTGATGGAGAACCACGCCGCCGCCTTTGACGCGGCGTGGGAGCTGTTTGCGCAGGAGGGCCACATAGCGGCCTGCGCTTTTTTGTGCCGGTGCGCCAAACGCCTGGAATATAAACAAAAGCTCAACGCCGCCCTGGGCGAAAGCCGCGCGCCGCTGCGGCAGGCTATATTGGCCGAAGCCCCCAAGCTGCGCAAAAACGCGGCGCGGCTGGCCGGCGCGCTGGGCTGCGAGGCGGATGCCCCGGCGCTTTGCCAAGCGCTAAAGCAGGAAACGCAGCGCTTTGTGCGCCCCTCGCAACTATTGGCGCTGGGCGCACTGGGCGGGGAAGCTGCCGAGGCCGCGCTAAAAACGTATGCGGTAGCCCCCGCCGCCAGCGCCGCCGAGGAGCGGCATGTGCAGGAGGAAACCGACGCGCTGCGCACCGCGCGCAAACGGTTTATCGCGCTGCCCAAGCATACCTTCACGCAATTGCCCTGCC
Source organism: Christensenellaceae bacterium (assembly GCA_031261085.1). Classification (GTDB taxonomy): domain Bacteria; phylum Bacillota; class Clostridia; order Christensenellales; family CAG-138; genus Pelethousia. Next base: position 7,489 of record JAISKB010000021.1, read on the forward strand.
CCTACGAAATCGAGCTGCTTACGCCAAGCAAGCTGGCGGATTCCCTCGCCTTTGAGCTGACCGCGCTGGGCATACGTCCGGCGGCAATCCATTCTTCCTCCATACGGGTGCACACGCAGGATGTGGCCAAGCTGTTTGCGGCGCGCAGTTTTTTTGAAGCGCTGTTCCCGGCGGCGGCAAGCATCGCCCCGCAGCCGCAGGTGATAGCCGAAAAAGCCCGCGCGTTTTTTCACAAGCTGCTCCCCGCCTGCCATAGCGGGCCGCCGCCATTTGGCTACCGCATCGAAATACGCACCGAAAGCGAGCCGGGGCACCAGCCCCCTTTGGACCGCGGCAAGCTGAGCCGGGATATTGCCCGGGGAATAGACGACAGCCTGCTTACCAACGCGCCCGGCGATTATGAGGCGGAGCTCCGCGTGGTGCTGCGGCAAAACGGCAGCGCCAACCTATATGTTAAGCTGTATACCCTATTGGATCATCGGTTTGACTACCGCGTGGGCGCGCTGCCCGCCAGCATGCACCCGGTTACAGCGGCGGCGGTGCTGCGCAGCGCGCGGGGGTATTTAACGCCCAACGCCCGCGTGCTGGACCCTTGCTGCGGCAGCGGCGCGTTTTTGTTTGAGCGCGCCCAGGTGACGCCCTGCGCCTCGCTCACGGGGGTGGACATCGCCCATGCCGCCATCGAAATTGCCCGCGCCAACGAGCAGCACGCCCAAACCGGCGCCCGGTTTATCGTGAACGACTGCCTGCGCTTCGAGGCGGAGCGCCCCTACGATGAGGTGCTCGCCAACCTGCCCTTCGGCAACCGGGTGGGCAGCCACAACAACAACCTGCGCTTGTATGCCGAGCTGTTAAACAGACTCCCGCTTTGGGTTAAGCGGGGCGGCATAGCCATTTTATATACCATGGAATATACGCTGCTCAAAAGCCTGATCCGCGAGCGGCCAAACCTGAAGCTGATCTCACAGCAGCGCACCGACGCGGGCGGGCTGACCCCCACGATATTCATTATAAAGGTTGGGTAACGATATAAAAAAGTGGCTTTTGCCACTTTTTTGTTGTACAAATATGAAAACACCCTTCCCGCCATGCGAACCTGTTACCTGCCCCTGCCGCAGGGTTTACCCCACCTCGCTGCCGCCGGGGAAATCGCCGCATAGCGTGGTGAGCAGCGAGAGCGTTTCCTCCGCCCCTTCGCCGGTGATGGCCGAAAGCAGCATGCCCTGGCTTTCGATGCCGCACATCTTGCGGGGCCTTAGGTTGAGTACCGCAATCACATTTTTGCCCACCAGCGCTTCGGGGTTTTCATACCATTTGCGGATGCCCGAGAGTATGGTGCGGGGCTCGCTCTCCCCCGCATCCAGCGTGAACTGGAGCAGCTTTTCGCTTTTGGGCACCGGCTCGCAGGCGAGCACCCGGCATACGCGCAGCTGTACCTTTTCAAAATCGGGGAACTCGATATACGCGGGCGCTTGCGGCTCTGGGGGCGCCGCGGGAACCGTCGCTTCGGGCGCCTGCTCGGCCTCCGCCTGCTGCGCAAGGGCTTCCGCCTCGAGCGCCTGCAGCTCGGCCTGCACATCGATGCGGGGGAACAGCGCCTCGCCCTTATGCACCTTCGTACCCACAGGCAGGTCGCCAAAGCAAAGCGCGAGCGCATCGGTCAGCGCGCCCACAGGTACGCCCAGCTGCTCAAACAGCCGCGGGGCGGTGTTGGGCAAATAGGGCTGGAGCATGACGCCGGCAAAGCGCAGGCACTCGGCCAAATGATACAGCACGGTACCCAAGCGGGCGCGGCTGCTTTCCTCTTTGGCCAGCAGCCAGGGCTGGGTGATATCGATATATTTGTTGCAGCTGGAAATCAGCGCGAATATGGCTTCCAGCGCTTCGGGCAGCAGCAGCTTTTCCATACAGGCTTCCACCTTGGCGGGCAGCGCCCGGGCCTGCGCGAGCAGCGCGTCATCCTCGCCTGCCACGGGCGCGGCGGGCGCGGGGAGCACGCCGTCAAAGTATTTTTCGGTCATGGCCACCGTGCGGGAAAGCAGGTTGCCCAGGTCGTTGGCCAGGTCTGAATTGATGCGGTATATCAGCGCTTCGTTGGAGAACACGCCGTCGCTGCCGAAGGGAACCTCCCGCAGCAGAAAATAGCGTATGGCATCCACGCCATAGCGGGCAATCAGCTTTACAGGGTCCACCACGTTGCCCTTCGATTTGCTCATTTTGCCGCCGTCCAGCACCAGCCAGCCGTGGCCAAACACCTGCTTGGGCAAAGGCAGCTTGAGCGCCATCAGCATGATGGGCCATATAATGGTATGGAACCGCACGATCTCCTTGCCAACCAGATGCACATCGGCGGGCCAGTAGCGGTCGAAATCGGCGGAGTCCTCCTGCCCATAGCCCAGCGCGGAGATATAGTTGGAAAGCGCATCCAGCCACACATACACCACATGCTTGGGGTCAAAATCCACCGGGATGCCCCAGGTGAACGTCGTGCGGGATACGCACAAATCCTCCAGCCCGGGCAGCAAAAAGTTGTTGAGCATCTCGTGGGCGCGGCTGGGGGGCTGTATGAATTCGGGGTGCGCCTGAATGTGCTCTATGAGAGCGGGCGCGTATTTGCTCACCTTAAAGAAGTAGCTCTCCTCCCGCACCAGCTCGGTGGGGCGGCCGCAGTCCGGGCAGCAGCCGTTTGCCAGCTGACGCTCCAGCCAAAAGCTTTCGCAGGGGGTGCAATAGTGCCCCTCATAGCTCGATTTATAGATGTCGCCCTGCTCGTACAGCTGGCGGAATATGCCCTGCACCGCCTTTTCGTGATAGCCATCGGTGGTGCGGATAAACTTATCGTAGCTGACATCCATCAGCTTCCACAGGTCTTTAAAGCTGCTTACGATCTCATCTACATACTGCTTGGGGGTGATGCCCCTTTCTTTGGCCTTGCGCTCGATCTTTTGGCCATGCTCATCCGACCCGGTCAAAAAAAACACATCATAGCCCGTCATGCGCTTATAGCGCGCAATGGCGTCCGCCGCCACGGTGGTATAGCTGTGGCCGATGTGCAGCTTGTCGCTGGGGTAATAGATGGGCGTGGTGATGTAATAGGTTTTTTTGCTTTGCATGGCTGCCACTTCCTAAATGAATTATGTATTAACATACCCAATGAGTGTACCAAATATCCCGATATTTGGCAACTGCGCCCTGGCTATAGGCCGGGCGTTTCGCCCTGCTTTAGCTCCAGCGCGCGCTTGTAAGCCGCGTTTTTGGGCAGATCCAGCACATCGGCCGCTTCTTTGGCGGCATCCTTGGCGCTTGCGCCCCCCCGCAGCAGGCGCAGCAGCGTGGCGTCCAGGTCGAGCTCGCCGGTTTCGGCCCCGCGCCCGCGCACCAGCAGCACGCATTCCCCCCTGGGGGGCGTTTGCGCATAGGCTTCGGCCAAGCCGCCCAGCGTGGTGCGCACCGCTTCTTCATATACCTTGGTCAGCTCCCGCACCAGCACGGCGGGGCGCTCGCCCCACGCGGCATACAGCGCGGCGGCGGTATCGGCTATGCGCAGCGGGCTTTCGTATAGGATGACCGTGCCCTGCTGCCGCCCCAGCCGGGCGAGGGCATCCTTGCGCGCCTTGCCGTTGCGGGGCAAAAAGCCCGCAAAGCACGCTTCCGCCGTGGGGAGCCCGCTATATACCAGCGCCGTAAGGCTGGCGGAGGCGCCGGGCAGGATTTCAAACGGAACATCGTGCGCGATACAGTATGCCACCAGCCGTTCGCCCGGGTCGGAAATGCCCGGCATACCCGCATCGCTCGCATAAGCGATGGCCTCCCCCGCGTCAATTCGCTCCGCGATTTCCTGCGCGCGCTGCATCTCGTTGTGCGCGTGGCACGAAACGCGGGGCTTTTGTATATCGAGCTGCTTTAGCAGCACCGAAGCGCGCCGGGTATCCTCGCAATAGACGGCGGCGCATTCGCGCAGCACGCGTATGGCGCGCAGGGTGATATCCTCCATATTGCCGATGGGAGTGGGGCAGAGGTACAGTTTGGGTTTTAGCATATTGCCTCGCTTTTATAAAACTATGGTGTCCTCAAACAGCAGGCCTTCGCCGCCGCCCTTGCGCGCCTCTATCAGCGCCAGGTAGGGCGGCTTGCCCGCCGCGCAAACCAGCTGCAGGCGCTTGGGCGCAAGGCCCTCGTTCACCAGCGCCGCAAAGCAGGCGGCCAAAGCGGGGGCCGGGTAACACAGGGTGAGCCTGCCGCCGTTTTTGAGCATGCGCGCGGCGCAGCGCGCCACCTCCGCGATGTCGCACGCATCCTGATGGGTGCTCACCCGCCGCGCGGCGTTGGGGCTGCGCGTGCCCGTCCTGTGGTAGGGCGGGTTGCATACCGCCGTGTCGAACGCCTCGCAGCCCGGCGCGGGATAAAGCGCGCGAAGGTCGGCGCACAGCACCCGTATGGGTTGACCGTTCCTCCGTGCGGATTCCTCGAGCAGTTCGCAGGGCCTCGGCTGCACATCCACCGCCGTGACCCGTGCCGAAAAGCGGCTTTGCAGTAAAATCGAGAGTATGCCGCAGCCGCAGCCCAAATCGAGCAGTGTGCTCCCGCGCGCCAGCTTGGTGAAGCGCGCCAGCAGCACCGCGTCCTGCCCATAGCAGAACCCGGTTTTATCCACCGCGATTTTTAGGCCGCTCTCCTGCAAATCCTCAATCGTAAGCATAGGGGTATTATATCATATTTGGGGGGATTTTCATCCCCGGCCCCGCGGGGGTAGACCGCCATACAAAAAGGCGCACCATATGGTGCGCCTTTAAAACCACAGGGGTTTTTAAGGGCATAGCGCCCCAGCAAACTATTTGATTTCGATTTCGGCGCCAACCTCTTTGAAGGCAGCGGCGATTTTGTCGGCCTCGTCTTGCGGTACGCCTTCTTTGAGGGGCTTGGGCGCGCTGTCGACGAGCTCCTTGGCTTCTTTCAGGCCCAGGCCGGTCAGCTCGCGCACGGCCTTGATGACCTTGATCTTTTCGGCGCCGGCGGCCTTTAGGATTACGTCGAACTCGGTCTTTTCTTCGGCGGCTTCGGCGGCAACGGCGGGGCCGGCTACGGCAACCGCGGCGGCGGCGGCGGAAACGCCAAATTCTTCTTCAACGGCCTTCACCAGCTCGGCCAGCTCCAAAACGGTAAGCTTCTTAATTTCTTCAATAAATGCTTCTTTAGTCATTGTAATATCCTCCTAATAGGTATTTGTAGTTGGTCGGGTTGGTTATGCTTCCTGCGCGGCTTCGGGCGCGCCGTTCTTTTTGGCCACTTGATCCAGTACGATGGCCAGGCCCGAAAGCGGGGACATCATGCTGCCCAGCAACCGGGAGATAAGCACCTCGCGGGAGGGCAGATCGGCCAGGGTTTCCATACCGGCGGCATCGGTTACAACGCCGTTGATAAGGCCGCCCTTGATTTCGCACTTTTTGTACTTCTTGATGGCGTCCTTGATGATTTTGGCCGGTATGACGGCATCGTCATAGCCAAACGCAAATGCGGAAGGGCCTTTGAGATAGTCGAAGAACGCATCGCCCAGCTCGGCGGCCTTGGCGGCGCGCTCTACGATGGCGTTTTTGAGCACCACATATTCTACGCCCTGCTTGCGGGCTTCCACGCGCAGCGCGGAGACCTCTTCGACGGTGAGGCCGCGATAATCGAACACGACCACCGTTTGCGCCTTCTTCAGCTTTTCTTGTACCTGGGCGACCTGGTTGGCCTTCATCTCGATGTTCTTGATGTTTGCCATATTGGTTTCACCTCCTTAAAAATAAAATCCTTCGCCAAACGACAAAGGATGAAACAGCGCCTATACAGCGTATGTTATCACCTCGGCAGGATTTACGCCGCGTGCGGCAACCGGCTGTCTTTGGCAACTTTGATACCACGGAGTAGTCTATCAGACTGCTCCGTGGTTGTCAACCAATTGTTAAAACTTGAGCGCGTTGAACTTAACGCCGGGGCCCATCGTGGTGGAGAGCACCAGGCTTTTGATGTAGGTGCCCTTGGCGGCCGAAGGCTTGGCCTTTACGATGGCATCCATAAGGGTGTTTAGGTTTTCCTCGAGCTTATCGACCCCGAAGGAAACCTTGCCCACCGGCACATGCACGATGGAGGTTTTATCTACGCGATATTCCACCTTACCGGCCTTGATATCCGCAATCGCCTTGGCGACATCCGCGGTGACGGTGCCGCTCTTGGGGTTAGGCATAAGGCCCTTGGGGCCCAACACCCGCGCGATGCGGCCCACCAGACCCATCATATCCGGGGTGGCTACGCACACATCAAACCCAAACCAGTTTTCGGTCTGAATCTTTTTGATTAAATCCTCATCGCCCACAAACTCGGCGCCGGCATCCTGCGCTTCTTTGGCCTTGTCGCCCTTGGCAAACACCAGTACGCGCACCTTTTTACCCGTGCCGTGCGGCAATACCACCGCGCCGCGCACCTGCTGGTCGGCATGGCGGGGGTCTACGCCCAGGCGGGCCGAAACTTCGACGGACTCATCGAACTTCGCCTTGGCAGTTGCCAATACGGCTTCGAGGCCTTCGCGGGGGTCGTATAGCTTTTGCCTATCGAAGGATTTTACGCTATCTTGATATTTTTTACCGTGTTTCATAATAATAGCTCCTCCTTCTTAGTCTACCACCACGATGCCCATAGAACGGGCCGTGCCGGCAATCATGCTTATGGCTGCTTCGATGCTGGCCGCGTTGAGGTCCGGCATCTTCTGCTCCGCGATTTCACGCACCTGCGCCTTGGTGATGTTGGCCACCTTTTGGCTGTTGGGCCGGCCGCTGGCGCTTTCGATGCCGCAGGCCCTTTTGATGAGTACCGGGGCGGGCGGCGTTTTGGTGATGAAGGTGAAGGAACGATCCTGATAGACGGTGATGACGACCGGGATGATCAGGCCCGCCTGGTTGGCGGTTTTTTCGTTGAACTCTTTGCAGAAACCCATGATGTTTACGCCATGCTGGCCCAGCGCGGGGCCTACCGGCGGCGCGGGCGTCGCCTTGGCGGCGGGGATCTGCAGCTTAATGTAGCCGGTGATCTTCTTTGCCATTGTGAAAAACTCCTTTAAAAAATGTGGTGCGAGCGGCTGTTTATGGCCTCCCACTATGTAAACCCCAAAGGGGCAACATACAATTTTGGGCGAGGAACCCCGCCCTCAAAACTATTTTTATTACAATTTTTGTATTTCGATATAGTCGAGCTCCACGGGCGTGCTGCGGCCAAACATCGAAACCGTGAGCCGCACCTTCTGCCGCTCCGAATCCAATGCTTCCACCGTGCCTATGAAGTTTTCGAGCGGGCCGCTCACGACGCGCACGTTTTCGCCCACCTCGATATCCAGCTCGATGGGGATGTGCTCCACGCCCATGGCGGTCACTTCTTCATCGGCCAGCGGGATGGGTTTGCTGCCGGGCCCCACAAAGCCGGTGACCCCGCGCGTATTGCGCACAACATACCAGGTTTTATCGTTCATGAACATCTTAATCATGACATACCCCGGGTATACCTTGCGCTGATACACCTTGCGCTTGCCGTCCTTAATCTCTACAACCTCTTCGGTAGGATACTTGATTTCGAGTATCATATCCTGCAGGCTGCGGTTTTCGACGGTTTTTTCAAGGTCTTCTTTTACTTTGTTTTCGTAACCCGAATAGGTATGCACAACATACCATTTGGCTTCTTCGCCCATGAGGACTCCTTTTTGCTTAAAGTTTGGCGAGCAGCCCCAGGCCGCTGCCAAACGCTAAATCCAGCACATAAATCATGGCGCCCAGCAACAGGATAAACGCCACAACCGTGATGGTGTAGGAGATCAGTTCTTTCTTGCTGGGCCAAGAAAGCTTCTTGACCTCGCCGGCAACCTCTTTAAAAAACCGCCTGCCGCGGCCAGCCTTGCTCTCTTTTTTATCGTTAGCCATTTGCGTGCACCTCTTTCGGGTTATTTGGATTCACGGTGAATCGTGTGCTTGCGGCAGAAGCGGCAATACTTGGAAAACTCGATACGATCCGGGTCGTTCTTTTTGTTTTTAAAGGTATTGTAATTCCTCTGCTTGCATTCGGTGCAGGCCAACGTAACTTTAACGCGCATGATTTTCTTCCTCCTACATGTAAACGGTGATGCCTTGCACCCCGAAAACAAAATTTCACACCTAAAGAAACCCCCTCAAGGGGGTCTTCATTAATCTACCACAACCTGGTTCTTCCTGTCAATCAAAAAAACGCCTTATAATTCGGGTTTTTTAAGAAAGTTTCGTCAATTGTGGCCGTTGCCGCCCTGGATAGCATATATTGTGGTTTTAGACGCGGCTATTGCTTGCGCATCATGCGGATCCAATACCCGCTGCCATCGCTGGCGCGCAAAAACCGGCGAAACCCGCCCTTGGGGGGTACCGGCGCATATTCCCCGGGCAATGCATATAGGGCATAGCGCACGCCCCGCTGCACGGTTTCCCCGGCCAGGTAGTAGCGCTGGGTGCCGGGGTAGCCCACCCGCTGCCACCGCGCGCCCGGGAATGCCTGCGGGAAGGGGTTGCGCAGGGGCTGGGGTATGCCGGTTCCCTCCGCCGCGCCGCCAGCCGCATCCGCGTCGAACAGCTCCTCGGCCTTGCGCAGTATGGCGAGCAGCTCCTCGCTGCGCGCGCGGGGCGGTTCCGGGGCGCCCGCGTTGGGCTTTGCGCGCTGCACCGGCTGCGCGGGCTGTACCTGCCGCACCATCGGCGCGGGGGACGCCGCCCTTCCCGGTTCCTTTTGCGCAAATATGGGCGCCGCTTCCTTTTGCGCAAACGCGGGTTCCACCGCAGCGCTTTGTGCCGCCCTCGCTTTGGGGGCGCGGGGCGCCTCCCCCGCCATACAGGCGATGCGGATATCGCGGCTGGCGCGCGCGCGCAGGGCGTCCCGCCCGCCAAACCCGCCGCCGAGCGAAAATTCGCCGCCCTCGTATACCAGCGCGGCCACCGGCGCAAAGCTTAGCGCAAAGCTGCTGTTCCCGGCCCTTTGCACCTCGCCGCCCTCGCCCACCAGCCATAGCCCGCCCGTGATGGGCGGCTTGGTTTCGGCCGCCGCCTGCCCGTTATCCGATTTTACCGTTACTGTGCCGCGCCCGCCCGGGCCCGTGAGCGGAATGATCTTGCTCTGCATAGCCATTGCCCTCCCGACCTAAAATGCCTACATTCTTCCTTATTTTTATGTTATACTATCACGGAACATTACCTCTATTGTCAAAGAAAGGCGGCTTTACGCACATGGAGCAAACGCGCAACGCGCAGGGGCAAACCCTGCAACAGTTTTTGGATGCCTATGACCCGCTCGCGTACCCGCATCCATCGGTCACCGCCGATACCGCGGTGTTTACCCTGCTGAAGGCCGAGCGGGAGCTTTGCCTGTCGGTGCTGCTGGTGCGCAGGGCCAACCACCCGGATATCGGCCGCTATGCGCTGCCCGGCGGCTTTATTAATATGGAAGAAGAGCTGCATCAGGCCGCTGCGCGGGAGCTGCAGGAAGAAACCGGCGTAACGGGGCTGACGCTGCGCCAAACGGCGGCATTCGGCGCGCCGAACAGGGATTTGCGCACCCGCGTAATCACGGTGGGGTTTTATGCCATAGCCCCCCTCGATACCTTAAAGCCGCGGGGCGGGGATGACGCCGCCGAAGCATCGCTGTTTTCGGTGGATGTAGAGAAGGAAAGCCTCTGCGCCGCCGCCGAAACCTACCGCGTGCTGCTGGTGGGCAGGCAGCTCATCAACTGCCGCGCGCAGCTGCGCTACGATACGCTGGGGGCCTATGCCGCCGCGCTGCCCAAGGCCCAATGCGGGCTGGCCAGCGACCACGATCATGTGCTGTTTACCGCGCTGGTTGCGCTAAACGCCCAGCCCCGAGAGCGCGCGGCGCGGCTGCTGACGCTGGGGCACCCGCAGTTGGAGGGCAGGGCCATCCGCGCGCTGGACAGCGCCTTGGGCGCGCTGCCCCGCAATTAGCGGATATGAATTTGGCAATCGATAAGGTGGATAAAATATTATGAATTTATCGATTGATAGGGTGGATAAACCATATCGACAGGATGGATAAAATATAATGAAGCATAAAAAAATCTCTTTCCTCTGCATACTGGGTTTTTTATTGGGCATACTCGCCATACTCGTGGGGATGCTCCGGCTTACCATCAACGACCGGGCATATTTCGCCAAGCTTTATGAGCGCTACGACATGCAGGCGCAAATCGGCATCTCCGCCGAGGACTGCACCAACGCCATGATGAAGATGATAGGCTATATGGAGGGGCGGGAGTCCTCGATTCAGCTTACCGTAACCGAGCTGGGCCAGCCTGTAGAGATGTTTAACCAGCAGGAAATCGACCATATGGTGGATGTGCGGGGGCTGTATCAGGCGTTTTGCCTCGTGGAATACATTGGCTTTGCGGCGCTGATACTGCTGCTGGGCGCGGCCTTGCTCGCAAAGCGGCCCGCGGCGCAGGCCGTGGTGCAGGCCTTTTGGTGGGCGCTGGGCATCTTCGGCATGGCGGTGCTGGGCTTGGGCGCCTATGCGCTGCTGGATTTTAACGGCTTTTGGACCATGTTCCACCGCCTGTTTTTCACCAACGACCTGTGGCTGATGGAATATGCCACCTGCCGCATGATACGCATCTGCCCGCTGGAGCTGTTCAGCGGCATCATTGCCCGCTTTGTGCTGCTTTCGCTGGGCGCGCTGGCCGTTTTGTGCGGGGCGCTCGCGGCGCGCGGCAAGCGGCTGAAGGGCATCCCCGCATGAGCTACCTGACGAGCGCGCGGCAGGCGGCCGAGGCATATCGACAAAACCCAAGCGCGCTGCTGCTGGGCATAGAAACCTCCTGCGACGAAACCGCCGCCAGCGTGCTCAGGGGCGGGCGGGAGGTGCTGTCTATGGCGGTGCACACGCAAATACCCCTACACCGCAAGTATGGTGGCGTAGTGCCGGAGCTTGCTTCCCGCAGCCATGTGGAGCGCATGGGCGAGGTGTGTGCGGCCGCCCTGCGCGAGGCGGGCGTGCGGTTAACCGACCTTTCGGCCATTGCGGTCACCTGCGGCCCGGGGCTGGTGGGCGCGCTGCTGGTGGGCGTAAGCTATGCCAAGGGCCTGGCGTTTGCGCAGGAGCTGCCGCTGGTGGGGGTCAACCACCTGGCCGGGCATATCGCGGCCAACTATTTGACATACCCCGATTTGCAGCCGCCCTTCACCTGCCTGGTGGCCAGCGGCGGGCACAGCCATATCGTAGCGGTAGAAAGCTACGACAGGTTTACCCTGCTGGGGCGCACCCGGGATGACGCGGCGGGGGAAGCATTCGATAAGGTGGCGCGCGCGCTGGGGCTGCCGTACCCGGGCGGGCCCGCGCTGGAGGAATTGGCTTTGACGGGAGACGCGGCAAAATATCCGTTGCACGCCGCCTTTAATGAGGGCCCCACGCTGGACATGAGCTTTTCGGGCCTAAAGACAGCGGTGGTGAACCTGCTGCACAATGCCGGGCAAAAGGGAGATCTGCCGGATAAAGCATCGGTAGCGGCAGCCTTTCAGCACGCGGTATGCAAAACGCTCACCAATAAAGCCGTGCAGGGCGCGCTAAGGCAGGGCTCCAAAACGCTGGCCCTGGCGGGGGGCGTTTCGGCCAACCGCTACCTGCGCGCACTGCTCGAAGAAGCCTGCGCCGCCGCCGGGCTCCGCTTTTGCTGCCCCGATTTTCGCTATTGCACCGATAACGCGGCCATGATAGCCTGCGCGGGGCATTATGCGCTGCTTTGCGGGGAATACAGCGGCTTTGACTTAAACGCCGCGCCAAACCTTCCGCTTTGCGGCGCGCAACAAGGTTTTTAATAAACGCAACGTGAAAAAGCCTGCTGGTTGTTGACAAAAATGCCCGTCTGCATTAGAATAGTTGTGCTGTACTTTAAGGTGACCTGCTTTCGTTTAAACCGCACTGCGGCTACGCGGGTGTAGCTCAGTGGCAGAGCGTCGGCTTCCCAAGCCGATAATGTGGGTTCGATTCCCATCACCCGCTCCAAATGCCGATCCGTCGGCGTGTCCCGTTTCCATGCGGGAAGAGGGCGGTCCCCCAAAAGACAAGCGCTATTTTAGGAGGAGTTTTCAATGGCAAAGGCAAAATTTGAGCGGACGAAACCGCATGTAAACATTGGGACGATCGGGCACGTAGATCACGGTAAGACGACGCTGACGGCGGCCATCACGATGGCGCTGAGCCAACAG
>JAISKB010000005.1 GCA_031261085.1 Christensenellaceae bacterium
ATACACGTCCCCGGTGGGGATGCTGTAATTTAAGTCGCTTAAAACAGGCACTTTTTTATTGATTGTAAATGTCGCCTGCTTGCTCCCCCTGTGTGTGGCGCTCTCCCAGGTTGCCGTAACGGTATAAGTCCCGGCGGTGAGCGGTTTGCTGCTGCCCCCCAGGCTGGCGTTGCCGCCGTTGGGCACATAGAGATACGTCCATGCGCCGGTGCCAATGCCGGTGCCCGTTATCGTTGCCGTGGCCCATTCCTGCTCGCTGCCGGTATACGCCCTGTTGCCGTTGTTGAAGGTAATTCTGCTGGTTACATCGGTTTTATCCACGATGTTCACGATAAAGGTCTGCGTACTCGTGCCGGCATACTCGGGATCGCCGCTGCCGCCCAAATTAACGGCCGCGCCCGTGACCGCTATCGTCACCGCGTTGGGGGCGGTCGTCCCTGCTGCCAAAATAGTTCCGCCAAGGCTCGCACCCGAGGCGGTTTGTCTATCTAGCGCAAAGCTGAGTGCGCCGCCGCCGCTCGCCGTAATGCCGAGCGTAGCCACGTTAAGCGTTTGACCAACTGTCAGGGTTTGGGCCGTGGGCAGGTTGCTTATCGTTTGCGATGCGGTCGTAATGGCGCCCGTAGCTGTCGACGGGAGTGCGCTCATGGTATAGTTGCTCGCCAAAGCGCCCGAAAGCGTCCACCCGGTTAAGTTGACGGGTTTACCCGTTCCCACAAATTTATCGGCATATGTACCCGTTGCGCTAAGCGTTGCCGAGCTGTCTGCCCCCACCAAGCCTGTCACGCTCGTGACGGAAACCGTTGCGTTCGTCGTGCCATCGTAGGGCTTGGTTATGGTTGCCAAGCTCGGGCTGGTCAGCAGCACCGGGGAAATCGTAAGCGCGGCTGTTTTTGTTCCCACTGCGGTAGGGCTGTTATACGCGGCCGTGGCCGTATAAGTGCCCGCGTTGGTGGGCGCGGTGCTGCTTTGCGGGTAACTCGTGCTGCCCGTGCCAACATAGCTATAGGTGAAGGAACCGCCTGTCAAATCGGTGCTGGTAGCCGTAAGCCCTTGCGGCGTTCCATCATATGTAACGGTCGAGGACCCGAATGTAATCGTGCTGTCTACATTCGTTTTACTGGCTGGCGCGGCCGTCGTAAATGTGTTTGTGGCGTCCGTGTCTATCGTGTTGCCCGCCGCATCCTCAAAGCCGGATATCGTGACGGTGTAAGTCGTGCTGGCAGCCAATGTGCTCAGCGTGTAGGTTACCGTCTTGTTTTCGTTGCTCCAAACAGGGGTTGTGGCTGTTACGCCACCAGAGAGGGTCACTGTGCCGGCTGTAGCGGTGTCCATCGCCTCGTCAAAGGTGATTGCAAGCGACGATGTGCTAATCGCCACGCCCGTGCCGGAGGGAGTCACGCTCGCTACCGTCGGCTTCGTTGTGTCGGGTGCCGCGGCCGTTGCAAAGGTGTTTGTAGCGTCCGTGTCCATCGTGTTGCCCGCCGCATCCTCAAAGTCGGATATCGTGACGGTGTAAGTCGTGCTGGCAGCCAATGTGCTCAGCGTGTAGGTCACCGTCTTATTTTCGTTGCTCCAAACAGGGGTTGTGGCTGTTACGCCGCCCGAGAGCGTCACTGTACCGGCTGTGGCGGTGTCCATCGCCTCGTTAAAGGTGATTGCAAGCGACGTTGTACTGATCGCCACGCCCGTGCCGGTCGGGCTCACGCTCGCTACCGTCGGCTTCGTTGTGTCAGGCGCCGCGGCCGTCGTAAATGTGTTTGTGGCATCCTCGTCCATCTCATTGCCGGATATTGTCGCATCCTTAAAGCCGGATATCGTGACGGTGTAAGTCGTGCTGGCAGCCAATGTGCTCAGCGTGTAGGTCACCGTCTTGTTTTCGTTGCTCCAAACAGGGGTTGTGGCTGTTACGTCACCAGAGAGCGTCACTGTGCCGGCTGTGGCGGTGTCCATCTCCTTATCAAAGGTGATTGCGAGCGAAGCTGTGCCCACTGCCACGCCCGTGCCGGTCGGGCTCACGCTCGCTACCGTCGGCTTCGTTGTGTCGAGGTCCTCTACGTAGTGATAAATGGGCATGTTGCCGCCGCTGGCTATCGTGCCAAAATAGCCGCGCTGGTAGAGTGTGGAGAACATCGGCCCGTCGGCCCCGCTGTCGTACATGGGTTTTACATCCTGCTCGAGGAGGTAGGCGACAACCTGGCTGTTGAGCTGATTCATCGGTATTACATACACGCCCTCATCGAAGGTTTTCTCTGCCTTCTCCCTAAGGTCGGCATCGAGGATCGCTTCGGAGATGCCAGTAACACCAACGGTGACTGCGTAGAGCTGCCTTAGCTCGGCTGTGTAGCCCGGGTCCTTAAAGGCATACTCTATGCCGTGGGCGTCGAAAATTGCTTTTAAGGAGGTATGGCTTATTGTGTCTGGGCCTGCCGCTTCGACATAGGCTTTTTCCACAAAATAGGCGGTGGGCTTCACGCGGGTTTTGCTGGCCGTGATAGCGATGTTCGTGGTTTTGGTTTCGGGGCTTAGGCGCGTGCCGGCAAAGCCCAGCTGGGTGGCATCAGTGGTTTTTAAAAATACGGTGTTTCCAAGCCTCAGGGTAATGAGGTCGGTCGTATCGTAAATGGCGCCGTTGGAAACAAACCATGCCCTTCTGGCCGCGACCAGGGGAAGGAAGGTGTCCTTATCGGCGATGGCTCCTTCAATAAGCCCCTTGGCGGAGGACACATGGGCGTGTACGCGCCTTGCATAGTAGTTTCTGCCCATAAACCCTTTCACTTCCATCAGGAAGGCCAAGCCGCCCTTTAGCCCGAAGAAGTTGGTGCCCATTGCGGGGTTGTGGAAGGGGGAATAGAAGGAGGAACGCACCCCGTTTGCTATGTTCCGATCAATGGCGTATTCCGCCAAAGTGCGCCCGGCGGCTGCGACATCAGTGCCAGCGGCCATGACGGAGCTGCCCAATATCTGCACATCTTCTGGGAAAATCCCTCCGTAGAAGTAGTAGTCGCCATTATTCTCGTGGTGGTTTAGCTCGATTTCCGGCATAAACATATCATATATCTCGTGATAGCGCGCGACGCCCTCGGTTTGCAGCGCCAAATCGTCGCGGTCGCCATCGACATCGCCGTGGACCCTCATCGTGCGGGTGCTATCATACGCGCCATCGGCGTTTTTGCGGGGGTAGACGATGATATTCAGGTCATCCTTAACGGTATTCCAATAAGAAGGGTTGCAAAGCTCGGTTATCATCGCAAGGCAGCCTTCTGTGGAGGAAGCCTCGCTGCCGTGCATCATGCCGCCCTCGAGCACCCGGAGCTTGGCGTTATCTTCCGCGTCAGCGCGGACGGCCGCTACCGCCTCTTCGAAGGACAAGCCGCTAAGGTCGATAGTCGTGAATATCGCGGCATAGACCGGCAGGCTATACGCTGCGGATGTGCCCGTCTGGTAATAGTACATATGAGGGGTGTTGGTGCTCCATTCCTCTAAAAAGTCGCCGATTTCCACATCGGAAGTATACCTGTGCTTGCCGGTTACGCCATCCTCCAGAGGCCAGTTCACAAACGCGGGGGATGGGTAGCCCCCAACGGGATAATGCGGCAGGCCTTCCGTCTGCATAAACGCGTCTCCAAGTTCATCTGTGTAGATGATCTGGACGCTTGTCCTCGAGGCAGAGCCAAACAGCGAGGGGGCTGGCTGGTTGTGCCCATCGCTGGTTACAATGCCGGGGTGCGCGTCGATAACCAACTCGCCTGCGGCAATCGCGGCCGTACTCGTCAGCTTTTCTTCCGTGATGAGAACGTAAACATCGAGGTTATAGTATTTGCTGGGGGTAGCCGTAGTGTTTCGGATGGCATACTTATACAGCCCCGGCGTTGGGGAGTTGGCGGTGGTGGTAGTGGGCGAAAGGTCATAAGTGCCATCGGGATTGGGCTCCACATAGGTATAGGCAATGGGGTTCCCATTATATATATCGGTGATGGTTCCGCTAGACATCAGCGGGGTAATGTTAAGTGGTATCTTGTGGGCGTTGTTAGAGGTCGTCCAGGGCTGGGCAGGCCCGTGCCCCTCGTAAAGCGCAAAGCGGGTATCCGCCGGGTATACGAACCGTACGGGAATCGACTTAAGCGTTATCTTAAAGGTGGCCGTACGCCCGGAATTTACGGGGTCGGTCACCGTGACCGTTTGCTCGGTAAGGAGCATATTGTTGAACCCGGTGAGCATAGCCGCCGTGACCGGCAAATCCACCCGCGGGCTTCCATCGATAAAGGTCGTCCGCAGCTTTGTATTCGTCAAATCCAGCGGCTGGCCGATGCGGCCTGTCGTCGGCGCCCATATCACGGTGGTAAAATCCTCATTCGCAATCGTCACTTCGATGACGCCGGAATCGATGGACTCTCTGCCGATATCCGCAAGCCCGGCCGCTTCCCAGTCGTTCGCCGTAAGGGTGAATTGCAGGCCCACTGTTTCGTTGCCGCTCGGCACCAAATCCGCAATATCATCAACGGGCCTGAACTGGATGAAGTACGCCTTGCTGCCGGATGGCACATAATCCCGCTCCACAAAGCCATCGAATATAAGACGATTGCCGCCCCCCGTAACCGTGACATCATACAGGCTCGCTAAATCGAGCGCAGCGCCGGGGTTTGCGATATCCAGCCGGATGAGCAGCTTTTCCGCATCGCCCGCAAAGAGTGTCGAGCCATCTGTCTCCGCGGCCACGGCAAGGCCTGTTTCATCCAGCGGGTCATAATCCTCGTATTTGGCGGTGAGCACAGAGCCAGCCGCATCTTCTGCGGTGCGCGTCGGCGCGACGAGGTTTTGAGAGTCAGGTGTCGCAGGGCCGACCATCTGCCGCTTGTCGGTCAGAGCCTCGGTCCAATCTGCGCCATCCGGGGCATAGCGGCTGGAAAGCAGCCGGGCGCCGATGGAGGTAATCTGCGGGATTTTGTTGCCCGAGTTCTCCAGCGTGAAGTGCAGCGGCACATGCATCTTCATCGTGGGCATGGTATTGCCGACGGCCGCGACAGTAAAGCCATACTGCTGGTAGGAGTGAATGAGGATATCGCCAAAGGCCGTGCCTTCGGGCGCGCCCGTTTTTGTGGTAATCTTCAGGGCGGGATAGGAGCCTGCGGGCGGAACCGCAAATTCGACGCTCTTGATCCACTCTTGCCCCGCGATGATTTCCAGCGCGAAGGATGCTTTTACCCTATCGAGGGGTACTGCACCCGCGGGCAGGCCAGCACCGTCTACACCGTTTCTGTTGAATAGCGGGATATAAATTTCATCTCCCGCGTCAAAGCTGGTAACGACCGACCCTGCACCGTTTTTGAAGCCCCCGTATACGGCATCGTTCAGAATCGACTCATATTCCTCCGGCACGCTCGTTTTCAGTGGCGTATAGGCCAAATCTCCCGTGGCAGTCGCATCGTATCGGTTCGTGATGACACGTGTTGACGCCCCGCTTGTCACGAGCGTGTTGAGCGCCCAGCGCAGGTTGTTTTCCATGATAGCTGCCGCCGAAGTAAAGGTGCGGCCGGTATCCGGCGCAGCCATTGGCTCGCCCCCCGCGCTCTCAAAGCCGGAAATCGTGGCGGTATAGGTGCTGCTCGGTATAAGATTGACCAGTGGGTATGTGACAGTCTTACCGCCGTTGCTCCACACAGGCGTGCCCAAAATCGGGCTGCCATTGCCATCCAATGTTACAGTGCCTGCTATGGCCGGGTTCATCACCTCGCTGAAGGTGATGGCCAGCGAACGCCACCCGGCAGGGAAACTAGCGGAGCTGTTGGTGAAATCTACGCCCGTGACGATGTATTGTATGCCCGCGATGATTGGGCCCGCCGTAGAATTGACGATAGTCACCGGGACCGCGCCGGAAGCGATGGATCCCCTGCCGATATCCGTCAGCCCGGCCAACTCCGGGTTTTTCACCGTAACGGTGAACTTCAGATTAACTGTTTCGCTTTCGCTCACCAGCGATTCAATGCCGCTAACGGGTTTGAACTGGAGGAAATACGCTGGGCTGCCAGCCGTTATATAATCCCGCTCAACAAAGCCCTCAAATTCAAGATAGGTGCCGCCTGCGGTAACCGCGACATCATACAGGCTCGCCAAATTGTTGGCGGAGGAAATCGCGCCGCCTGCATCTGTAATGTCCAGCCGAACGAGCACTTTTTCGCTCACATCGATGGCCGAGCTGCTTGCCTCCGCGGCCACGAGAAGGCTTGCTTCTGTCGCCAGTGCGTCATAATCCTCATATGTGGCGGTGAGCACAGGGCCAGCCGCATCGGCTGCGGTGCGCGTCTGCGCGGCGTTGCCGCCAAGAACAGGTCCAACCATCTGCCGCTTATCGGTCAGTGCCTCGGTCCAATCTGCGCCATCCGGGGCATAGCGGCTGGAAAGCAGCCGGTTGCCGATGGACGTGATCTGCGGTATTTGCTTGAGTGGATTCGTCAACGTGAAGTGCAACGGTACGTGCATCTTCATAGTGGGCATATCGCCGACTGCCGCATTCGTAAACCCATTCTGCTGATAAGAGTGGATGAGAATATCACCAAAGGCCGTGCCTGCGGGCGCGAGCGCGTTTGTGGTAATCTTTAGAAAGTAGTCCGTAGACGTGGTTACAAATTCGACGTTCTCGATCCAATCTTGGCCCGCGACGGTTTCCAAGGCGAAGGATGCGTATAGCCGAGAGAGGGCTGTCATACCCGCGGGCCACCCCCCGGGCACGGTCGGAGTGGCGAGCACAGAGTTTCTGGTGAACAATTGGATGTAAATATCGTCTCCTGTGACAAAGCTTGTTACGACCGACTCTGCACCGTTTTTGAAGCCCCCATGGACAGCGTCGTTCAGAATCGACTCGTATTCCGCCGACACGCTCGTTTTCAGCTCCGTATAAGCAAAAGCTCCCGCTGCAACCACGTTGTACTTGTTCGTGCTGATGCGGTTTATCAGCGCTCCATTATTACTTGTATTATTCACGAGCGCTTGAATCGCCCATCGTAAGTTGCCGTCCATAACAGGTGCCGCCTGAGTAAATGTGCGGCCTGTATCCTCCACCATTGTTTCGCCGTCTTCATCCACAAAGCCGGAAATCGTGACGGTATAGGTGGCGCCTGGTATAAGGTTGGTGAGCAGGTATGTGACCGTCTTGTTGCCATTGCTCCACTGCGGTTCGCCCAAAATCGGGCTACCCCTGCCATCTAAAGTTACACTGCCCAATATGGCCGTGTTCATATCCTCACTGAAGGTGATGACCAGCGAGCGCCACCCAGCAGGGAAACTGGTTTGGCTGAGGCCGCCGGTGTCTATAGCCGTGACGACGTATTGCATAGTCGCAACGGTTGGCAACGCCCCCATGATGCCAAAGAGGGATATTCCCGTGGGGGCGATGGGCAAGCCGCTATCAGGCCCCTCCTCGGGCGTCTGCTCCTCGCCGGGCGTTTGTTCCTCGCCGGGGGTCTGTTCCTCGCCGGGAGTTTGCTCCTCGCCGGGGGCCTGCTCCTCTTCGGGAGTGTTGACCGCCGTCGTAAGCGAGTCGTCATCATTTGGCACCGCAGTAGACGCCAAAGCTGTGCTCACCAAGCTTAACACCATAATGCAAGCTAACAATAACCCCAAAAATTTCTTCATTTGTGCGCACCCTCCATATAATAAACATATAAACATAATTTCAAAAAAGGACGCTTCTTTTACACAAAAAACGCCCTGTTTATCCTATATTCCGTTTTAATGGAACCACAAATAGACGCAGCTAGCGTCTGTCTGTCTGTCTGTCTGTCTGTCTGTCTGTCTGTCTGTCTGTCTGTCTGTCTGTCTGTCTGTCTGTCGATTGTGGTGGGTGCAATCATGTTTGTCAACCCCTTGCTACAATTCGCTTCTTAATGATAATGACTATGTACCATTACATGAATACGCCAACAAGAAAACCGAGGGAAGAACTGCCGCAGGGCATGTCGCTAGTATCGCCCTATTTATACTTTCGTTGCTACTACTTTATAACGCGCAAGGGGTAAATTCAATTTTAGTTCTTATTTATCTTATTTACTTCGCTTCCTTTTCTCTTTTCGGCTCCTTCTCTCTTTTCTTGATTCCTGCATACCACGCTCGATTTGGCCGTTCCCGCTCACTGTGAAAAGCTTGGCAACGCGCGCGGTTTTTATTGACAACCGTTCCGCACTCTGCCATTATAATAAATATTCGCCTATATTTGGAACGTTTTGTTGCATTTGCGGGTTTATATAGCGAAAATGCTGATTTATGCAGCCGCAATGGCGGCAATCCAAATGTTTTTTTATACAGGATTGCGGCGCGGGTATCAGCGATAATCCTGGCAAAGGGTTAAAGAAAGAGGAACTCCTATGAGGGTATTGATACTATCGATAACCACCGGTTACGGGCACCATGCCACGGCAAAGGCGATGGCGGATGAACTGACAGCCCGCGGCGCGGAGGTCGCCGTTGTGGACCTGTTGGAATACACGAGCAAGTTGCTGTTCGACACGGTGGATAAGGGGTATCTTTTTTCCACAAAATACGCCTCCATGTTCTACCGGCGCGCCTATGACGCGCTGGATGAGAACAGCCACAAATCCCTCATAACCGCGTTCAGCGATGTGATTTTGCGGCGGTTCGCCAAGTTTTTCAACGGCTTCACTCCCGATGCCATCGTCTGCACACACCCCTTTGCCGCCATGGCGGTGAATGAGCTGAAGCAATCGGGGCAGCTAAATGTCCCCGTAATCGGCATAGTGACCGACTACACCATACACCCCTTCTGGGGCGATATGCCCATGGTGGAGTATATGGTCGTAGCCAGCGATTTGCTTACATATTTGGCGGAGAAGAAAGGCATAGACAGGTCGCGCGTTTTGCCCTTTGGCATCCCCATAAGCCCCAAATTCACCAAAAGCATTGCGGCGCAGGAGGCGCGGCGCGAATTGGGCCTGGACGCCCAACGAAGAACCCTTTTGGTTATGAGCGGGAGTATGGGGTATGGCAATGTGGTTCAACTGATTTCGCGTATAGACGCTGTCGCTTCGGATTTGCAAATCGTGTGCGTTTGCGGCAGGAACGACAAGCTCCAAGCCAAGCTCAGCCGGCTGCAAACCACAAATCCAATAAAGATATATGGTTTTATAGATAATATCGACCTATATATGGATGCCGCCGACTGCATCATCACCAAGCCCGGCGGCTTAACCATCACCGAAGCCATGGCAAAAAAGCTGCCCATGATACTGGTCAACCCCATACCCGGGCAGGAGGAACGCAATTCCGATTTTTTGCTGAACAACGGCGCGGCGATAAAGGTTTCCAAAACCTTTTCCATAGAGGAGTCCATGTACTTCCTGTTTTCAAATTTGGAACGGCCCGAGCTTATGCGCAAATCCATCGCGCTCATCGCGCGATCCAACGCCACAACAAGGTTATGCGATTTCATAATGGAACTGGGAACGTAACGCAGTGCGGTGTGGTCAATCCGGCTTTATAAACTCTATACCCCATTCCAGGCCGGTTCCCACCGAATACGCCTTGGCGAAGTTGCCCTGATTGATGGCCAGCGCCATGCGGTATAGCGAATTGGTGTAGATGATGGTTTCGCTCTGGCTCACATCGGCAAAGCTGCGGCCATAGGTGACGCGATTGTTGTATACGGTAGTGCCGCCCCGCACAATCCTCACCTCCAGCCGCTCGCCAAAGGATATACCCAGCGTGTCGAACTGCGCCTTGGTAATATTCGTCCACAGGCTGCCGAAACGCACATCCAATATGTCGATGGAGCCCCGCACGCGCCCGGCGGAGCAAAGCACCTCGCCCACCGGCAGCTCCACGATATCCCGCGCGGTAAGCGCCGGGCCTACATCCTCAAAGCCAATGGCGCCGGATGCCAGCTTGGCGCCCACACATGCGTATAAATCCCGGCCATGGAAGGTATAGCTTTCGCCGGTGCCGCCCCGCATATGCCGCGGCGCGTCGATTTGACGCACCTCCGAAATGCCCTCATATAACTTGAGGTGGGTCAGCGTGCCGTTATCCGGCGTCACGATATATTGCCCTTTATCGGTGCGGGCCACCACGCTTTTGCGCGCCGAACCCACGCCCGGATCCACCACCGAAACGAACACCGTTTTTTTTGGCCAAAACTGCACCGTTTGGAACAGCCGGTAAGAAGCTTCCCAAATATTATAGGGCGTAATGCCATGCGTCAGGTCAAACAGCCGCAGCGCGGGATCCACCTCCAGCGCCACGCCATACATAGCCGCCACCGCGCCATCCTCCAAACCAAAATCACTTTGCAAAACCAATATGCTGTTCATATTCACATCCCTCTCCCCTTCGCTTCGCTGTAGAGCAACGCCCGGCTCTCATTTCTCCAACCGAATGCTCCAATCCGGCCCAAAGGATAGCTCGTATGCACGGCAGAGGTCGCCCTGCGTCACCGCCATGGCCACCCGCATCAGTTCGTTGTTGTATAGCATCACATCCCCTTTGCCGGCATAGCCGAAGGAACGTTCAAACAGCACCCTGCCCTTAAACCGCTGTATACCACTGTGCGTGACCGTGACCAGCGGCATATCCCCATAGGCAAAGCCCGCCCGTTGAAAATCATCAAGCGGTATATTCGTCCACAGGTTGCCAAAATTGGGGTCGTCAATTTCAAACACACCCTCTGCCCAGCCTTCGCCAAAGCGCGCCTCGGCAATGGGTAGCTCTACGATTTGCTCCACCGGGTATGCGGGGCCCACCCCCGCATAATCGATGACACCTGAAGCCAGCCGCGCGGCGCAGTAGCCAAACAAATCCCGCCCATGAAACACCGATACCCCCGTGGTAGATGGCAAACGGTTTATGCGCTCGTCAATTTCACGCACCTCGGCAATGCCCAGCATTTTTTTTACATGGGTGAGCGCGCCGTTATCCGGCGTTACTACATAATAGCCGCCAGCGGTTTTTGCCACACAGGCACGGCGCGCGGTGCCCACGCCCGGGTCCACCACCGAAACGAACACAGTGCCCTTGGGCCAAAACGGCATGGACTGATATAAACGATAAGAGGCACTCCAAATATCGTACTGCGGCAGCTCATGCGTGCCGTCGATGATTTCCAAGCTCCTATCCACGCTTTTGACCACGCCGTACATGGCGCAAACAGCGCCCTCTTTATAGGTAAAGTCGGTTTGAAATACCAATATTGGTTTCTCTTTCAATGCTATATTCTCCTGCTTTCATAGTAGCCCTACTGAAAGGGGTTAAAAAATCTGCTGTGGTTGATAAACACGGATACCAAAATACCGGCGGCAAAAAACAATACCGAAATGACGATGCCCGCCACATCCTGCCGGCTGAATCGGCGGCGCGCATACCATGTGCGCTTTTTATTCTTACCCCATCCGCGCAAATCCATGGCGTTGGAGATGCTCTCAACCCTGTCGAGCGTGGAGAATATCAAGGGGATGATGATGAGCAGCGCGTTTTTAAAGCGGCTGCCCAAGCTGGCCTTTTTTGACATATCCAGCCCCCGCGCCTGCTGCGCCATGCTGATGTCGTTGTAGTCCCGCTGCACATCGGGGAAATAGCGCAGCGTAAGCGCTACCGCATAGGCCACCTTGTAGCTTAACCCCACGCCGGCCAGCGCGGCGGCAAACTCGCTGGGGTTGGTGGTAAGCATGAATATAATCCCCAGCGGCACCACCGAAGCGTACTTCATCGTTTTGGTGCCCTGATACAGCAGCTGCTCCCAGGTGATGGTATAGCGCCCCCACAGCACCGTAATGATGTGCTTTGCGCCATAAATTTCGGGGCCCTGCTCCGGCGCAAATAAATAGGATATCACGAAATTGGTCAGCAGGAATACCGCCACATAGATAACCATCAGCCGTATTTGCGAAAACCGTATTTGCGAAAGCCGCAGCACCCAAAGTGAAAACACCAGCATACACAGTATAACCCGTATATCATACGAAAACATCACCGTGAAGGTAAGCAGCAAAAAGCAGATAAACTTGGAAAGCCCAGACATGTGGTGTATGGGGGTATCCAGCGTGTTGTAGGAAAAAACCTTTATCTTCATTGCTGCCGCATCCACCTTTCATGGTCGATGAAGCACTGCACAAACCCGGCGGCATCCTGCAGCCCGGTCCGCTGTGCCAATGTATATAGGCTGGTTTCCCGCAAATTGGCCCGCTCTATTACGCCGCTCTCCGTAAGCACCTCGCTCGCGGGCGCATCGCACACCAGCTCCCCTTCGCTGAGCACGATGGCGCGCGGCGTATATTCGAGCATCAGGTGCATATCGTGCGTAATCAGCAGCACCGTGATGCCTTTGGCGTTCAATTCGCACAAAAACCGCATAATTTCTGTGTAATGTTTAAAATCCTGCCCGGCGGTAGGCTCATCCAATATTAATATATCCGGGTTGAGCGCCAGCATGCTGGCCACCGTCACCCGCTTTTTTTGCCCAAAGCTCAGCGCCGATATAGGCCACCTGCGAAATGGAAGCAGCCCGCATATCGCCAGCGCTTGCTTCACGCGCGCCTCGCGTTCCGCCTCGGGTACACCGCGCAGCTTTAGCCCCAACCCCACTTCCTCGGCAAGCATCGCCTCGGATATCATCTGGTTTGGGTTTTGCATCACCAGGCCTATGTATTCCGCCCGCTCGCGGATGGTATGCCCGGCGATATCCTCCCCTCGGTATCGTATGCTGCCCTGCACCGGCTTTTCAAAGCCGCACAGCAGCTTGGTGAGCGTGCTTTTGCCCGCCCCGTTTCGCCCCACAATGGCCGCCATCTCCCCTTGCCGTATGGTGAAGCTCACATGGTTCAGCACCGCCTTGCCCCCCGGCTCATAAGCGAAGCAAATATCCCGCAGCTCCAGTATTGGCGGCCTAAGCTCCGGCGGCGCCGCTCGCTCCGCTGTATGCATCCAGGCGGCCAAGGCGCCTTTCGCGGCGGATAGGTCTATCGTATCTATACCGCCCGGCCGCAGGATAGGCGCCATTTTTACCCCCGCGTACTTGAGCGCGGTGATATACAGCGGCTCGCGTATACCGCTCTTTTGCAGCGTATCGCCGCACAACAGCACATCCGGCGGCAAATCCGCCACGATGCGGCCCTCCTGCATCACGATAACGCGGTCGACGGGCCTGTGCAGCACATCCTCCAAGCGGTGCTCGATGATGAGTATGGTTTTACCGGTATCCTTATGGATATCATCGATAATTTCTATGGCGGTTTTGCCCGTAGCCGGGTCTAAATTGGCGAGCGGTTCATCGAACAGCAAAATATCCACATCGTTGATCATCACCCCGGCCAGCGCGGTACGCTGTTTTTGCCCGCCCGAAAGCTCATAGGGCGAGGAGGTGAGCAACGGCTCCATATCTACCAAGCCGGCGGCCTGCCGCACACGCGCGTGCATTTGGGGCAAATCCATGCAGTCGTTTTCCAGCGCAAAGGCGATATCTTCCCCCACGGTAAGCCCCACGAACTGGCCGTCCGAATCCTGCAGCACCGTGCCCACATGGCGGGAAAGCGTAAAAACATCCTGCTCGGATGCTTCAAGACCCGCAATGCGCAGGCTGCCCGTATGTTCTCCTTTATATGAAAAAGGGATTAGCCCGTTTAAACAATGGCCCAGCGTGCTCTTGCCGCTGCCGCTGGGGCCTACGATCAATATTTTTTCACCGGGCATCACATCCAGGCTGATGTCGTGCAATGTCGGCTCAGCCTGGGTATGATACCGAAACGTAAAATTTTTAAATGAGATAATGGGAGTTTGGTTGGCCATCCCGGTTATGATTTAGCTTCATCCTCTTTGCTCAAGCTGCCGGCCTTCGTGCGGGTTTTGGAATAGGCGAGCAGCAGCAGCGTGCCGATTACGGCCACGCTGACCGCGTTCATAACGGCGGCAATCGCGCCTTGCGCAAACACGAGGTTGACGGGCTCGGCATATACCACGATATCCAGCACCGGCGCCACCACTACCCACGCTATCACGTTGACGATAATTTGAATGATATTGAAGGTGAGCACATCCTTCCAGCCGAACACGCCCTCTTCTACCTTAAGATACTTATACGCCAAGCCAAAGCCAAACCCGCTTATGCCGCTGGCGATTACCCAGCTCCACCACGGGGAGCCGTACTGCACGCCATCGCTGATGGCATGGCCGATAAACGCGATGAGCCCGCCCGCGATGGGGCCAAACAGCGCGCCGAAAAACCCGGCAATGCCATAGGCCGTTTGAAAGCTGGTTTCCGGGATGGGCGAGGGCACCTTCACAAACATGAACAGCAGGGTGAATACGGCCGCGCCCAACGCGGTAGCAACGATGGTTTTCGTGCTCACATGAAATAATTTTTTGTTTTCCATAAGTATGATTCCTTTCTCGTAATAAAGTATGAAAAATAAAACCCGCAAAGCCGCCTTAGTGTGGTTTTTCAAGGCAATCTCCGCTTACTTATAAAATATAAAACATCTGAAACCAGATGTCAATCCTTATATATCATAGTATATATACTATCTTAATATGCTTTATGAAGCTCATACAAAAAGCCACCGGCGTTATGCCAGTGGCTTATATGCTTTTGATGCTATCCCTGCCTGCGCGTGGTTGCTTGCGGCCCGGGAGGCCAATATGTATATCCCGGATGATGAATAAACCGCGGAGCTTAAGCTTAAT
Organism: Christensenellaceae bacterium; assembly: GCA_031261085.1. Lineage (GTDB taxonomy): Bacteria > Bacillota > Clostridia > Christensenellales > CAG-138 > Pelethousia. The sequence goes on from JAISKB010000005.1 coordinate 14,680, forward strand.
ACTTACGCTTCCTCGCCGCTTCAGCCTTTTTCTTGCGCTTTACGCTGGGCTTTTCATAGTGTTCACGCCGACGGACTTCAGCCAACACGCCGCTGCGGGCGCACTTGCGTTTAAACCGTTTAAGAGCACTCTCCAGTGTTTCGTTTTCACCTACGCGAATTTCCAAATCTTTCCCCTCCCCTCTGATGCAACATAGCATACCGTGCTGCTTGAGCAGGAATTCATGCATGGATTATTATACTTGAACGCGCGCGGCAAGTCAACCTTTGCGCGCAACAAATCTATTTTTCCCCATCATCCTGCCGGCCAGCCAAACGCGCGGCCGCCCATCATATGCATATGCAGATGCGGCACCGTTTGCCCCCCGTCCGCGCCGGTATTGATGACCAAGCGAAACCCGTTCTCCTCCAAGCCGAGCTGCCTGGCGATTGTTTTGGCCGCCCTCGCCATTTGGTTTAGCGGCGCGCCGCTCTCCTCCGCCTCCAAAATATCGGCATAATGCCGCTTGGGTACGATCAGCACATGTATGGGCGCCTGCGGGGTCAGGTCATAAAACGCCGCCACCGCTTCATCTTCATACACCAGCTTAGAGGGGATTTCCCCATTCGCGATTTTGCAAAATATACAATCTTCCATTAGATAGGCCTCCTAACGCTATTGTTCTATATTCCCCAGCAGATGCGCACCCTGCGCTTGCTGTATAACCACCGGCACGATGCCGCCCAAAAGGCGCTCCCCGCCATTGGGCACGCGCACCCGAACATAGGTATCGGTATACCCCGCGGCGCAGCCTTCCTCCATCTCCTCCAGCAGCACCGCTTGCCGGGTGCCCACAAGGGAGGCAACATACGCCTGCTCCAGCGCAGCCGCCGCCTCGATAAGCCGCTTGGCGCGCGCCGCCTTCACCGCGCGGGGCAATTGCCCTGCCATAGCGTAGGCCGCGGTGCCTTCCCTGCGGGAATAGGGGAACACATGGATGCGCGCCAGCTCCATGCGCCGCACAAACTCCAGCGTTTCCTCAAATTCCGCCTCACTCTCCCCCGGGAAGCCCACGATTACATCGGTCGTGATGGCGCAGCCCGGCATCGCTTTCCGCAGTGCCTGCACACACTGCGCGTATTCTTCGGGCGTGTAGCGGCGGTTCATGCGGCGCAGCACGGTGGGGCTGCCGCTCTGCAGCGAAAGGTGAAACTGCCGGCACACCTTGGGGCTGCCCGCCAGCGTTTGCACGAATTCGTTCGAGAGCAGCTGCGGCTCCAGCGAGCTTAGGCGTATGCGGCGTATGCCCGGCACGCTTTCGGCCTGCGCGATGGCGGATAGCAAATCGATGCCGTCGCCCAAATCCTTGCCATAGCTCATCAGGTGTATGCCCGTGAGCACCACCTCGCAGTACCCGCCCGCGGCCAAGCGTTCTATTTCGCAATGTATATCCTGTGGCGCGCGCGAGCGCAGAGGCCCCCGCGCATAGGGTATGATGCAGTAAGCGCAGTAGCGGTCGCAGCCCTCCTGTATTTTAAGCTGGGCGCGGGTGCGGTTTTCGCGCGTGGCCGAAAGCGTTTCAAACGCGGTTTCCCCGCGCAGCTCGCCCACCGCGCTTACCGCCGCCCCCCCTTCGCGCAGGCCCTCCACCAGCTCCACGATCTTTTTGCGGTCCTTGGTGCCAATCACCAAATTCACGCCGGGCAGGCGGCATACCTCCTGCGGCGCGCGCTGGCTGTAGCACCCTGCCACAATCACCTTGGCATTGGGGTTTTTGGCATGCGCGCGGGCTACCATCTGGCGGGATTTTTTATCGCCCGTGGCGGTGACGGTGCAGGTATTGATCAGGTAAATATCCGCCGTTTCGTCAAATTCCGCAACCTCGTAACCCGCCTGTTCAAACAGCTCGCGCATGGCCTGCGTATCATATTGGTTCACCTTGCAGCCCAAGGTGCAAAACGCGATTTTCATATCAGCCTTCCCATTCATACAGCGTCATGGCCAGCATCGCCATACCCGCCGTTTCGGTGCGCAATATGCGCTTGCCCAGCGTGACGGCTATGCCGCCCCGCGCGCGCAGAGCCTCGGCTTCCTCCCTGGCAAGGCCGCCCTCGGGGCCTACAACCAGCGCAATATCCAGCCCGGCGTGCGTTTGCAGCGCCGCTTTAAGCGTGGTGACCCGCTCCTCTTCATCGGCGATAATCACCAGGTCGTGGCTGCGAAAATCCGCCGTAAAAAAGCTGCACAGTTCGCCGATTTGCGGTATGATGCCCCGCCGCGCCTGCTTGGCCGCCTCATACGCCACGCGCTGATACCGCGCGCGCTTACCCGCATAATCCTTGGCGGTAAGCTTTACCACGCTGCGCTGCGCCGCCACCGGCACGATGGCGAACGCGCCCAGCTCCACGCACTTTTGGATCACGGTTTCCATCTTGCCCGCTTTGGGCAGGCCCTGGTACAGCGTCACCCTGTGCAGCGGCTCGCCCTTAGCAGGCGCCGCTTCGCCCACCGCGCACTGCACCTTTGCGCCGATTGCCTGTATGCGGGCGGCATATTCGTTTCCTTCGCCATCGCACAGGGTTATCGTATCCCCCGCGCGCAGGCGCAGCACGTTTGCGATGTGCTTTACATCCTCGCCCGCGAGTGTGGCGGCGCCCCCTGCGATGGCCGCTTTATCCACAAAAAAACGATGCATATCAGCCTCGCGTCGCCAGCACGGCGCACCAATCCTCACTGCGCTGGGTATCCAAAACGGCAAACCCATTATCGGCCAGCGCGGCGTGCACCTCTTCGAGCCGCTCGGCGATGATGCCGCTCATCACAAAGCTGCCGCCGGGCTTTAACATGCGGGGCACGATTTTGCACAGCTCGATGATGACCGACGCCACGATATTGGCGCACACCACCTCGTACTGCCGCGCGCAGACCGCGTTTACCAGCGCCGCATCGGTCAATATATCGCCGACGCGCACGGTATAAACAGCTTCACCTATGCCGTTGAGCGCCGCGTTTTCGTAGGCTATCTTTTTTGCGATGGGGTCGATATCCACGGCTTCGGCGCGCTTTGCGCCCAGCAGCAGCCCCGCTATGGAGAGTATGCCGCTGCCACAGCCCAAATCCAGCAGGGCATCGCCGGGCCGCACGCGCTTTTCGAGGTAAGTGAGGCACATGCGCGTGGTATGATGCGAGCCCGTGCCAAACGCCATGCCCGGGTCCAGCCGCAGCAGTATGCGCCCCTCCGCCTCCGCTTCCTCCCATGATGGGCACACCAGCAACCGCTCGCCGATGCGCAGCGGCTTATAGTATGCCTTCCAATTATTTGCCCAGTCCTCGTCATCCCGCTCGCAAAACACCACTTCCAGGCTGCCCAAATCCAGCCCCACATCCTGCTGCTTAAGCGCGGCAAACGAGGCGCGTATCGTCTCGATTTTGGCGGCGTTCTCCGGCAGGTCCGCAATATAGGCCTTCACGCAGGGGTGTTCCCCCGCCACCAGCTCATCGAGGTCGGCATAATCCCAATACTTTGCGGTTTGGCGCAAAAACGCCGCTATGCTATCGCGCCCCTGCTCGATGAGCACCTGTGCGACGCCCAGCATATCCAGCCGCGCGCACACGGCGTCCAGCCCCTGCTCGGTTGTAAACACCGTTATTTCTATCCACTTCATTCCGCTTGCATCCTTCATTCAATATCCATTTAAATATAGTACATTTTGACGCCACTGGCAACCGTTTGCCGAATTCCGCCATAAAGCCAGCCTGTTTCGGCGTTTCAACCTTGGGTTGTTTTTTTCAACCGCAGGTTGAAAACCCCGCTCACCAAACGTTACATAGCTTTTTTTTTGTAAATATGTCATACTGAATACACCGTACGGGATACATTTTTACCAAAGCCCGCCAAAGTGGGCATGAAAGGAAATACGATATGTCATACGAAAACGATACCATCGGCCGCCGCATCGCGGCATTGCGCAAGCAGGCCGGCATGACGCAGGAACAGCTTGCCGACCAGCTGGGCGTCAGCGCACAAGCGGTCAGCAAATGGGAGAACGATATTTCCTGCCCCGACATCTCCATACTGCCCACGCTCGCTTCCATATTTCATGTGAGCGTGGATATGCTGCTGGGGGTAGAGCCGCAGGCCGCCGGCACGCCGCAGCCCGCTGCGCAGGAAGCGCCCGAAGCCGCAGGGCATGCCTCGCGCAATATTGGGGGCATTGCGATCGCCATCTTTCTTATTTTACTGGGCGTGGGGCTGTTTGTGCTCCGCTCGTTCACCGGCCTGCCGTTTGATATTTGGAGCATCGTATGGCCCGCCGTATTGCTGGGCTTGGGCATAGCGTGGGCGGTGGAGGCGTTTTCTCCCCTGGGCCTGGGCGTGGCGTTTTTGGGGTTCTACTTCCTTTTTCAAAACCTCGGCGAACCTCTGCCGTTCGTGCTCACTTGGGATTTGATTTGGCCCGTGCTGCTCATACTCATCGGCCTGCACGCGCTGGTGGAGCACTTTCATTGGAATAAGAAGCGCAAGCATACCTGGTGGCAGCAGCACAAGCCGCAAGGGCACAGCGATTACGATGAAAGCAACGGCTATATCAACGTGGACGCCACCTTTACCGAGGACGACCGCCGCATAGATGGCGATTCCTTCGTAGGCGGCAAAATAGCCATCGTATTTTCGGGCGGCAAGCTGGACCTTACGCAGGCGCGCACGCTGGGCGCCGAGGGCAGCGCTTTGCTGAACCTGCAGGTCGTGTTTGGCGGCTACCAAATCTACCTGCCCCGGCACATTCAGGTGGAAAACAGGAGCACCTGCGTGCTGGGCGGCATCGATATAAAGGGCCGCGCGGTAAATCCCACCTCCACGCTCATCATAACCGGCGAGGTCGTGTTTGGCGGCGTGGAAATACAGTATGTGTAAATAGCATACGCGCTTTAAATCCCCTCTTTATGGAGGGGATTTTTTATGCGCGTATGCGGGCAATGTTCATTTTTTTGCTTTCAAATTGTAGCGGCTTATGTTTCAGCGGGGGGTTTGGGGGTTGCGCCCAGTTGCGGCGCTGCCGCAAAAAATTCCCCCTCCTGGGGGAGGGGGTTAGGGGATGGTGAAAATCCTTCTATTGCTTTGCCTTGTTGAATATGTTTTTGCGGGCGGCGCGGGCATCGCTCACCTTATCGCCCAGCGAATCCGCCAGCTTTTTGACCAAATCCCGCTGCTCATCGTTGAGCCGCTTGGGTATCGACACATCGGTGTGCACGAGCAAATCCCCCTTGGAGTTGGAGTTGAGCCGGGCCACCCCCTGCTCCTTCAGCCGGAAGGTCGTGCCGGGCTGCGTACCCTCGGGAACGGTGTATTTTACGCTGCCGTTTAGCGTGGGCACCTGAATCTCCCCGCCCATCACGGCCACCGTCATGGGTATGTTCATATCCAAATACAGGTCGTTGCCACGGCGGGTAAACAGCTTGTGCGGCTTTACGGTGATGGAGATATATAAGTCCCCCGCCGTGCCGCCGCGCAGGCCCGCCTCGCCCTCGCCGCGCATGTTGAGCGTTTGCCCGTTATCGATGCCGGCGGGCACGTTCACCACGATGCGCTTGGACCTGTTGACCCGGCCCCGGCCCTTGCAATCGGCACAGGCCTCCTGCACGATTTTGCCGCTGCCGCCGCAAGCGTCGCAGGTACGCACAGTGGCAAAGGAGCCAAACATGGTGTTTTGCTGCACCCGCACCTGGCCGCTGCCGCCGCAGGCATTGCATTTGATGGGCTGCGTGCCGGGCTTTGCGCCGGTGCCGCCGCAGGTAGCGCAGTTTTCTTCACGCGGTATCAGTATCTCCTTTTTAACGCCAAACGCCGCATCCTCAAACGAGATGCTTAAATTATAGCGCAAATCCCTGCCCCGCGCGGGGCCGGTATGCTGCTGCTGCGAAAACCCGCTGAAGCCGCCGCCCGTAAATGCCGAAAAAATATCTTCGAAGCCGCCAAAACCGCTAAAGCCCCCGCCGCCATACCCGCCCGCGGAGGCGGAGGGATCAAACGCCGCATGGCCAAACTGGTCGTACTGCGCGCGCTTTTTTTCATCCGAAAGCACTTCGTACGCCTCGTTGATCTCCTTAAACTTCTGCTCCGCCGTCTTATCGCCGGGGTGCAGGTCGGGGTGATACTCCTTGGCCGCCTTGCGGAACGCGCCCTTTATCTCGGCATCCGTAGCGTCTTTATTTATGCCCAGCGTTTCATAATAATCTGCCTTTGCCAAATTCCCTTACGCTCCAATCCTACATCATTTCAGGGCCGCACCCGGCAGGGCGGCCCCGATTTGATACAACTTACGTCAATTTGCGGGGGTTTACCGCCGCATTATTTGTTATCGTCATCCATCACTTCATATTCGGCATCCACCACGGTGTCGTCGTGCGGCGCGCTGCCCGCGCTTGGGTCCTGGCCCTCGCCGCCGGCGGCTTGCTGCTGCGCTTCGGCCTGCTGATATATCTTGCCGAATACATCATACGATACCTCGGTGAGCTTCTCGCTGGCCGTTTTGATAGCCGCGGAATCGGTGCCGCTCAAGGCCGACTTCAGGGTTTCGATTTCCGCCTCGATTTTGGTTTTATCCTCCGCGCCGATTTTATCGCCCAGCTCCTTAACCGTCTTTTCGGTGGAATATACCAGGCTGTCGGCATGGTTGCGGGTTTCGACCTCTTCTTTGCGCGCCTTATCCTCGCTGGCGAACTGCTCGGCATCCCGCACGGCCTTGTTGATTTCATCTTCGCCCAAATTGGTGGAGGCGGTGATGGTCACCTTCTGCTCGTTGCCGGTGCCCAGGTCCTTGGCGCTCACATGCACGATGCCGTTGGCGTCGATGTCGAAGCTGACCTCTATTTGCGGTACGCCGCGGGCCGCGGGGGCAATGCCCGCCAGCTGGAAGCGGCCCAGGGTTTTATTGTACTGCGCCAGCTCACGCTCGCCCTGCAGCACATGCACCTCCACGCTGGTTTGGCCATCCGCCGCGGTGGAGAAGATTTGGCTCTTTTTGGTGGGGATCGTCGTGTTGCGATCGATTAGGCGGGTAAACACGCCGCCCACGGTTTCGATGCCCAGGCTCAGCGGCGTTACGTCGAGCAGCAGCACATCCTTCACCTCGCCGCCCAGCACGCCGCCCTGAATGGCCGCGCCCACCGCCACGCACTCATCGGGGTTGATGCCCTTGAAGGGCTCCTTGCCCGTGACGCGCTTTACGAGCTCCTGCACGGCCGGCACGCGGGTGGAACCGCCCACCAATATCACCTTGTCTATTTGGTCGTTGGTGAGTGCCGCGTCCTTCATGGCGATATGCATGCAGTCGCGGGTTTTATCGATTAAGTCCGAAACCAGCTCGTTGAACTTGGAACGGCTTATGGTAACATCCAAATGCTTGGGGCCGCCCGCATCCGCCGTGATGAAGGGCAGGTTCACGTTGGTTTGCGCCATGGACGAAAGCTCTATCTTGGCCTTTTCGGCCGCCTCCTTTAGGCGCTGCATCGCCATGCGGTCGCCGGATAGGTCGATGCCGCTATCCTTTTTAAATTCCGCCACGATATAATCCATCACGCGCTGGTCAAAGTCATCGCCGCCCAAACGGTTGTTTCCGTTGGTGGCCAGCACCTCAAACACGCCCTCCCCGATTTCGAGCACCGATACGTCGAACGTGCCGCCGCCCAAGTCGTATACGAGTATCTTTTGGTTGTTCTCTTTATCCATACCGTAGGCCAGCGCAGCCGCCGTGGGTTCGTTGATGATGCGCAGCACCTCTAGCCCCGCTATCTTGCCCGCATCCTTGGTGGCCTGGCGTTGGCTGTCGCTAAAATATGCCGGCACGGTAATGACGGCCTGCGTCACCTTTTCACCCAAATAAGCCTCGGCATCGTGCTTGAGCTTTTGAAGTATCATCGCGCTGATCTCCTGCGGGGTATAGTCCTTGCCATCTATGTTCTTTTTATAGCCGGTACCCATCTCGCGCTTGATGGAGCTGATGGTCTTATCCGGGTTGGTGATGGACTGGCGCTTTGCCACCTGCCCCACCATACGCTCGTTATCTTTAAACGCCACCACCGAAGGCGTGGTGCGCGCACCTTCCGCATTGGGGATAACAACGGGTTCGCCGCCTTCTAACACGGCTACGCAGGAATTGGTCGTTCCCAAGTCGATACCTATAATTTTTGCCATACTATGTGCCTCCTAAAAAACATCTTTTTATATTATTATTCTATTTCGCAACCTTCACCATACTATGGCGAATCATGCGATCGTTAACCTGATAGCCCTTTTGCAGCGTCTGCAATACCTGGCCAGAGGGAACGCCCTCCGCTTCTTCCTGCAGCACGGCCTCGTGCAGGTTTGGGTCGAACTGCCCGCCCTCGGGCACGGCGCGCAGGCCGCATTTCCCCAGCGATTCGAGCAGCTGCCGCTGCACCTTTTCCATGCCCTCCAGCCACGCGACATCCACACCCTCGGCATTTTCGAGCGCCCGGTCAAAGGTATCCAACGCGGGCAGCAGCGCTTTTATGACGTTGCGCGCGCCCTCTTCCTGCGCATCCGCATATACCGCCGCGTTGCGTCGGCGAAAATTATCAAAATCGGCCTGCACGCGCTGCGCCAGGGTTTTCATTTCATCGCGCTCCTGCGTAAGGCTCTCTATGTGCGCCTTTACCTGCTCAAATTCCTCGCCGCTAAGCTCAATCAGCTCCTGCGCGCCGGCGCTTTGTTCCTGCACCGCCTGCTGTTCCAGTTCCTGCCCCGCTTGCGTTACGGGCGTTTCTCCCTCTGCCTTTTTGCTCATTTTCGCTCCTCATCAAACATATTCGTGAGCACCGCGCTCAAGCTTTTGCCTATATGGTTCATCAACGCCAGCACCCGCCCATAATTCATGCGAACCGGGCCTATCACGCCCAAGGAGCCCATGGAGGTATCCCCCACCTTGTAGGTGGCGGTCACCACGGAACAATCCTGCATGGGCGCGGACTTGTTTTCGGCGCCGATGGTGATGGAAAATTCTACATTGGTAGCCTCGTTTAGCAGGCTATAGAGCACATCCCTTGTTTCGATGGCGTTTAAGAAGGCGCGCGCCTTCCCCATATCGCTGTATTCGGGGTAGCTGAGCATGTTGGTCGCGCCCGAAAGCTGTACGCCATCGGGGCCGGCATCCATGCTCTTTTGCAGCGTCTCCAGCGAAGCATCCAAAAACTCGCGCTGGCCCTGCAGCTCGGCCTGCAGTTCGGGTATGTGCACCGCGCGTATATCCCGCACGGTACAGTTGCGCAGCCGCTCGGTGAGTATGTGCGAAATGCGCTCCAGCTGCGAGGGCGTCATGCCAAGGGGCACGTTGATTAAGGAATCCCGCGTGATGCCCGCATCGGTTACCACCACCACCAGCGCCCTGCCCTCGCCCACCGGCACCAGTTGAATGTGCCGTATCTTCACCGCCTGCAGCTGGGGCGTGAGCACCATGGAGGTGTATTTTGTCATGCTCGAAAGCACCCAGGCCGTTTGCTTTACAACCTCATCGACCTTGTCGAGCGTGCTCGAATAGCAATCCTGTATGAATCGCTTTTCTTCCTCGAGCAGCGCGGCCTGCCGCATGATGGAATTGACATACAGCCTATAGGCCTTTTCGCTGGGGATGCGCCCCGCCGAGGTGTGCGGCTGCTCCAAATAACCCATCTCTTCTAAATCGCTCATCTCGTTGCGTATGGTGGCGGAAGAAAGCGCAATGCCGGGGAGCTTGGATATCGTCCGCGAGCCTACCGGCGATGCCGTAAGTATATAATCATCGATAATCGCCTGTAAAATGCGCATTTTTCGCATATCCAGCGCCAAGGTTCCACCCCCTTTCCGCATTGTTAGCACTCATTTGGTTCGAGTGCTAAACACTATGAATAAGATACCGCCCGCGCAAAAAATTGTCAAGCAATGCGGCGTACGGCAATGTGAACAAACGGAAACATCGATATGAAATAAAAATTCCGGTCAATCCTCCATAAAATACAGCAGGGCGCTGTTTTGCATATCCAGCCCCGCCTCCGTTAGGCGCAGGGCATCCTGTGTAACCTCCAAATACCCCAGCGCGCGCAAAGCCTCCGCCGCCTCTGGGTAAGCCTCCAAGGCATCCTGCCCAAACCGCGCCGCAAACGCCGCCCTGCTTAGGCCGCGCGTCATGCGCAAGCCCAGCATCACGCATTCAAACATCTCTTCCTTGCGCTCTATGCGCTGCATCCGCTCTATGGGCAGCTCGCCCCGCGCCGTTTTGGCGATATACGCCTCCAAGTCCGCCGTGTTATTCCACCGCCGCCAGCCCGCAAGCACCATCGCCGCGTGCGCGGCCAAGCCCAGCCCCAGGTATTCGCCGTTTTCCCAATAGTTGATATTGTGGCGGCATTCCTGGCCCGCCAAGGCATAGTTCGAAATTTCATATTGCGCATAGCCCAAAGCGGCAAGCGCGGCCCGCCCCGCCGCCTGCATATCGTATACCGCGTCGTCGTCGGGCAAAAGCGTTTCGCCGGCCCGCACCGCGCCATACAGCGGCGTACCCTCTTCGACGATGAGCGAATACGCGCTGATGTGCGTGGGCAAAAGCGCCGCGACCCGCGCGACGGTGTCGAGGTAATCCGCCTCGCTTTGGCCGGGCAGGCCGTATAATATATCCACATTGATATTGGAAAACCCGGCTTGCTTCGCCATATGAAAGCCGTGCTCGAACTGCGCATAGTCGTGTATGCGGCCAATCGACCGCAGCAGCGCATCGTTCGCGCTTTGCAGGCCGAAGGACAGCCGGTTTATCCCCGCGCGCCGGTAAGCGGCCAAACGCCCCGCATCCACGCTGCCGGGGTTGCACTCCAGAGTGACCTCCGCACCTTGCGCGATGGTAAAGCGCGCGCGCAGGGCCTCGCATATCCGCTCCATATCCTCCGCCGGCAGCAGGCTGGGGGTGCCGCCGCCCACAAACACCGTGTCGTACCGCCGCGCCGGGAAGCGTTCTGCCGCCAGGTCGATTTCACACAAAAGCGCGCGCACATACGCCGCCCGTCGGCTTTGATCGGCAAAGGATACAAAGTCGCAATAGCAGCACTTGCGCGCGCAGAAGGGTATGTGCAGATAGATGCCCGCCATACTAGTTGATGCGGAGCACGCTCATGAAGGCCTCGCTGGGCACGCTCACCGTGCCCACCTGCCGCATGCGCTTTTTACCCTCTTTTTGCTTTTCGAGCAGCTTCTTTTTGCGGGATACGTCGCCGCCATAGCACTTGGCCAGCACATCCTTGCGCAAGGCCTTCACGGTTTCACGCGCGATGATTTTACCGCCGATGGCCGCCTGTATGGGTATTTCGAATTGCTGGCGGGGTATGACCTCCTGCAGCTTTTCGGCGACGGCGCGGCCCTTCGCATAAGCCCTGTCCCTGTGCACGATGGTGGAAAGCGCATCGCACATATCCCCGTTGAGCAAAAAGTCCAGCTTTACCAAGTCCGAGCGGCGGTATTCCTTCAATTCGTAATCGAACGAGGCATAGCCCCTGCTGCGCGATTTGAGCTGGTCGAAAAAGTCGTAGATAATCTCGTTGAGGGGCAGCTCATATTGGATGTTGACGCGGGTCTCCTCCATATACGCCATATCCTTAAACACGCCGCGCTTCTCTTGGCACAGCTCCATAATGGTGCCCACATATTCGGAGGGCGTCATGATATGCGCCTCCACCATGGGTTCTTCCATATACTGTATTTCGGTGGGCGAAGGCAGGTTGCTGGGGTTGTCGATGATGAGATCCTGCCCATCGGTCTTTTTTACATGGTAGATAACGCTGGGCGCGGTGGTAACGAGATCCAAATCGAACTCGCGCTCCAACCGTTCCTGTATGATTTCCATATGCAGCAGGCCCAGGAAGCCGCAGCGGAAGCCAAAGCCCAGCGCCAGCGAGGTTTCGGGCTCATAGGAGAGCGAAGCATCGTTGAGCACCAGCTTATCGAGCGCATCGCGCAGGTTTTCATAATCCGCCCCGTCGGCGGGGTATACGCCGCAAAACACCATGGGCTGCACCTGCTTGTAACCGGGCAGCGGCGCGGCGGCCGGGTTGGCCGCATCGGTGATGGTATCCCCCACCTTGGTTTCGGCCACGCTCTTAATGGAGGCCGCCACATAGCCCACCTCGCCGGCGCACAGCGAGCTTGCCGGCTTGAGCTGGGGTGTAAACACGCCCACCTCCGTCACCTCAAACTCGTTGCCCGTGGCCATGGAGCATATGCGCATACCCGCCTTTACGACGCCGTTCTTCACCCGCACATAGCTGAGCGCGCCCTTATAGTTGTCGTAAATGCTGTCGAAAATCAAAGCCTGCAGCGGGGCATTTTCATCCCCCTGCGGCGGCGGCACCAGCGCCACCACCTGCGCAAGCACCTGCTCCACATTTTGGCCGCTCTTTGCCGAAATGCAGGGTGCGTCCTGCGCCGAAAGGCCTATTACATCCTCGATTTCCTTTTTTACATACTCGGGCTGCGCGCTGGGCAGGTCGATCTTATTGATGACCGGCGCAATTTCCAGGTTGTTATCCAGCGCCAAATATACGTTGGCCAGCGTTTGCGCCTCTATGCCCTGCGTGGCGTCCACCACCAGCACGGCGCCCTCGCAAGCGGCCAGCGCGCGGCTCACCTCGTAGGTAAAGTCCACATGCCCCGGCGTATCGATGAGGTTGAACATATATCGCTTGCCATCCGTATGGGTATAAAACATGCGCACCGCCGTCGCCTTGATGGTGATGCCCCGCTCCCGCTCAATATCCATGGTATCGAGCAGCTGTGCTTCCATATCGCGCAGCGCCACGGTATCGGTAAGCTCCATCATGCGGTCGGCCAGGGTAGATTTACCATGGTCGATGTGCGCGATTATGCAGAAATTGCGAATCAATTCGCGGTCATATGCCATAGAACCCTCCGATTTATGCGAACCTTAAAATAATGCCGCCCTCGTTTGCCATGCATATCGAGCGGGGCAATAAAACTATACTGAATCGCGGCGCAAATTGCAAGCACATCCCACACATGTTATAATACACGCAATAAAAAACGCCGCCTCCCACACGCGCGCCGCACGGCGCCGCCGTTGGAATCCTTGCATTATATAATACAGAAAGAAAGGGCTTCATCATGTTTTGCGAAAATTATGACGCGTTTGTACACACCCTCACCCAGCATGGCTATACCGTGCACACCGCCGCGAGTGCCGAGGCCGCAAAAGCGCTGGCGCTTTCCCTGATAGGCGCCGGATCGGTAGGCTGCGGCGGCTCCATGACGGTAAAGGACATTGGCCTTTATGACGCGCTGGGCGCGCAGGGCAATACCATGTACAACCACAGCACGGTGCCGCCGCAGGAGCGGTCCGGAGTATTCTTGCAAGCGGCCCGGGCGGATTGGTACCTATGCTCTACCAACGCGCTCACGCTCGATGGCAAGCTCATCAACATCGACGGCGTGGGCAACCGCGTGGGCGGCATGTTTTCGGGCCCCAAAAAGGTATTGCTCATCATAGGCAAAAATAAGCTGGCCGACACCTACGATGCCGGTATGGAGCGCGTCAAGCGGGTCGCCTGCGTAAAGAACACCCGCCGGCTCAACAAAAAAACGCCCTGCGCCGCCACCGGCGCCTGTGCGGATTGTTCCTCGCCCGACCGCATTTGCAACGTGACCAGCATCATCGAATATAAACCGGGCTGGGTACAGGAGCTGCATCTTATTTTGGTGGACGCCGAGCTCGGCTATTGATGTATTACGCCTACATTTTGCGCTGCGCCGACGGCACGCTGTATGCCGGCTATACCGATGACCTGCGGCGCCGCCTGGCCGCGCATAACGCGGGCAAGGGCGGCAAATATACCCGCGCGCACCGGCCTGTTACGCTCGCGTACTATGAATCGTTCGAAACAAAAGCCGAAGCGATGCGGCGCGAATACGCATACAAGAAATATTCCCGCGCACAAAAGCTTGCGCTCATAGAGGTCGGGGTCGATACCCCGCCCTAACCCCCGCGGCGGGGCAAAACGCAATGCGTAACAAGAATCCCTCCATGCCAAAAGCGCGCCCATTCGCGGGACGCGCTTTTATGCTATGCGCTTTTGCTTCGCTTAAAAATCGATCGCGTTTTGAATATACTGCTCGAGCTCGGCGATAGGCAGGCGAATTTGCGCCATGGTATCACGATCCCGCACGGTAACGGTGTTATCCTCCAGCGTGTCAAAATCGATGGTGATGCACAGCGGCGTGCCTATTTCATCCTCCCGGCGGTACCGTTTGCCGATTTGCCCGGCATCGTCATAATCCACCATAAAGCGGCGGGCCAGTGCTGTATATACCTCTATAGCCTTATCGCCCAGCTTCTTTTGCAGCGGCAGTACCGCGGCCTTAAACGGCGCCAGCGCGGGGTGCAGGTGCAGCACGTTGCGCACATCGCCGCTCTCCAGCGTTTCTTCATCGTAGGCATCGCATAAGAAGGCCAGCGCCACGCGGTCGGCGCCCAGCGAGGGCTCCACACAATAGGGTATGAACCGCTCGTTGGTGAACGGATCCTGATATTCCATGGTCGCGCCGCTGTGCTCGGCATGCGCTTTTAAGTCGAAATCGGTACGGCTGGCAATGCCCCACAGCTCGCCCCAGCCAAACGGGAACATATATTCAATATCGGTGGTGCCGTTGCTGTAGTGCGAAAGCTCGGCCTGCTCGTGCTCGCGCAGCTTGATATGCGCCTGCCGCATGCCCAGCGAGAGCAGGAAGTTTTTGCAATATTCCTTCCAATATACATACCACTCCATTTCGGTGCCGGGCTGGCAGAAGAACTCCAGCTCCATCTGCTCAAACTCTCGGGTGCGGAAGGTGAAATTGCCCGGGGTGATTTCGTTGCGGAAGGACTTGCCCACCTGCGCAATGCCGAAGGGGAGTTTTTTGCGGGTGGTACGCTGCACGTTGCGGAAATTCACAAATATGCCCTGCGCCGTTTCGGGGCGAAGGTAGATTTGGTTGGCGGTATCTTCGTTTACCCCCTGAAAGGTTTTGAACATCATGTTGAACTTGCGTATGCCGGTAAATTCGGTTTTGCCGCATTCGGGGCAGGATATGCCCTGCTCCGCAATATAGGCGGACATCTCTTCGTGCGACCAGCCATCCGGGTGCACCGGCAGGCCTTTGGCGTGAGCATAATCCTCTATCAGCTTATCGGCGCGGAAGCGCGCCTTGCAGCCCTTGCAATCCATCAGCGGGTCGTTGAAATTGACCACATGCCCCGAAGCGACCCACGTTTCGGGGTTCATGAGTATGGCGGAATCCATGCCCACGTTATAGGGGCTTTCCTGCACAAACTTGCGCCACCAAGCCTTTTTCACGTTGTTTTTGAATTCCACGCCCAGCGGGCCATAGTCCCAGGTGTTGGCAAGGCCGCCGTATATTTCGGAACCGGCGAAAATAAAACCCCGGTTTTTGCACAGCGCAACGATTTTATCCATGCTGTAATCTGCCATTCTTATACCCTCCCGCGTAGCGTTTATCTATGCTTTTAAGCTTTGCTATAACTTCAATATGATACCACAGCCGCCTGCGTTGCACAACAAAAAAAGGCCGCGCCTTGTATTCCCTTGCCCGATTTCGCGCAAAACAGAGGTTTTTTTTGCCGCGGCGCACACAATTTGCCGAATATGCGTAGTATATCGTAATGAAAGCGCAAAAGCGCGAATCAAATAAGGAGGCTATTTTATGTGGAATTGCGGTGGTAATTGCGGTAACAACAGCTGGATGATGATCCTTCTGCTGCTGCTCGTGGGCGGGTTCGACAATGGCGGCGGCTGTGGCTGCAACAGCTGTGACAATGGCTGCGGCTGCGGCAACAACGGCCTGGGCAACATCGGCACGATATGCGCGCTGTGCCTGCTGCTCGGCAACGGCGGCTTTGGCGGCGGCTGCGGCTGCAACGATGATTGCGGGTGCAACAGCTGCGGCTGCTAACGCAAACGGCGCGGCCATAGCACAGCAAAAGGAGCCGGCAGGGTAGGTCAGCCCGCTTCAGCCATGTCACGCAAAAACGCAGGCCGCGGTAAAAATGGCTTGCGCTTTTTGCATGAATTGGCTTCCCTTCTCCCCCTATGGGATGGGCAAAGCCTCTTTTGTCCTAGAATCACGGACAAGTGTTGCTTCTTGAAAAATCATTGCTCATATCACCGTTATTTTGCAATTTACATCTTGAATTCGACGCGTTTTAGGCATATAATTGTCCGTATAACAAGGACAACTCTATCAATAACATCGAGGAGGATTTTATATGCCTGAAATGATGAACGCCCTGGTTAAAACCAAAGCCGGCAAAGGCCTGCAGCTCATGAAAGTGCCCGTACCGGAACCGGGCATCGGCGAGGTGCTCATAAAAATCCGCAAAACCGCGATATGCGGCACGGATGTACATATCTACAACTGGGACCCATGGAGCGAGCAGCACATAGCCCCCCCAAGGGTAATAGGCCACGAATATGTGGGGGAGGTTGTGGCGCTGGGGCCCGGCGTATATGAACACAACTATTCCATCGGGCAGCGCGTATCCGGCGAAGGGCATATCGTGTGCGGGCATTGCCGCAACTGCCGCGCAGGCCACGGCCACTGGTGCAAGTTCACCCGGGGCGTGGGCGTGGAGCGGGATGGCGCGTTTGCCGAATACCTGTGCATACCCGAAACCAATGTGATCCCCATACCCGATGGCATCCCCGATGATATCGTTTCCTTTTTCGATGCCTTCGGCAACGCCACGCACACCGCCACCGAGTTTGACGTGGTGGGCGAAGATGTGCTGGTTACCGGCGCGGGCCCCATCGGCGTGATGGCGGCGGGCATTTGCGCGCACAACGGCGCGCGCCGCGTGGTGGTGACCGATGTAAACGAGTATCGTTTGGATTTGGCCAAAAAGATGGGGGCTACGGCCACGGTGGATTTGCGCACCCAAACGCTGGAGGAAGTGATGCAGGCCCAGCATATCATCGAAGGGTTTGATGTAGGCCTGGAGATGAGCGGCAACGGCGCCGCGCTCAACCAGCTGCTAAAGGCCATGCGCAACGGCGGCAAGTGCGCGCTGCTGGGCATAGCCGGCCCCGGCACCATCATCGACTGGAACGATGTTATATTTAAGGGGCTTACGCTGCAGGGCATATATGGCCGCAAAATGTTCGAAACCTGGTACCGCATGATGGCGATGGTGGAGAGCGGCTTCGACCTTTCCCCCGTGATCACGCACCGGTTCCACTATACCGATTTTGAAAAGGGTTTTGCCGCCATGAACAGCGGGCAGTCCGGCAAGGTTGTGCTGGATTGGACAAAATAATTTAAACGAAGGAGCGTGCTTGCACCATGAAGGATTGCTATCAAATTTTTGAGCGGGAGCTCACGAGTATACGCGAGAGCGGCACCTATAAAGATGAACGCGTCATCACCACCCCCCAGGCCGCCCGCATCGATACCACCGCCAGCAAGGCCGTGCTGAACATGTGCGCCAACAACTACCTCGGCCTTTCCAACAACGCGCAGCTCATCGAAGCCGCCAAAGCCGCCTATGACCAATGGGGGTTTGGCCTTTCCTCCGTCCGCTTCATATGCGGCACACAGTCGATACACAAACAGCTCGAAAGCAAGCTGGCCGCGTTTTTGCAGATGGAGGACGCCATACTCTACTCCTCCTGCTTCGACGCCAACGGCGGCCTGTTTGAAACGCTGCTTTCCGCCGAGGACGCGGTTATATCCGATGAGCTGAACCACGCCAGCATCATAGACGGCATACGCCTGTGCAAGGCCAAGCGCCTGCGCTATAAGAACAGCGACATGGCCGACCTGCGGGCGCGTTTGGAAGAAACCAAGGATTGCCGCATCAAGCTCATCGCAACGGACGGCGTGTTTTCGATGGATGGCTACATCGCCAACCTGGCGGGCATATGCGACCTGGCCGATGAATATGGCGCCATGGTGATGGTGGACGACAGCCATGCCGTGGGCTTTATGGGCGAGCATGGCCGCGGCACGCACGAGGCCTGCGGCGTGATGGGCCGGGTGGATATTATAACCGGCACGCTGGGCAAGGCGCTGGGCGGCGCCAGCGGCGGCTACACGGCGGCCCGGCAGCCCGTTATCGACCTGTTGCGCCAGCGCTCCCGCCCCTACCTGTTTTCCAACACGGTTGCCCCCTCCATTTGCGGGGCCAGCCTAAAGGTGCTCGAAATGCTATCCTCCTCCACCGCCCTGCGGGATAAGGTGCACGAAAACACCCGGTACTTCCGCACGGAGCTGGCCAAGCTCGGCTTTGACGTGCCCGAGAGCACGCACCCCATCGTGCCGGTGATGCTATACGATGCCAAGGTGGCGCAGGAATTTGCCGCCCGCATGCTGGAAAAGGGCGTGTATGTGGTTGGCTTCTGCTACCCGGTGGTACCCATGGGCAAGGCGCGCATCCGCACGCAGGTAAGCGCCGGGCACAGCAAGCAGGATTTGGATTTTGCCATCTCGTGCTTTGCGCAGGTAAAACAGGAAATGGGCATATAAGTTGTTTTTTTCGCTTGCATTGCCAAGTATAACATGGTAGAATAGCAATGTTTGAGTAATGAATATACGCATAATCTCGGTAAGGAGGTGTAAAGCATGGGTAAGTTTTGCGAAGTATGCAACAAAGGCACTATGTCTGGCAATAACGTGAGCCATTCCAACCGCAAGTCCAAGCGGGCGTGGGCTCCTAACGTTCAAACCGTACACGTCATCGTGGGCGGCACGCCACAGAAGCTCAATGTATGCACGCGCTGCCTTCGTTCCGGCAAGGTTGAGCGTAGCGTCTGATAGCTAAGTCAATCAAGAACCATCCTTTTGCGGGTGGTTCTTTTTTGTTATTGTAAATTTGCCCCATCCCCTAACCCCTTCCCCAGGGAAGGGGAAGTGATTAAAATCTTTGTTTGCGGGGGCAAGCCCCCGCACCCCCGTTTTTGCTTATAAATTGTTTTGAAGACAAATCCCCACAAAAACGTTCCCAAAAACAATCCTACCTTCTATACAAAAACACCCAAAACAGCAGCGTGAGTATGCCGGAGAGTATCAGTGACCATATGAACCCGACCTTGCACAGCAGCATCAGCAGCAGCAATAGGACGAGCACGACAGTAAAATGCAGCGTGCGCCGCCTATAGCACCGCTTGCGAATGTGTACGACACTGGGGCGCATATGCATGCCAAATCCCCTCCTCCCCTTTTGTAGCAATATATGCGCAAAGCGCGGGGCAGGTTCCCCCATGGCGCAAACACCCAATGGCGGGTTACGGAATACATTGTTATTGTATATCGTTGCAAGAGGAGGATGTTTATGGCGAAAACCATTGTGGAAATAAACGATGTAAGCTTAACCTACCACGAGACCAACGGTGAAACACAGGCGATCGATCACCTGCGTTTTTCTGTGGAGCGGGGTGAATTCGTCTCCATCGTGGGCCCTTCGGGCTGCGGCAAAACCAGCATACTTTCGCTGCTGGCAGGGCTGTTACAGCCCTCGGCGGGCAACATTTATATCGAGGGCCGCCCCGGCTACATGCTCCAGCGGGATCATCTGCTGGATTGGCGCACCATCGAAGGGAATATTCTGCTGGGCCTGCAGGTGAAGGGCCTGCTCAACGAGCGGACGCGGGCCTATGCGCTGAGCCTGCTTAAAACCTATGGCCTTTATGATTTTTTACACAGCTATCCGCATCAGCTTTCCGGCGGCATGCGCCAAAAGGTCGCCTTGATACGCACGCTGGCCTGCTCCCCCGAGCTGCTGCTGCTGGATGAACCGTTTTCAGCGCTCGACTATCAAACCCGCCTTACCGTGGCCGATGAAATATATGGCATACTCCGCCGCGAAGGCAAAACCGCCATTTTGGTCACGCACGACATCGCGGAGGCTATATCCATGAGCGACCGCGTGCTGGTATTTACCGGCCGGCCCGCGCGCCTAAAGAGCGAGCATCGCATCGCGCTGGGCGACCGCACGCCGCTAAAGCGGCGCAACGCGCCCGAATTTAAGGAATATTTCGATACTATTTGGAAGGAACTGGATTGCTATGCGCAAATCTAACCCCGCATACAGCGCCGAGCACCTGGCGTTTTTACAGGGCATACGCCGCAAAGCCCGCTTTGTGACCGCCATGCGCTATTTGATACTCGTCGCATTCTTATTATTATGGGAGCTTGCGGCAAACCTAGGCTGGATAGACCCGTTTATCGCCAGCTCGCCCGGCAGGCTGGCCGCCGCGATTTTGCGGCTATACAGCAGCGGCGACCTGTTTATGCACATCGGCATCACGCTGTTTGAAACCATTGTGGGGTTTGTGCTGGGCACCGCAATAGGCACGCTCATCGCCATATTGCTGTGGTGGAGCGCCACGCTCAACCATATTTTAGACCCATATCTGGTGGTGCTCAACGCCCTGCCCAAGGTGGCGCTCGGGCCCATACTCATAGTTTGGTTTGGCGCGGGCATGCGCAGCATCATCGTGATGGCGCTGCTCATCTCCCTCATCGTAACCGTGATGAGCGTGCTGGCCGGGTTTAATGAAATAACCGGCGAAAAGCAGCAGCTCATGCGCACGCTGGGCGCCAACAAATTCCAAATTTTAACCATGATCGTGCTTCCCGCCTCGGTACCCACCATCATGAACGCGCTGAAAATCAGCGTGGGCATGAGCTGGGTAGGCGTGATTATGGGGGAATACCTCGTATCCAAGGCGGGGCTGGGGTACTTAATCGTGTATGGCAGCCAGGTGTTTAAGCTCGATTTGGTGATGGCCAGCATCGTGATACTGTGCGTGCTCGCCGCCATGATGTATTATGGTGTGGCCTATTTGGAGCGCAAAATTGCCGTTTGGCGGCGATAAAAAGCCGCCGCGCGATTCAGTCGCACAGCGGCACCAGCTCCCCCTCGGCTGTTCCCTCCCGTATCACCAGCAGCCCCATGTACCGTTTGGAACCGCCCCGCGGCCGCGAGGGGCTGCCCGGGCACAGCACCAGCACATCGCCGCCCTCATCCAACAGCGGCACATGCGTATGCCCATACAGCGCCACGGTGCAATGCAGCTCCCGCGCGCGGGCGACCAGCCGCGCCGGGCTATCGTTTACGCCATAGCGGTGCCCATGCGCCATGAATATGCGCACGCCGCCCAGGCAAACCACGCGTTCCGTCTGGCCGGCATAGTCGCAATTGCCCGCCACCGAAAACACCTCTGTCCCTTCGGCCCGCAGCAGCTCCGCATCCCTTGCGTAGTCGCCCAGGTGCAGCCATGCTTCCACCTGCCCTACGGCGGCCTGGCATTGGGCTATCGCAAAGCGGTCGCCATGCGTATCGCCGATTATCCCCACCCGCGTCAGCATGGCCGCTCCAGCTGCGCGCACAGGGCCTCTATGGCGCGCTTGCGGTGGCTGATTCCATTCTTTTGTGCGGCGGTTAGCTCGGCAAAGCTCTTGTGCAGCGGTTCATAATAAAACAACGGGTCATAGCCAAAGCCGTTTTCCCCCTGCGGCGCGCGCAGCAGCCTGCCCTCCACCTGCCCTTGGGCCGTGAGCGTGTGTAGGCCCCGCCGCACCAGCGCCACCGCGCTCACGAAGCGGCAGCCCCGCTCCGCATTTGGCACGCCCTGCATGGCCTCGAGCAGCTTTGCGTTGTTGGCGGCGTCGTCGTGCCCCGCCCCGGCGTACCGCGCGCTGTATACCCCCGGCGCGCCCTCAAGCGCCTGCACCATAAGGCCGCTGTCGTCGCTGAGCGCGGCATCGGCATCGCAAACGGCAAATACCTCCTGCGCCTTTTTAAGCGCGTTGGCCAAGAAGGTATCGCCATCCTCCACCACGTCTATATCGATGCCCGCTTCTTTAAGCGAGAGTATCTCCTCGTAAAAGGCGCCCAGTATGGCCTTGATTTCGGCAATTTTGTGCGCGTTGTTGGATGCTATGATAAGCCGCATCGCCCGTTCTCCTTCGTAAAAAAAGTTTGTAAAAAATTTGTATCTATCATACCGCCCGGCACGCCGCCCGGCAATAGCAACATAAAAATTTGCGAGGGAACATGCCCCCGCAAAATCACAGGCCGGCCATGCGGGCCGCTGTACCTTAGCGGAACTCGTTTACATATACCGAGGCGCTCACCTGCCCCGCATGCAGGCTGTATGGCTCGCCCTCCACATATAAATCGACGCCGTATACCGGCTCTAGCGCGTTGGCCGTAAGGCATATGGCGTTGAGCGCGGCCGCGCTCAAGCCATCTACCTGCGCAACCGCCAAATATTCCTTGGTTACATCCACATAGGCGACGCCGCTATCGATATAGGCGCTGCGCAGGGCGGTGCCCTCGGGGAAGCAGTTGCGCAGCGCGGCGCTCCCCGGCCCCGCAATCAGCTCCTCCACCGCCGCGGCAAAGGTTGGGTCGGCGGCCACATAGCGCGTGACGGGTATGTTGAGGCCGGCGTTTTGGTTGGGAAAATACAGCGTGAGCGCATGGGCGCTATCGGAGGATACGGCCAGCTCGCTATCCTCCACATTCAGCGGCAGCGCCGCCATGGCCGTATCGAGCCCGGTGCCGTGGGGCAGCGCCTTTACCTTGGCGCCGTCTATCGTGATGCTGACCGTGCTTATAGAATCAAACTCCGTGAGCGTATTGACCAAACTCGTTATCATCGCCTGCTCCAGCGCGGCATCCGCCAGCTCGGTCAGGCCCGTGATGTCCAGCGCGGCGGCGCCATCCTCGCCTATGCGCAGCGAAAACCCGGCGCCCTCCGGCACGATGGTTTTAAGCCCCATGCCGGCCGCGGAAGCCTCGTTGGCAGGCGTACCCACCAAATACCCCAGCGCGGCTTTGCCTATGCCTTCCTCCCACGGTATGCGTTTCATCACCGGGACAATAAAGCCAGTATCCGACAAATAATACAGCACCGTGCGGCGGTAGCCCGCATCCGGATCCTCCTCAAACACTTCCTCTTCATGCCCGGCGGCGCAGCCCGCACAAAGCGCCGCTGCCAGCACGCCCCCCGCCACCATATACCAAAGCCGTTTTCGCATCGCTCTTCCCATCCCTTCCCCTACATATTTTGTATAGGATTATGAGAAAAAAGAGGGAAACATGCTATGGATTACACCTGTTTGATGGCTTTTACCTCGGCATCGGCCGGGGTGACATACGCCGTTTTATTTGCGGTATACACAACCATGCCGGGTTTTGCCCCGGCGGGCTTTTTTACATGCTTGCGGGGCGCATAATCCACCGGCACATTGCCGCTGCCCCGCGCCTTGCTGTAATAGGCGGCCAGCAGGCAGGCCTCATACAGCGTCGCCTTGGAGGGTTCCGCCTGCTTGATAATCACATGCGAGCCGGGTATCTCCTTGGTGTGCAACCAAATATCCTCCCCCGCCGCGCGCAGGGTCAAGTCATCGTTTTGGCGGTTGTTTTTGCCCACGAAGATATCCGCCCCATCGCTCGAAACAAAGTGCATGGGTTTGGAAGCGGGCAGCTTGGCCGGTTTCTTTTCGCCCGGCTTATGCTTGATATACCCCAGCTTGCCCAGCTCCTCGCTCAGCTCCGCAAGCTCTATGGCATCGGTGCACTTGCCAAGGTTATCGAGCTGCCCCTCCAAATAGGCCAGCTCTTCCAGCGCCGCTGCCCGGTGCAGGCGCGAAATATCCCGCGCCGCCTTTGCCTTTTGATATTTTTTATAATATTGCCTTGCGTTCACGCCGGCCGAAAACTGCGGGTTGAGCGGTATGACTATGGGCGCGGGCGGGTCAAAATAATAGTTTTGCACCATGGCCTGATTCACGCCCGGCGCGATGGCGTGCTGGTTTGCCGTGAGCAGCTCGCCATACAGCCGCAGCCGCTCGATGGCGTCCTCCGCATCGATGGCGCCTTCATACAGCGCCAGCTTCTTCAGGCAGCGCTCTATGTTGTTTTGCAGCACGCGGCGCAGCGAGCCGCCATGCCGCTGCATCCGCTGGGCAATATCCTGCCGCTCATAAAACGTATCCAGCGCCTGCCGCATCGTGGGCAGGGGGGAACAATCGGGCAGGTTTGGCACAAATGGATAGATCGCAAGCGGCGCGCCGTAGGCATCCAGCGCCAGCGCGGGCCTGCATACGCCCTCCTTGAGCTCGGCAAACAGCGCATACAGCGAAGCCGCCAGAGCCTCCTTTTCAGCTGAGGTGAGCAGCTCGCAATCGCGTTGACTCGTAACCCGTTCGCAAAGCGCGGCCGCCATATTGGGCGCAATGCCGAAGAAGGCGCCGCTCAAGGCTTTATCCACCCGGCCGGCCACAAGCGCACCCGCGATTTCGGCTTGGCTCGCCTGGCGAATATCCCGCTTTTGCTGCGGGGGCGGCAAAACATAGGGCACGCCGGGCAGCAGCACCCGCACCTCGCTCATGCCGGGGCCCACGCGTTTGATGGCGTCCACAACCGCGCCCGCTTCGTTGATGAGCACAAGGTTGGAATACTTGCCCATCACCTCGGCGCAGAGCGTATAGGGCACGCTGTCCCCCAATTCGTTTTGCGCCTGAACCACGATGTTGAGCACGCGGTCCATATTGGGCTGGTCGACCGAAACGATGCGCCCGCCCAGCAGTTTTTTGCGCAGCAGCATGCAAAACACGGGGGCTTCCAGCGGGTTGGCCCGCTTTACATCCGTGAGCTGCGCGCGCGCGTGCATGGGGTTGGCCGAAAGCAGCAGGCGGTGATTTTCCCCCTCGGCGCGCACCAAAAGCACCAGCTCATCCTTTTCGGGCTGGTGTATTTTATCGATTTTTCCACCGCAGAGCGCGCGTATCTCCTGCGTTGCGGCATATAGGTTAAGGCCATCCATCGCCATAGCTTTTTGGCGACCTCCTCTTTCGTACATTTGCGCTTTTAAAAGCGATCCATCAGCGGGGCGCCAAGCTGCTCGATGCCGGCGCAGGATACCTCATACGCGACGCGTTCGAGCACCTGCCCCTCCGGCAGAACCTTTTGATAGACGCGGCTTTGCAGCCTGCCTGTTATGCGCACCTTGGCGCCCACGGGCAAATCCTTGGCGAAGCGGGCCTGCCGCCCCCACGCGATGCAGGGCAGATAGTCGGATTTATTATAGGAACGGTTGACCGCGAGCAGCATATCGCCGATTTCGCGCATAAACGGCGTGGTGCGAAACACCACCGGCTTGCACACATAGCCCGATAGCGTCACCTCGTTTTGCGGCGGCTCCGCAGGGCCGGCCAGCTCGAGCGTGCGCGCAAACACCGTAATGAGCAGCCGGTTGCCGGTATCGGCGGGCTTATTGTAGGAGCGCAGCTGACCCCAAACGCGCACACGCGCGCCCACCCGCGGCAATTCGGCGCATGCGCGGGCCGGGAGCGTGACGGGCAGCTCATCCTTAGCGCCGCTTAAGCGCGGGACGGAGAGCGTAAACATATAAAACGCCTCGCCATACAGCTGATGATCCAACTGCGCGGCCTCGCTCACCTCTCCGCTGATACAGATCGCGTTATCCTCATTGGCCTTGGTCATAGTACTTATAAGCCCCCATGTAAAATACATTTTTGCGTTGCTTATAAGTATTCTATTTATTATGCGTTTATGTACGTTTGTTGCAGCAGGCTAGGTTTTGTAGGCGCCTACCACCACATCATCGAGCAGCGCCATAACCAGCAGCATACCCTTGCCCGCCCGCGCCTCTATGAGCACCTGCTCGGTATTGACGGGCGTGAGCGTGCCGTGCAGTTGCTCCACTATAAAGTCGAAGGGCTGGCGCACATAAAACGCGGCGGCAATGGCCATGCCGTTTGAGCCGTTCTTTTTAAAATCGAAGGACTTTAGCCCCTTGCCGTTGCGCCCCTGCAATTCGTGGTCAAACACGAAGCTGCGTTTGGCATATCCCCTGTCGGATATGGTGAGTATTTCGCCCTCCTCCCCCATTTGCTCGGCAAACAGCACCGCATCGCCGCTCTCCAGCTTCATGCACTTCACGCCGCCGGATACCCGGCCCATTTCGGGTACGCTGCCCGCCGCGAAGCGTATGCTCATGCCCATGCGGGAAAGCAGCAGTATGGTATCTTCTTTTTGCGGCTGCACGCCAAGCAGCGTATCGCCATCCTTTAGGGATATGGCCGACACCCGGCGCGTGCGCGTGTTGTATTCGCCGCCCTGTGTACATTTCACATTGCCCAAGCGCGTGAAGAAATAGAGTTTTTCTTCGGTATCCTCCAGGCAGGCCACCACGTTTTCATCCTTTTCGAACGCGATGAGCGCGCTTAAGTTGGCGGGCTTTGCCTGTATGCGCGTTTCGGGTATCTCCTCTACCGGCAGCATCACGCAAGCGCCCAAATCGGTGAACAGGCGCAGCCGCTTATCGGTGGCGGTATGGATGGTAAACAGCGGTTTTTCGCTTAGAAGCTGCTCCGCGGCATACAGCCGCTTGGGTATGCGGCGTATTTTGCCGCCCGCCAGCAGTATAATCACCGCATCCTCCACCACTTTTACATCCTCTTCGGCCACGGTGATTTCATGCTCGCCCTCTATCAATTTGGTGCGGCGGGGCAGGGCATAGGCATCCCGCACGGCCTTGAGCTGGGTTTTTATCACCCTGCGCAGCTTGGCGGGCGAAGCCAAAATGGCTTCCAGCTCCTTGATTAGTGTAAGCAGCTGCTCGTACTCGGTTTTGATGGCGAGCAGCTCCAGGTTGGTGAGCCGCTGCAAGCGTAAATCCAATATGGCCTGCGCCTGCACCTCGCTTAGTTTAAAGGTTTGCATCAGGCCTTCCCGCGCTTCTTTGGGCGTTTTGGAAGCCCGTATCAGCGCGATGACCGCATCGATGTTGGCGATGGCTATCATAAGCCCCTGCAGTATATGCTCCCGCCGTTTGGCGGCGTCCAGGTCATATTGCGTGCAGCGGCGCACGACTTCTTCCTGATGGCGGATGTAATGCGCCAGCATCGCCTTAAGGCCCAGCTGCTGCGGCTTGCCCTCTGCAATGGCCACCATGTTTACGCCGAAGGTCGTCTGCAAATCGCTGTATTTATAGAGGTATTGCAGTATCTTTTCGGCATCCGCATCCCGTTTTATTTCGATGACCGCGCGCATGCCGGTGCGGTCGCTCTCATCGCGTATATCGCCAATGCCATAAAACAGCGTTTTTTTATCTTGGCTGACGTGCAAAATCTTTTCGAGCGCCATGGCCTTGTTGACCTGATAGGGCAGCTCGGTGATGACGATCAGCTTTTTGCCGTTTTTTTCATCTTCAATATGTGTTTTGGCCCGCATGGTAAGCTTGCCGCGCCCCGTTTCGTAGGCCGTGCGTATCTCATCGCTGTGCAAGATATAGCCGCCGGTCGGGAAATCCGGGCAGGGAAGCACGCGCATCAGCGCATCGAGCGAAACGCCGGGGTCGTCCATTTGCAGTATCACGGCGTCTATGGTTTCGGCCAGGTTATGCGGTGGTATGTTGGTGGCCAGCCCCACCGCAATGCCGCTGGCGCCGTTTACCAGCAGGTTGGGGAAGCGCCCGGGGAGCAAGTCCGGCTCCTTCAGCGTATCGTCGAAGTTGAGGCTGAACTTGACCGTCTCTTTATCGATATCCCGCAGCAGCTCCATCGCCAAGGGCGTCATGCGGGCCTCTGTATACCGCATGGCGGCGGCGCTGTCGCCATCTACACTGCCAAAGTTGCCATGCCCATCCACCAGGGGCATCTGCATGTTGAAGCCCTGCGCCATGCGCACCATGGCATCGTATACCGAGGTGTCGCCATGCGGGTGGTACTTGCCCAGGCAGTCCCCCACGATGCGCGCGCTTTTGCGGTGCGGCTTATCCGGCTGGAGCCCAAGCTCCAGCATCGTGTATAGAATGCGCCGCTGCACGGGCTTTAAGCCATCCTCCACGCGGGGCAGCGCGCGCTCCATAATGACGTATTCGGCATAGGGTATCATGGAATCGTGCATCACCACATCCATGCTTTTGATTATGATGGTTTCGCCCCGTGGGGGCAGCTGCTCTCCCGTTTTTTGCTTAGCCAAGCCGCTCACCTCCCGCCTGCGCGTCCAGCTTGCTCTCGAAGCTGTCTACTTTATTGAAATTGGCAAACTCGCTGATGTATTCCTTGCGGGGCGCCACCTTATCCCCCATTAAAATGGTTACAAGGTGCTCCACATCCGCCGCGTCCTCGATTTCGACCTGTATGAGGGAGCGGTTTTCGGGGTTCATGGTGGTTTCCCACAGCTGTTCGGGGTTCATTTCGCCCAAGCCCTTGTAACGCTGCACGGTATACCCCTTGCCCATCTTTGCGGAGGCCTCGTTGAGCTCGACATCGTTATAGGCATACACCAAATCCTTGCCCTTTTGCACCTTATACAACGGCGGCAGGCCAATGTACACATGCCCATCCGTAATGAGCTCCTTCATATAGCGGTAAAAGAACGTGAGCAGTATGGAGCGTATATGCGCGCCGTCCTGATCGGCATCCGCCAATATAATCACCTTATTGTAGCGCAGGCCGGATAGGTCGAAATCCTCGCCTATGCCGGTGCCCACCGCCGTGATGATGGAACGAAATTCCTCATTGGCGATGACCTGATCGAGCCGCTTTTTTTCTACGTTGAGCGGCTTGCCCCGAATGGGCAATATGGCCTGAAACCGCCTATCCCGCCCCTGCTTGGCGCTGCCGCCCGCGCTGTCCCCCTCCACGATAAACATCTCGTTGAGCTGCGGGTTGCGGCCCGTGCAGCTGGACAGCTTGCCCACCAGGGGCGCGTTTTCCAACTTGTTCTTCTCGCGGGCCATGTTTTTGGCCTTGCGGGCTGTTTCGCGCACATGCGCCGCCTTTATGGCCTTATCCGCAATGCCGGCAGCCAGCTCGGCATGCTTTAAATCCTCCAAAAAGGGCGTGAGCTGCTCCGCTACCACATACTCGACCGCCGGGCGGGCCTCGGTGTTGCCCAGCCGCGTTTTCGTCTGGCCCTCGAATTGAATGTTCCGCATTTTGAGCGAAATAACCGCCGTAATGCCTTCGCGGAAATCCTCGCCCGAAAGGGAAGGGTCTTTATCCTTTAAAATGTCGGCTTTGCGGCAATAATCGTTGAGCACCTTGGTGAGCGCCGCCTTAAAGCCCGTTTCGTGCGTGCCGCCCTCGGTGGTGGGTATGTTGTTTACATAGGAGAATATGCTCTCGGTATAGCCATCGTTGTGCTGCAGGGCAATATCCACACCTATGCCGTCCTTGCTGCCCTGTATATGGATGGGCTCCGCGTAGAGCGCCGTTTTATCTTCATTGATATGCTTTACGAAGTCTGAAAGCCCGCCCTCAAAGCAATATTCCTTTTCGCGCTTATGGCCGTATTCCCGTTCATCCAGCAGCGCAAAAGTCACGCTCTTATTTAAATAAGCCAGCTCTCTTAAGCGCTTGGCGATTGCTTCAAAGCTCATATCCAGCGTTTCGAACACACGCTTATCCGGCAAAAATGTGATTTTGCTCCCCCTCTTTCGCGTGCGGCCCTCCTCACTCAGCGGCCCCATGGGCTGACCCGAGCGTATCTTCCCCGCTTTATCGGCATAGCTGCGGAAGGTTTGGCGGTATATTTTGCCGTTAGCCGCCACCTCGGCCTCCAAATATTCGCTCAGCGCGTTCACCACGCTGGCGCCCACGCCATGCAGCCCGCCGGAATAGCTGTAGCTGTCGTTATCGAACTTACCGCCCGCGTGCAGCTGCGTAAACACGACCTCCACGCCGCTTACCCCCAGCTTTTCGTGTATGCCCACGGGGATGCCGCGCCCGTTATCCTCCACCGTGACGGATTTATCCCGGTGCAGCGTGACCTGTACGCGGTCGGCATAGCCGTTGGCGGCTTCGTCCACCGCGTTATCCACGATTTCCCACAGCATGTGGTGCAGCCCTCTTTGGCCCGTGCTGCCGATATACATGCCCGGCCGCATACGCACGGCCTCCAGCCCTTCCATTACCTTTATATCGCTTACAGTATATTCCTTCGTCATGTCGCTCACTCCGTCTTCTGGTTTGGCGGGCAAAAGAAACGCGGTTTTTCGCCTTGGCCGCATACAAAAAGCCGCCCCGCCAAAGCGTATATACCCAGCAACTCCCCGCTATCACTCGATTTTTAATTATACCCTTTTTTTGGCCCCCTGTACAGTTGATAACATAGCGCACGCCGGCATCGGATGCGCTAAAAAAGCAAAAAAGTTCCCCCTCCGCACGGGAGGGGGCTACAGGGTGACGCAGAGCGCGCGTTTTTTATTTTTGCCCACGCTTATACACGGCGCCCGCCTGCACCGTATTGCCGCCATAGGTGAGCAATTCCGTTACCGTAACCAGCTGATACCCCTGCTCTATCAGCGCGGGAATTACGCGCTCCATGGCATCGCCGGTTTCGGAGAACAGGTCGTGGCACAGTATAATGCTGCCATCCTTCACCTGATCCATAATGCGCTGATAGGTTTTGTCGGAATTGCGGGTTTTCCAATCCTCCGTGTCGATAGACCAGGTTACAATGGCCATACCCAATTCCTTCGCCACGGATTTTACCGTATCGTTTACCGACCCATAGGGCGGGCGGAGGAATGTCGTAGGCTGGCCGGTGATGGCCTTCACGGCATCGGAGGTGGATTTGATTTGCTTGCGAATCTCATCGTGCGAAAGGTTGGTGAGCTTCGCATGCTCCCAGGTATGGTTGGAAACCTCGGAGCCCTGCGCATAGATTTGCAGCACCGTATCCTTGCGGTTGTTGATGCGGTTGCCCACCAGGCAGAACGTGGCCCGCGCGTTGTACTGCCGCAGCAAGGCCAAGATGCGTTCCGTAGTCCCGCTGGGGCCGTCGTCGAAGGTAAGCGCCACCATGGGCCCATCCTGCAAAACCTGCCCGCTGGTGTAAATCGTCTCCGGCGTATCGGTCGGCTCGGGCGTATCCTGCGCGCTTTGCGCGAGCGGCGTTTGCGCAAGCGCAACCGCATCGCCCAGCTCCTCATACGATAGGAATATCCGCTGCGTGCCCAGCACAGTAGGCAGCTGCCCGCGCTCCAGGCAAAAGATGATGCCCTCCGGCTGCAGCAAGGGCTGCGCCAGCCAGCTGGTATCCATGTCGTCGAGCGCGCCTTCCAGCTCTGGATATTTTGCCAACAATTGCTGCTTGAGCAGCCCGAATATGCGCGCATGGCCCTGTTCGGGCACAAGCGCATCGACGGGTATAATCGCGCCGGTTTGCAGGTTGATATTGAATGTTTTTATGATATCGACCGGGTGCGCCATCGCCGAATGCGAGAACATGCCGTTCTCCTCCACGCTGGCATAGGTATCGTCTATTTTATAGGTGCTAAAGTTAAAGCTCAATTCGCCTTCGAGCGATGCATCCTGCGCATACAGCGCTTCGATTTCCTCCGTTTTTTCTTGCATCACATCGGACGCCCATTTTGCGATGGTTTCATCTACCGCGGCGGAAACGCCCGTAACCGGGTAAAATATGGTTGCGGAAAAATAAGGCAGGGATTCAATCAGCGAAACCGGCTCGCCTATCTCTATAACCGAGGTTTGCGCGGGCGGTTCCGGCACCGCGTTAGGGCCCGCCTCAGCGGGCTCGTCAGCAGGATCCAGTATTTCGACCACGGGCACCGGGTCTACCGGCACTACCGGCAAAGCCGCTTCATTGGAGCGTGTGGTGCAACCGGCTGTAAAAGCCAGTGAAACAGCCAAAAGAATAAGGAGTACGCGTCGCATTCAATACCTCGCTTGCAATCTCTTCATATTTTACAGCCAATGCCCCAGTGAAAATTCGCACATCTATTGTAAAATATGGTTGTTTTATATAATTAAGTATAGTATAACACAAAATCCGCAGGGGAACAGACATGTTGGCAGCCCATTTTATGAACAAATATGGAACATACGCCACCTTGGCGCGCTTTTAAGCAATGCGCAGCTGTGCTTTTTATTTTATCACAACCCCAATGATCTTTTGCGGCTCGCCGCTGCCATATTGGCCCTGCGTGCCCACCACGAGTATGTTGTTGAATACCGCCGGGGTCGATTCCACGCGGGAGCCCAAATCCACCTCGCAGATGACATCCCCCGTGGCGGCGTCGTGCATGCGCAGCATGCCGCTGCGGTCGCACTGCAGCAGGCGCGCCACGCCCTGCGCATCATAGATGGCGACAGGGCTGCTCCAATACCCCGCCGTTTGGGCATAGCGCCAAACCTCCTTGCCGGTGGCTTTGTTGTAGGCAATCAGCAGCCCGCCATAGCCATCCTGCCCCTCCAACTGCACTGCTACATCGGCGCAGGCAAAAATGACCAGGTTATTTAGGGCAGCGTGCCCCACATGCGGCGTGGCCAGCGTGCCGCCCTCCACCAGCGCGGGTATCTTGTTTTCCCACACGGTTTGGCCGGTTATCGCGTTGATTTTGCGGTGCACCGTAACCCCCGTCGCGCCCGACGCGAGTTGCTTGCTCACCTTATTGGCCGTATATAAATAGACCGTGCCCTCCTGCGGCGCTTCTTCCATCACGATGGAGGCGTCGGTATCGTCGGATACATCCTTGAGGTAAACCAAATCCATCGTGTTGAGGTTGACGCACTGCAAATTGCCGCCGTTATCGGCAAAAAAGGCGTATTCGCGCCATGCCGCCACCGAATCCTCCATGCCCCACCAGCGGCGGCGCTCGCTTTCGCCATAGCCGGATGCCGTGTAGCGGTATTTTTGCAGCCGGTCGGGGTGCAGGGTGAGCGTGCCCGCGACCGAGTCATAAACGGTGTTGAGCTTCACGGTATAGAGCACGCCGTTCTCGCCCACCTCGATGAGGGTATCCGTTGCGGCGGAAAGCAGCGGGCTCGCGTCAAACGCCTGCCATATGCGCAGCGAAAAGGGATCCCGCCCGCCAAAGTTCCATATCTCTTTGTTCTCTATCAGCGAAATGGCGCGCACCCAGGCGCCGTTGGTTTCCTTCTGCTCGGTGGGGGTGGGTATGCCCTGCCCCACAAACAGGAGCGGATACCCGCGCGGATCCAGCATGGCCGTGCCCTTGAGCACCTGCCCCAGCCTGATAGGCTCCCGCGTTTTATTGCCGGTGCCCAGCTCCAAAAAGTAGATGCTGCCATCCATAGCCGGGTAAATCACCTCGGTAAAGCCCTCTTTGGCCTTAAACACATCGTATACGCCCAGCGTGGCGCGCACCTCGTCGCTCCATTGTATGATGAGCGGCTGCCCCGTCCACCCGGTGCCCTTCCAGGTGCCGTTTCCTTCGGTGGCCAGCGCGCCTGTGGCCTGCTCCCAACTGCGGTTTAGCCTGCCCTCGTTCACCACCTGCTCGCCGTAGGTAAAGCTGTTGCGCCAGTGGTTGCCGCCAAACGTCGTGATGCCGCGCGCGGCGGCATACTCCGCATCCGCGCCAAAGCGTATGGGCTGTTCCCGCACAAAGCTGCTCTCCATCGTTTTGTTTACCATCAGCGCGCGGGAAAAGCCTACCGATTGCGCAAACTGCATATCCTGCTGCGGGGCAAGGCCCTCGGAGATGCCCTGCGCCACCGGCGGGAGGAGCGCGGGCGTGGGCTGCGCGGCCGCGGGCGGTTCATTTTGTGTTAACCCAAACCGCGCGCGCACCCAGGCAACGCCGCCGGCCCCCAGCTTATATATGCCAAAGCCCGCCGCCACCACCAGACCAAAAGCTATAAGCAGCAATACCAGGCGGCGCTTCGCATATTTGCCGCCCCGCATACGCTTGCGTTTTGCGCCGGTTTGCCTGCCTGCCATGCTCCCTCCTTATTGCCCCGCCGCGATACCCTGCGCGGACTGCGCACCCTTGCTGCCCGCAAACGCGATGCTGCCCTTGCCGCTTTCGAAGCGGGGCTTTGGCGTGCACGCGCCCAGCACGGTGATGTCCTCCAGCTGTTCAAACAAAAACAGCCCTGCGCCCTTTGCGCCGCCCTTGGCCTGGATGGTGACCGTGCCCTCCACGCTGAGCGCGCCCAGCTCCGCGCCATGGTATTCGCCCTTATTCTCTACCGTGCAGGCCGAGCCTTCCTTCATAATCAGCGTACCCGCGCACCGCAGCGCGTTGTAGTTCATATCCGTATAGGCCGAAAGCCGCGAACCGGCCTCCAGCGAAATATCATCTTCCTCGGCGCTTATGCCCCCCAGCGGCCCCTGTGCCGAAAGGGCGGCGCCGCTTTGCAACGTGATGCTCCCGGCCTGCACGCCGATGCCCTTATTGGCCGTTACCGCAATATCGCTGCCGGTCAAAATCACGATTTCCTTCGTGCCGCGTATGCCGTTGCCGCCGCCCAAAATCGTGGCGCCTCTGCCACCCAGCTTCGCATCCCCCAAAAAGCCTATCGCATCCGCCCCGCCGTGGAGCGTGAGGTTGTTGAGCGTGACGCTGCAGCCATCCTCCAGCCTAAGCACGCAATCCCCCGCGCCCGAAAGCGTAAACCCATTGCCCTCGATGGTGATGTTGTTGCGCGCCTGCGTTACGCAGAGCATGGCATTCTCCAGGCTGATATCCGCGGCAAGCACCGCGACATCGCCTTCGCCGCGCGCAAAAAACGTGAGCAGATCCTCCGCCGTTACTATGGAAGAGCCGCCTATAGGGTCGGCCAAATCCACCAAGCCCGCGCGCCCCTGCTCGCCCCGCCCCGTACAGGCGCAAAGCAGGCAAAGGGCCAGGGCCAGCGTTAAGACAGTGCATGGTTTTATCTTCATATGTACCTCGTTTCTTAAGAGCAGGCGTTGCCTACCCAGTGCTCTCATGCCGGGCGATACAGCGCCATAAGCCGCTGCGCCGCGCGCAGGCCGTCTACCGCCGCGCTCACGATGCCGCCCGCATAGCCCGCGCCCTCCCCCACCGGGTAAAGCCCCTTTAGCCGCGTAGCCTGCCCATCCTCTTGGCGCACGATGCGCACCGGCGCGCTGGTGCGGCTTTCTACCGCGGTAAGCACCGCGTCCCCCATGCCGAACCCATGCAGCTTGCGGCCAAACTGCAATATGCCCTCCCGTATGCCCTGTGCCACAAAATCGGGCAGGCAGCGCTGTAAACTTTCGGCGCGCACGCCGGGGCGGTAGGTGGGGCGCACCGCGCCAAAGCTGCTTTGCGCGCTGTTCGCCATAAAATCGCAGATGCGCTGCGCGGGTGCGGTGCCATCGCCGCCGCCCAACCGCCACGCCGCCTGCTCCAGCTCCTGCTGGAAGCGGAGGCCCGCCAAAGGATGCGCGCTGCGATAATCCCCCGCCCGCACCTGCACCACGATGGCCGCGTTGGATTGCGCCGCGCCGCGCGCAAAATCGCTCATGCCGTTGGTCACCACCTGCATCGCCCCCGATGCCGAGGCGATGACCACGCCGCCCGGGCACATGCAGAACGTATATACGCCCCTGTCGCCCTGCCGCCCGGCCAAATGATATTCCGCCGCGCCCAAACGGGGGTGCCCCGCCATAGCGCCAAACTGCGCCGCGTCGATTACCTCACGCGGGTGCTCCACCCGCACGCCCACAGCAAATTCCTTTTGCTGCAGCTCCAGGCCCATATCATACAGCAGCTGGTAGGTATCCCGCGCGCCCTGGCCCGTGGCCAATATGCAGGCGGCGCAGGGTATCATATCTTCTTTACCGGCATGCAGCACGCGCACCGCGCAAACGCGTCCGTCCTTTTGCTCTATGCCGGTCAGCTGCGCGCCAAAGCGGATATCGCCGCCCAGGCGAAGTATCTCCAGCCGCATATTGCGCACGGTTTGTATCAGCTTATCGGTGCCGATATGCGGCTTGGCCGCTGTGCGTATGCCTTGCGGCGCGCCGAATTGCGCAAGTATATCCAAAACGGTATGCGCGCGCGGATCTTTAATGCGGGTGGTCAGCTTGCCATCGCTAAAGGTGCCCGCGCCGCCTTCGCCAAACATCACGTTGCTCTGCTCGTTTAGCCCCGCGCCCGAAAAATAGCCCTCCACCGCGCGGCTGCGGGCTTCCACCGCCTCGCCGCGTTCCAGCAAGATGGGGCGGTAGCCATAGTTTGCAAGCTGGTAAGCCGCAAACAGCCCCGCCGGCCCCATGCCCGCCACGATGATAGGCGCGGGCAGCGGGCATTCGCCCAGCTCGGGTTCCACAGGCGGCGCAAAACAGGCCTCGCTCACATTGCGCAGGCCCTTTTGGAGCAGCGCGGCTTCGAGCTTGCCGCTTAGCGTTACCTCCACCGTGCAGGAGAAGAAAATATCCTGCTTTTTGCGCGCATCCAGCGAGGAACGGCGCAAAATCAGGCTGCGAAGGTCGCTTTCGCCTACGCCAAGAGCCCTCGCTGCGATTTGGTTCAGCGAGGACTCCTCCGCCTGCAGCGGCAGCTTCAGTTCGGCGATGATCAATGGCATATAGGCTACGCCTTTATTTTTACTGTAACGGTATGGACCGACAGCACGCAACTCAGCTCGTTGGTCATGCTTTCGCTGGGCAGCTTCACCACCACCTGCGCCGTATGCTCGCCGGGCGTCATGCCCGAAACATCGATGTGCAGCTGCACATCTCCACGCTGCAGCTGGCGCATGAGGCTCACGCGCCCCACTACCGTTACGCTGCCGCTCTCCATCGAAAGCGTGGCGCTTTGCTTGCGGGGCAGGCCGATGATTTCGATGGGGACATCGGTAAACACGCGGGTTTCGGTCCTTTCGCGGATATCGGCAAATATACTCACCGTGGGGTCGTCGAGCAGGGTTACATTTTCGGGCACGATGAGCGCGAGCGTTTGCATCAGGCTCTCGCTGCGGCCGGATACATCTAATTTTTCGGTGGAAATCGTGGTGAGCCCCTCTATGGCGCTTTCGGTACCCGCCACCCGCACCGTTGCGGGCGTAGCCACTACATGCGCCAGCTCAAAGTTTTTGGCCAGCGCGTCCTCCCCCAAAACGGCGCCCTGCGCATCCACCTCCAGCACCGCGGTTTTTAATACATCCATCCGCACCACCACCGAGGGCAGCGCATCGGTAAACAGGGCCATGTTCACAGGCTCGCCCTGCGCATCCACCAGCTTAAGCGCCACCGACTCGTTGATGCCCGTTTTGCGCCCGGTCAAGTCGATGGGGCATACCGCCTTTACCACCTGGGCCACATCCTCTGCCGCGCCGCGCACGATTAGGTTCTGCGCGCTGAGCGTGGGCTCACCCGCCCAGTAGTTGGTTGCCGTAGTGCCGGTATATTCTACCTCTACGGGCACGGTGCGCGCGGCCATGGTAGCTACCTCTATGGTGATTTCGCTGGGGGTGATTTCGACCACGCTGCCGTTCTGCGAAACCGCGTTGATTTTAAGCTTGTAGGTATCCGGCTTGCTGATGGCGCGCAGGCTGACCGTGGCGGTGATGGTAGAAGCATCTACCGAGCCATATTTTGCCAGCTCTGTGCTTACCTGCACGGTGGCCTTGGGCAGCACCTTGCTCTTATCGCCCCGAACCACCAGGTTTTTGGCGCGCAGGTCATCCTCGCCCACAAAGCTTATGGATACGTTGTTGACCGTTTTGGTGCGGCTGGGGTTGGTTTCGATCATCACATAAAACCACAGCAGCATCGCAAACAGCAGGGATATAATCTTTAGCACGGTGTTGACCGCAACGAACGATTTTAGATGTGCGAGCAGGGCCGCACCCAAGCGTTTGATTTTATTTTTCATCTTTCGGCCTCCGCTTGAACAGGTTGAACGCGCCGGACGCCCGCTCCTGCACAAATATGGATTCGAGCAGCGCACGCAGCGCCCTATCGTCGATATAGCGAATCAGCTTGCCATCGCGCGCCATAGAAACCACGCCCGTTTCCTCGGAAATCACGATGGTGATGCTGTCGGATACGGTGGATACGCCCAGCGCCGCGCGATGGCGGGTGCCCAACTCCCGCGCCACGTTTAAATCTTCGGCGAGCGGCAAAAAACATGCGGCCGCAACGATGCTGCCATCGCGTATCACCACGGCGCCATCATGCAGAGGCGTGTTGGGCTCGAATATGTTTTCGATGAGCGGCGCCGAAATACGCCCCTCGATGCGGGTGCCGGTGTTGACGAAATCGCCCAAGCCGGTGCGGCGCTCTATCACGATCAAAGCGCCCACACGGCGCCGGGACAGGCTGCTGATGGCCTGATGCATCTCGCTGACCAGATGGTGGGATTCGGCCAGCAGGTTGCCGAACATATCTTTGGAAAACATGTCGCTGCGGCCGATATGCTCCAGCGCGCGGCGTATTTCGGGCTGAAAGAGCACCACGCCCACGATGATGCCGGAGCTGAGCAGCGAATTGAGCAGCCAGCTTAAGGTGGGCAGCTGCGCCACACCGCTGACGATGGCGGCGATGAAGAGCATACCAATGCCCTTGAGCAGCTGGTATGCTCTGGTTTCTTTTGTGAGCACGATGAGCTTGTAGAGCAAGAACGCGATAATGAGGATGTCGATATAATCCGTTATCTGCGTTTGCGCCAAGCCGCCCGATATGGTTTTTACAAGTGAATCTAACAAAACCAGACCCCGCCTTTCTGCCTGCCGCCGCACGAACCGCGCGGCAATGGCGGCTTTGGGTGCAGTGAAACTACTTGTGTTTGCTATAACTTAATAATACTATCATACACCTTCCCGGCAGCACATGCACGCAGGAGATATCGTAATTCACAGTTTATTTACCGCAGTATCGTTTTGCGCCGTATATTTATATTTATTTCGGTTATTTTTGTTTTTTATTTTGTTTTTTCACTTTTTTTACGCTTTAAATTTGTTTGAAAGCGCGCAGCCGCAAACGATATGCCGGCCCATAGCATAAAGATACCCGCTCCAAACATCACAAGCGCTACGAGGATTGTACCCAAGTCGCCCAGCATATATACGATGTTCACTATTTATCTTCTTCTAATTGTTGCAGGCGTGTTTCTAAATCGTGGATGCGCAGCATAAAAATTTCGAGCTCGGTGCTCTCATGGCACAGATCTTCATCGGCTAAGGAACCGCTTTCGGCCAACGCTTTTATGCACTTCGCATTGAGCCTTTCTTGCCGCTGCGCCGCTTCGTTTTTAAGCCTTGCGATATCATCCCAGCAAAGGGGTTGCTCCTCTTGGTGGTGCACAGATGCGTTTCTCCTTCCGTATACCGATTTGGTCTGTTTTCGCTTGCTTATATAAAATTTTAACACACAAAATGTCTTTTTTAAATAGATTCGATGGTTTTTTTTGCTTTTTTTTCGATAAAAGCGTTGCTTATATACCATAAAAATGGTAAAATAGACAACAATATGAGTTGATAAGGTGCGTCATGTTTATTATCGATCACTTCGAGCCTGAGTGGGCTATAATGGATGACAATACCCGCATCCCCCGCGCATATCTGCCCCGCGATGCGTGCGAGGGCGATATACTGGTGCAATACGCCGCGCAGGAATACCGCGTGGATGCCGAGGCCACGCGCGCCCGCCATCAGGCGCTGCGCAGCCGCATGGAAAACCTTTTTAAGTAGGATTGAAGAAGAACGTCAGTATCAGCGTTACCGCGCTCCCCGTGAGCAGCGCTAAAACAGCCGCGCAAATGCAGGTGGCTGTTTTCTTTTTATAAGCGCAAAACACCGCATAGGCGGCGCAATACAGCACCGCGGCAATGATGCACGCCATATACACGGTTTCTGTAACGATACCCATAGCTTCTACTCCATCCGCAGTGTGATATATTTGTTGGTCAGCAGCAGGTGCACCTCGAATTCCGCCGTCATGGCAGGATATTTTTCCTTCCACTTATAGGCTTCCCAATCCGCTGTGCCGGAAAACCACTTTACCGCCGCCTGCCCCATGCCCATCGCATCGCAATTCAGGCTTTGACAATCCTTAAAAACACGCTGCAGTTCCGCCTCCATATGCGCCTGCGCCGCTTTTTGCAGGTATCTGCTCCAATTGTCCTCC
Organism: Christensenellaceae bacterium; assembly: GCA_031261085.1. Lineage (GTDB taxonomy): Bacteria > Bacillota > Clostridia > Christensenellales > CAG-138 > Pelethousia. The sequence continues at coordinate 54,594 of JAISKB010000005.1, forward strand.
CGCTCCGGCCCGTTATCCTGCAAAATTTCACAGGTAAAGTCAAGCTCCATGCGCGCATGCGGCGCATCCCCCAATCGCGTCATCTTCACCCTGCGCCGGATGCTGTTGCAATGGATCACAACGATGTCCCCTTCGTACATAAACTTTATCCAGCCATGCGCAAATTCGCCCCTGCCCATCAGCATATACTTCGTTTGCAGCTCATCGAGCGCGCCCGCCATCGTCCAGCCGTCAAACAGCGCGGCGCCAATGGCGGTTGCCGCCATGCCGCCCTCGCGCAGCACGCCATCGGTCGTCGTGCGCGGTTTTTCCGCTTCCGCTTCTTCTTTCTTTTCCTCTTCTTGCTCCGCTTCGCCTGCCCGGCCGTTTTCCTGCGGCTCCTCGGGGGCGGGTTGGCTGCCGCCCGAGGAACCCTCCACGGTGGAAAGCCTCGCTTGATCCTCCTTCGCCAATTCCACCGCGCTGGTATCCAGGCCGCCCAGCATCATAACGGGGTCCAAAACCCCGCCCGTCACCGCCTCGTAAAGCAGGTCATAATCTATAATGGGCGTTATGCCATCCGCACTGTAGTTTTGAAACAGGTTATATTGCAGCTCGGCAAGGTCCTCCTTCCCCGAGCCGGCCATCGCCTGCAAATAATCGTGCGCGCTGGGGACGACTACGCCGACTTTAACCGACGGGCGCATATTCCACGCATTGAACGCGAGCTTGGTGAGCTGCTCCAAGCCCTCCGCTTGCGCCAGCTCGCGCGAGAATAGAATCGAGTTGTTGCGCTCGAAGCTAAGGCGGTAGGCCACGCTTGCATGCACGGTATTCATAGCTTCAAAAATCGTATCTCCCTCGGCGCTCAATACGATTGCGGCCCCCGTGACCGCCTGTGAATGGCTGGTGTTTTCGCTCTGCAGTAAAAAAGTATACTCATACAGCATTTGGTCGCCCTTATCCAGCCCGATTGCCGCCACATACTTAAATTCTTCCAGCGATACGGCGCCCAGGCAACCCGCGCCGCCCAGCGCGAACGCCAGCAGCAGCAGGATGGCGCTACACCGTTTGATGCTCATGCCGCACCTCCTTGTGCCGTATCACGCCCAAAAGCGCCGCGGCCAACGGCAATAGCAGCAGCAAGTAACAGTATCGATCCAAAAATTGCAAAACATCGTTGACGGCCGCCTCCCCGCCCATATGCTGCAGCAGCATCACACAAGCCATCAGCACCAAAACAGCCACGCTGCTCACCCGGGTGGAATGCAGCGCAAAATCGCGTTTGAGTACAGCGCCGGCCGCAAACACGAAGAACGAACCCGCCACCAGCTGCACGCCGAGCCACAGGAACAGAAACACCTTATCCATCCTAAATAAGAACCCCTCCTTGAGCAGGCTGATATCCAGGCTGTAGAAGGGATCCAGCATTTGGGCCAGCTCCTGATAGGGGAAGGTGAGCGATACGGAAAACTGCGCCGCAAACGCAAGCGCCATGGCCACCGCCGCCGCGATAATGCCGCCGGTACGCGCAAAATGGAGCCCCTGTTGATTTTTGGTTAGGCAGAGCATGCCCAGCATCGCCGGCAGCACAACATAGGTGCGCTGCAGCGTGAACAGGCCGATTTGCGCCGGCGGGTTGCCGGGCAGCGGGTACAGCCTATAGGTTTGGTAGCTGGGCGCGGTTATCACCAAGCTGCATAAAATCGATATGATGAACAGGCCTACCAGCAGCCGACTCAGGCGCGAAATGGTCTCCATCCCCCACAGGCACAAAACCAGCATCGTGAACAGCACCCACAGCGATATGCCAAAATGGGAGCCCGTATTGTTGAACGCATAGCTGTGCAGCATCGATACGAACTGCATGGTGGGCAGCAGCGCGCCCAAAAAAAGCAGCAGCGCCAGGATCCCCATGCATACCTTACCCAAGGGCTTGCCCGCGCCCGCATAGATAAGGTCGTTGAGCGCAGGCGCGTTCGTTTTCTTCATGCAATGCGCCGCAAGCAAAAACGCGCCCAACGAGAGCAGCATGCTCAGCGGCATCCAAATATAGCTGGAATTGCCGGAGCCATAGAACATCTTCTTTGCGTTTACGGTGAACACCGCGTTGATATAGAGCGCGATGCCCAACATGCTGGCGCTCTCCTGCCGGCCGATTTTCCCCTGTATGCTGCTCATGCCATCATGCGCCCCTCTCCTGCGTGTTTGCAATATCCGGCGCCCGGCCCTGCATCGTCACCGCTCCCCTGAATATGGGCGGCTGTTTGGAAAACACCTTGGGCGCTACCGGCGCCAAAAACGGCACGCCGTAGCTTTTGAGCTGCACCATGTAGCCCAATATCAATACCACAAAGCATATGACGCCCAGCAGCCCCGCCAGCCACGCGGCCAGCACAATGCCCAGGCGCAGGTAGGACGCGCTGATTTGCATGGAAAAATCGGGTATGCAAAAATTGCCCAGCCCGGCAAACGCCACCACGATGAGTATGACCGAGCTGGCGAGGTTTGCCGCCACCGCCGCCTGCCCCAATATCAAGCCGCCTATGATGCCTATCGCCTGCCCAAAGTTGCCGGGCACCCGCAGGCCCGCCTCGCGGATAAGCTGGAATACCGCCATGAGGAATATCATCTCCACGGCGATGGGCAAAAATACCATCTCCCGCGAGGATATGATCGTACTCACCACCTCGGTGGATAGCAGCCCGGGATGGAACAGTGTGAGCGCAAGAAAATAACCGGGCAGCAATATGGAAAGCAGCGCACCTATGTAGCGTATCACGCGCACCACATTGCCCTCGGGCTGGCGCAGGTAGGCATCCTCGGAGCTGCTCATAAGCGACCACAGCGTGGTGGGCATGATGCTGGCAAAGGGGTTGCCTTCAATCAGCACCGCCACATAGCCTTGCATAAGGAACGCCGCCGTCCTATCCGGCCGCTCGGTAGAAAGCACCTGCGGGAAGGGCGCGCGCCGGCGGCTTTCGGTCAACTGCTCCAGCATGCCCGCATTGAGCAGCACGCGGGTGTTCACGCCCCCCAACCGCCGCTTCACCTCCTCTACCAAGGTGATATTGGCCGTGCCTTCCAAATATACGATGCACAGCTTTAGGTTGTTCTCCCCGCCCGCATCCCGCTGCTCGCACACCAGGTCCTCCCGGCGGATAAGCCGCCGCAGCAGCGTGATGTTGGTGCGCATGTTTTCGTTAAAGCCCTCCTGCGGGCCGCGCACCACCTTTTCGTTTTGCGCGGTGCCTATGCTGCGATGCTCATAGCCCCGCGTATCCGCCAAGATGGCCGCATCCTCCCCCTCGATGAATATGGCGGTGCTGCCATCGAGCATGGCCGCTTTGATGAGGTTCCAATCGGTTTCCATCTGCATTTCGTTCATGGTGAATATGCGCTTGATCACAAATTCGCACAGCGGTGCGGTGGCCGCGTCCAGGCAGCCGTCCCGCATGGATTCGCGCAGTATAAAATCGTTTATCGTATCCTTATCCACCATGCCGTTTATAAACGCGAGCATCGCCGGCACGGTTTTGCCCTTTGCGCCGCCCATCATAAAACCGCGGACGGTCAGGTCCGAATTGATGTCCGCGCGAAAATCCCGCTTGAGCTGCTCCATGCTCTCCTTGAGCGATGCGGTTATGTTGCAGGGCGGCGGCGTTTTCTTTTTGGCAGTGGGCCTGTCATGGGTTTGGGAAGCGAAGAACGGCGGGCTGCCTTCCTCCGTTTCCAGCAATTCGAACTCGCTCTTTTTATCATCAAACGCGAGCAACCGCGCAATGCGCGCCAAAATTTTCATATTTTGCCCCCAATCCAAGATGTCAAAAGCAGTATGCGCCAAACGGCGGGTTGCTATGCATGCGGCGCGCAAAAGGCGCGCCCGGGGGCGCGCCTTCGTATGCCAAAAAGTGGGTTTGGGGCGGATGTTATTTTCTGCCGGCGCGGAATGCTTCTTGTACGCAAGCCTGATGGCGCGGGCAGGCCTTGCTGGTTTCGTGCACCTTGGAATTGAGCAGGTGTATGCAAAAATGCCCGTCGAAGTTGTTGCTCGGCGTGGGGTCGGCCATATGGGGCATGGAATGCATGCTCGCCGCCACCGTTTTGCCGTTATAGGTTACCCAAATCGGCCTGCGGTTCCAGGACCAGTTGCCGCCCGCCGCCCGCTTGATAACGGCGGAATCCGCCGCGGTAATGGGCTCGCAGTCGGCATGATACCAGCCGCCAAAGCGGCGCGCGCGGAAACTTACGCCAGTGCGCACATCGGTAACGGTAAACTTGGCGCCCTTGTTCAGCCATTCGTTGCCGCCCTTAAACCAATCGAGCATCACGACCGTGCCCTTGAGCTGGGTGAAGGTGGCGTTTTCTTTTTTGAGCTTGTTGCCGCTATCGTAAATGGAGTTGAGCGTTTCGGCGCCGGCCACGCCATCCGCACTGCCCAGGCCCGCCGCTTTTTGATATTCGAGCACCGCCTTGCGCGTCGTGCTCGAAAAGCTGCCGGTCAGGTTATCCTTGCCCAAAAAGCCGCGCCGGTACAGTTCTTTTTGCAGCTTTTCGACCTCCTCGCCCGCCATGCCCTGCTTGAGCATGCTGGCCGATGCCATAGAGGCCGTCGTCATGGTTAAATGCGTGCGGTATACATACCCCGTTTGATCGTTGGCGGTTACAAAATACCACTCGCCCACAATGCTTTTTACCCGCACGCCCTGCCCCGCCGAAAGCAACGCCACCACATAGGTGTTTTCATCGGGGCCGCCGCGCAGGGCCGTGCCGTCATCGAGCACATACCCGCCCCGGCTGCCCGCGCTGGGCGCAAAAATATAATCCTGCCGCACATACCCCACCGTACCGTCGGCGAGCATAATGCGGTACCAGGCGCCCTCCTCGGCCAGCACCTCGGCCTCGGAGCCGAGCGCCAGCGCGCGCAAAGCGTTGGAATCGGTGCTGGCATGCTCGCGCATATTCACACCCTCCGCCGTGATGCGGCCGGTTTCGGCGTGCGCGTAGCCGCCAACCGCCAGCGTAACGAACATCAGTATAAAGATAACGGCGCGTTTGAATACCTGCATAGCTTTACCTCGCTTTGTATAGTTCCCCCAGCGTAATAAGATCTTGCTCCAGCGCGGCCCGCAGCGCCGGGTTGTAGATGACGCTGGCCGGGTGATAGAGCGGGCAGAGCGTGCTCTTAAGGCCCGCAAGCTCGAAGGGCAGCGCTTGCCCGTGCAGCGCCCCTATGGTGGCGGGCGCTTCGCCCAGCAGCGCGAATATGGCGCGCAGCGGCGCATTGCCCAGCGTCGCCACGATGCGGGGCCGCACGGCCAGCAGTTCTTCGCTGAACAGCGTTAATCCCCCGCATATCTCCTTGGCGCCGGGCGTGCGGTTCGCGTTGCCCTGCGGCTGCATAGGGCGGTATTTTACCGCGTTGGTCACAAAAACATGTTCGCGGCCGATACCCGCCTTTTGCAGCAGCTCGTTTAACGTTTTACCCGCCTTGCCCACAAACGGGCGGCCCGATGCCGCTTCCTCCCGCCCCGGCGCCTCGCCGATGAGCATGAGCGGCGCCGGCAGCGGCCCTTCGCCAAATACCGGGTGCAGCAGGTCGCCTTGCGCCGCAAGGCCCGCTATGCGCCTTTGCTCCGCCGCATACAGCTCGCGCAGCTCCATATCAATATGCGCCCACCGGCGGGTAAGCCTGCTGCATCGCCTGGTAGGTGTAGCGCAGCTCTTCGGTTTCGCGGGTGATGGCGCTGGCCGTGCCATAGCTTATGTAGCTTTGCAGCTCGTGCACGCCCTCCTGCAGCACGGTACGCTCCGTTTCGGGCAGCGTTTGCACGTTTGCAAAGTAGTCGTTGATTTGGCTTATCAGGGCCTGCGCGCCCTCCCGCGCCGCCGTTAGGTCGGCATCGCTGCCGCCCTGCTGCATCCAGGCCGGGGTGTGCAGGGTACACTTGGCCCCGCTCTCGATGCTGCCCGACGCCTCGTCATATTCCTCGGTGGTGATGTTTAAGAACACCGCATTGGGGATGTATTGCAGCAGCAGCTGATGGTCGATAGCGGCATAGGGGGAATCCGCGAATATGCGCACGATGCTCCCCCCGGCGGTGATGCTGGGGCAATAGGCCGAGGCGGGCTGCCCGCTCTCGGTGCAGATGCTGGCCACCTCGTGCATATCGCAGAATATCAGCGGCTTCGTCTCCTTCAAAAACCAATCGGTCACGGGCGTATGCCCGGCGCTGTCGGCATAACAGGCATCGGTGGCCAACAGCCCGCTCACGGAACAGACGGTGCACTTTTCCAGCCCCAAATCGGTAGGCGAAGCATCGATGATGGGCTTGTCGGGCAGGCCGCTGTGGATTTTGCTCATAAAGGACTGCCATAGCGGGGCCGCGTAGCTGCCGCCGGTGGGCTTGCCTTTAAGATGATATTGCTCCTGCGAATAGTAGTCGTGCCCTATCCAAAGCGTAGCGGTATAGTAGCCGGTAAAGCCCGAAAAGCATACGCTGCTGTAATCGGAGTTGGTGCCGGTTTTGCCCGCCACCGTAATGCCGCTTATTTTTGCCTTGGTGCCGGTGCCATGGTTCACGGCATCGGTCAGGATATCGGTGAGCATATAGGCGGTGGAGGGTTTAAACACCGTATGCCGCCCGCGCACGGTTTCGGCATCCAATATCACCCGGCCGTTATCATCCACCACCCGGCTGAAGGACAGCGGTTCGACATATTCGCCGCCGCTGGCGATGGTGGCAAACGCCGCCGCCATCTCGATGGGGGTGATGTCGGTCGTGCCCAGCGCAAGGCCGCTGCCCGTGGCGCTCAGCCGGGAGGGATCCACGCCCAGCGCGGCCAAGTATTCGATACCCTTGGGGATGGTAACGTGCTCGAGCAGCGTGCGCGCGGCGGCCACGTTGAGCGACTGCACCACGCCGGTGCGCAGCGTGAGCGGCCCGATATACTTTTCGGATCCTACGGCAGGGTACCCCTTGGGGGAATCCCACCCATCTATGGGAGCGGGGAAGTTTTTGAGTATGGTGGCGGGCGAAGCGCCCAAATCCAGCGCCGGGCCGTATACGGCCAGCGGCTTTATGGAGGACCCTACCTGCAGCCCGCTTTGCCAGGCGCGGTTGAGGCCCTTTTTGACCGTAGGCTCCTCCCGGCCGCCGATGATGACGCGCAGCTCGCCCGTTTGGTTGTCGATAATCACCGCCGCGGCCTGCGGCTGAATGATATCGGTGGTGGTGCCGTCGGCATTGGTATAGGTGTATACGCCCGCCGAAGGGTTGATGAGCGAGGGGTATTTATCCCACTCGGTAATGGTCGTTTGCACCTGGTGCTGCATGGCGGTATCCACCGTGAGATAGATGTGGTACCCGCCGGTGCGCAGCTCGCTCTCGATTGTTTTGCGGTTGGCGGGGGTATCCAGCATGCCGCGCTGCGCCATGAGGTGCAGCGTAACATCGCGGATGCCATACTCCACAAAATAGGGCATATCGTATAGCTTGCTGTTGGCGGAAACCTCGGTGATGGATACGGTATCCTCGAGCGCGCTTTCGTATTGCGTTTTTGTGATGAACCCGCCCTCGTACATGGCCAGCAGCACCACGTTGGTGCGGCGGTCCGTCACATACATTTGATTGTTCCCCTCGAGGGAATATAGGTATTGCGCCCGCGTGATGCCGCCGGATTCGTAGAGGTTGTTCAGCTCGGCGGCGCCCTTGGCATCCAGCGTGCGGCTGTAGGTATTTAAGCGCGGATTGGTGTTATAGGGCTTTTGCACGATGCCGGCCAGCATGGCGCATTCGCGGATGCTCAGCTCGCGCATCTCCTTATCGAAATAATCCTTCGCCGCCGTTTTAAAGCCATAGTTGGAGCCGCCCAGCGGGATGTCGTTCATGTAGGCTTCGAGTATTTGATCTTTGGAGAAGATCGTCTCCAGTTCGATGGATAGATACGCTTCTTTTATTTTGCGCTTGTAAGACTGCTCGTTGGAGAGCACCTTGTTTTTGATCAGCTGCTGCGTTAACGTGCTGCCGCCGTGGGTATCGGTATTGCGCAGCGTGTTGATCACCGCGGAGAACAGCCGCTTATAATCCACGCCGCCGTGCTTAAAAAAGCGCACATCCTCTATGGAGACCAGCGCGTTTTTGAGCATATCGGGGATTTCGTCGATATTTGCCCAGTCGCGGTATTCCATGCCCGCAAAGGTGGTGATAAGCGCGCCGTCCTTATCGTAAATATAGCTGGTGCGGTCGCTTTTGGTGATTTGCGAGGTGTCCAAATCGGGCGTGGTATCGATATAGGCCTTGGCAACGCCCATCATCAGCCCCATACCCGCGCAGCCCAGCAGCACGACCGCCAGCACAAACGTGCGCAGCGTGGTAAACAGCACCGCCAGCACAAACGGCCTTTCTTTATAGCGCTCTATGAACAGATCCTGCTCTTCGCGGCCCCGCGCGTGTATCAGCCGCACGGCCTTCCTGCGGGTGCGGGCAAACAGCTTGTTTGCCGCCTTCCCAAAGGAAGATACCGCGCCGGAGACGCCTGCCGCCGCCGCTTTTAGTTTATCTTTTGACGCCTTTGGGGCGTTTTCGGGCGGCGCATCGCTCGGGTGGGGCTGGTTTGGGTCGATAAATTCCATGCGAAGCTACCTTTCCTATTGTTTCTTGTAGAGTATAACATATTTTGCGGGCCATGCTCAATATCCCTTACGCCGCATACTATGAATTAACACGCAGTTCATAAAAAGGGGGATTTATGGAGCAGGATACCCGCACCCGAAAAACCAAGGCATTTCGACGCCGCAGCGCCATCGTTATCGCGCTGCTTTGCACGGCGTGCATCGCCTGCGCGGTTTGGCTCAACCACAATATGCGCCCCGCCATCGCCGCGCTCGCCGAAGCCCGCATACGCACCGTGGCCGCCCGCGCCATGAACGACGCCATACTCTCCTCCATGAGCGATGAGCAAACCTACGCCAACCTGCTCACCGTGCGGGAGAACGGGCAAAAGGTATATCTGCTGCAGGCCAACACCCGCAACATGAACATACTCGCCTCCTATTGCGCCGAAGCCGCGCAGGACCGCATCGCCGAAATTGGCGAGCAGGGCATTGCGGTACCGCTGGGCACCATCACGGGGATATCCTTTTTTTCGGGCCGGGGGCCAAATTTGCACATAACGTTCACACCGGTGGGCAGCGTGCAAAGCGTATTCACCTCGGAGCTCGTTTCCAGCGGTATCAACCAATCCCTCTACCGGGTCAACCTCAAGCTCACCTCCACCGTGCAGCTGATATTGCCCGGCGTGCGGGATACCGTGCAGGTTTCTGCCGAGGCGGCCATTGCCGAAAGCATCATCGTAGGGGAGGTGCCGGAGGTATATACCAACGTGCCCACCACCGATGACATGCTCAACTTCATCCCCGACGAGGCGCCGGGCAAAAAATAACTGACGCGGCCTTTTATCATTATAACCATAGCGAAAACCGCGCGGGCATGTGAAAACAAACGGTGCGCGCAGCGCTTAAACGCGAATTTTCTTCTTTTATATCGCGGTATCTGGTGCTATACTTGATATATGAAACGGGTATGTGTTTGTGCCATTTGTATAGCGTTGTTATTTGCCTGCCCTTTGGCGCAGGCCGATGGCCCCTCGCCCGAGCCTATCCCCATCCCTATCCCCACGCCTACGCCCCTCCCCACCTACACGCCCGCGCCGCCCACAGCCACCCCGTTTTCCGGGCTGATCGGCTTAAACGGCACGCAGGGCGATACGACCAACGAGGATGTTGTGCGGGTGCAGATACGCCTGCGCGAGCTGGGGTACTTCAACTTTAAGCCCACCGGCCTGTTTCAGGTTATGACGGCCAACGCGGCCAAAGCCTTCCAGTCCAAGCATACCGATGAAGCCGGCCTGCCCATGATAGCGGATGGCACCATCGGCCCGCAATCCATGAAAGCCCTGTTTCGCCACGATGTGACCCGCGCCGACATCACGGCCAACATACCCATCGGCAAGCCGCTGGAGGGTGAACCCACGCTTACCGGCTCGCTGACCTCGTGGAGCGAGGTAAAGCCCCTGTTCGCCGAGGGCGCCTCCTACGTCATTACCGATTACAACACCGGCACAACCTTTAGCATGGCCTTCGTCGGCGGCGAAAACCATGCCGAAATGGAATGTAAAACCGCCGCCGATGCCGGCATCTACAGACAGGTGTTTGGCGGGGAATACAATTATTCCAAACGCCCGGTCGTCATTACAATAGACGGGCGCAACATCGCCGGCTCGCTTTCGGGCTGGCCGCACGGCGAGGATTTTTACCCCAACAACGATATGCGCGGCCATACCTGCCTGTTTTTTGAAGGCAGCCTTTCGCATGTGGGTGATTTGCCCGATGTGGAGCATCTCGAATTGGTATATCGCGCCGCCGGCAGAACCTAAGTTTTTTTGAGCTGCGCGTATCCGCCCCCTGAAGATATTAAAAAAGTGGCAAGCCCACTTTTTTGTTTTATCCACCCCCCAATCCCTCCCGGCCGGAGGATATTCCGTTATTATAGAACTTGTGCGGCAAAGAAGGAATTCTCCGCATCCTGTCGAATACTAATCTTGACGAAGTAAAAGAGGAGGTGGCATCGCGTGGCTTTGTTCCCGGATAGTTGGCTGCGCGATTTGATTGCGCGCAGCGACCTTGTCGCCATCGCCTCCGAATATACGCAGCTGCGCCCCAAGGGGCGGCGCATGTGGGGCTGCTGCCCCTTTCACGGCGAAAAGACGCCCTCGTTTTCCGTAACGGCGGATAGTCAGCTTTACTATTGCTTCGGCTGCCACGCCGGGGGCGGCGTTGTGCAGTTCATCATGCAGGCCGAAAAGCTCACTTATGCCGAGGCCGTTAAGGCGCTGGCGCAGCGCGCGGGCCTGGATTTGCCCGAGGAGATGAACGACGCGCACCTGCAGCAGGAGCGCGCGCAAAAGGAACGCCTCTATACCGTGTGCCGCGAGGCGGCGCGCTATTACTACCGCCAGCTTTTGAGCGAAGGCGGCAAGGCCGCGCAGCAGTATCTCATACGGCGCGGTATCGATTCCGCCACGGTGAAGGCGTTTGGCCTGGGCTACGCCCCCCCGGGGTGGGAAAATTTAGTGGCGCACCTTTCTTCCAAAGGGTATGCGATGGCGGATATACTCGCCGCGGGGCTGGCCCTGCCCGGCAAAAAAGAGGGCAAGCCCTATGACGCCTACCGCGATAGGGTGATTTACCCCATATGGGCGAGCAACGGCCGCGTGGTGGGGTTTGGCGCACGCACCATGGGCGATGATAACCCCAAGTACCTCAACACCGGCGATACGCCCATATTCAACAAGCGCTACAACCTGTATGCCATCCATATGCAAAAGGGAAAGCACCTGAGCGACCTCATCATGGTGGAAGGGTATATGGATGTTATCAGCCTATATAAGCAGGGCGTGCAAAACGCGGTGGCCAGCCTGGGCACCGCGCTCACACAGCAGCAGGCGCGGCTGATGAAGCGGTATGCGCCGCGGGTTTACATCTGCTATGACGGCGATGCCGCGGGGCAGCACGCCACGCTGCGCGGGCTGGATATATTGGCGCAGGAAGGCTTGGATGTGCGGGTTATGTCGGTGCCCGGCAGTATGGACCCGGATGAATACATCCGCAAAAACGGCGCCGAGGCCTATCTTTCGCTCAAGGATGCGGCGCAGGGCCTTACCGAGTACAAGCTGGATACCTTTATGCGCGGCCTCGATATGGACAGCCCCGACGGCCGCGAGCAATATGCCAAAACGGCCTGCGCGTTTTTGGGCACGCTGCAGCCGGTGGAGCAGGAGCGCTACCTTGCGCAAATCGCCCGCCGCACGGGGTATTCTCAAGAGGCGGTGCGGGCGCAATGCGGCCTTACCAAGCCCGGCGATCCGAATAGATTTGGCAAAAATCGGCATACTAAGCAAAACACGGCAGAGTTGGAACCGCCCGCCGCGAGCAATGCCGAGCTAACGTTACTCGCCTGCATGACCGCCTCGGAGGAAGCGCTCTTTGCGGCGATGTCCGATATGGCGGAGCAAGAGGTTGCTTTTGGCAACCCCGTGCTGGGCGAATTGGCGGAGCGCCTGCTGGCCGAGCAGCCGGATGTGACGCTGCTCATCGGGGAACTGCCGGCCGAAGCCGCGGCGCTGCTGAGCAATGCGATACAGCGCGCCGAAGCCATCATAAACCCGGCCGCCACCGCGCGCGATTGCGTGAAAGAGCTGGCGCGCGATAGCCTGAAGGCGCGCATCGCCGCGCTTTCCGCCAACTATGGCGACGACCCGGCCGCGCGCGAAACGCTGCTGCGATTGCAAAAGCGCTATGCGGCGCTGCGAAACGAAGAATAACGCCGCGTGGCGCTATACGATACAAAATATCATGAATCACGCAAAATGCAAAGGAGTGTTGGCATTGGAAAATAAAGAAGCCCCGCAAAACGCCGCCGCAAAAATCGAAGAGATCATCGAAGCCGGCAAAGTAAAAGGCGTACTCACCTATAAAGAGGTGATGGACGCGCTCAGCGAGCTGGAACTGGATACCGAGCAGGTGGAACGCATCTATGACCGGCTGGAGGCGCTCAACATCTATGTGGTAGAAGAGGTTGAGGTCGCCGAAGATATCAACGAGGAAATCGCCGAGGTCGAAACCGAGATTGGCGGGGATGGCATCGCCATAGACGACCCCGTACGCATGTATCTAAAAGAGATTGGCAAGGTGCCGCTGCTCACCGCGCAGGAAGAGGTGGATATCGCCAAGCGCATGGCCGATGGCGACCTGGATGCCAAGCGCCAGCTGGCCGAGGCCAACCTGCGCCTTGTGGTTTCGGTAGCCAAGCGGTATGTGGGGCGGGGCATGCTCTTCCTCGACCTGATTCAGGAGGGCAATTTGGGGCTCATCAAGGCGGTAGAAAAATTCGACTACCGCAAGGGCTACAAATTTTCCACCTACGCCACCTGGTGGATACGCCAGGCCATCACCCGTGCCATCGCCGACCAGGCCCGCACCATTCGCATCCCCGTGCACATGGTAGAAACCATCAATAAGCTCATCCGCGTAAACCGCCAGCTCTTGCAGGAATATGGCCGCGAACCGCGCCCCGAGGAGATTGCCCGCGAGATGGGCATCACCGAAGAAAAGGTGCGCGAAATCATAAAGGTGGCGCAGGAGCCGGTTTCGCTCGAAACCCCCATCGGCGAGGAGGAGGACAGCCACCTGGGCGACTTTATACCCGATGAGGATGCCCCCGCGCCCGCCGAGCAGGCCGCGTTTACGCTGCTGAAGGAACAGCTGATGGAGGTACTCGACACCCTTACCCCCCGCGAAGAAAAGGTGCTGCGGCTCCGCTTCGGCCTGGATGACGGCAAGGCCCGTACGCTCGAGGAGGTAGGACGCGAGTTTAACGTGACGCGCGAGCGCATACGCCAAATAGAGGCCAAGGCGCTGCGCAAAATGCGCCATCCTTCCCGCAGCAAAAAATTGAAGGACTTTTTGGAATAAGCCACAGCAGCTTGATAAAGCAAGCGCGCCGAAGAAACAACGGCGCGCTTTTTATATATCTCAATTTAAAGCTAAACCAGCGCCTCCCGGCCCTGCCTATAACCATTCCCGCGGCACAAACAGCCGGTTATAATCCGTAACGGCATATCTATCCGTCATGCAGGCGATAAAATCCGCCGCCACGCGCTCCCGGCCATCCTCCTCCACATTTTGAAGGAATTCCGCCGGCAGCTGCTCCACATGCTCCAAATAGTAGGCATACAGCGCCTGCACGATATGCTTGCACTTGCCCTCCTCCCGCTTGGCATCGGGGTTTAGGTATACCCTTTGGAACATGAACTGCCGCAGCACATCGAATTGCTCCGACACCGCCTGACTTATGGCAATAGCGGGCCGGCCGAAGCTCTGCTCCAATATATCCAGTATCATGGTGTTGATGCGCTCCCCGTGCGAATGCCCCAGCAGCGCGGTGCAGCTGCCAGGCAGGTCGCTATGCTGCAGCACGCCCGCGCGCACCGCGTCGTCGATATCGTGGTTGATGTAAGCGATGCGGTCGGCAATGCTCACCACGGCGCCCTCGAGCGTGGCGGGCCTGCCGCTTTTTTTATGGTTTACGATGCCGTCCCGCACCTCGAAGGTAAGGTTGAGGCCGGTGCCGTTCTCCAGCTTTTCCACCACGCGCAGGCTTTGCAGGTTATGCTCAAACCCGCCCGGCACCACATCGTTTAGCACGCTCTCCCCCGCGTGGCCAAAGGGCGTGTGCCCCAGGTCGTGCCCCAGCGCGATGGCCTCGGTCAAATCCTCGTTTAGGCGCAGCCCGCGTGAAATGGTGCGGGCAATTTGGCTTACCTCCAGCGTATGCGTCAGCCGCGTGCGGTAATGATCCCCCACCGGCGAAAGGAACACCTGCGTTTTATGCTTGAGCCGCCGGAAGGACTTGCAGTGGATGATGCGATCCCTATCCCGCACAAAATCGGTGCGCACCGGGCAGGGCGTCAGCGGGAATTCCCGCCCCTTGGTGTGCGCGGCCAGCGTGGCGTAGGGCGCCAGCGTTTGCCGCTCCTGCTCCTCGATATATTCACGAAATTGCGTACTCTGCACAGCCGTGCCCCCTTTCACCTAAAGCTCTTACCTTGCTATTTCTGCGCGGGATGGAAAAATCCTCTATTCGCGCCATGCAATCGCCGCTTCTTTTTTCCCCGCCTTGCAATGCGGCCTGTTTTCCCCTATAATTGTAAGCACGAAGCGAAGGAGCTGCAACTGTTGAAAACAAGCGATTTTTACTACGAGCTCCCCCAGGAGCTGATCGCGCAAACGCCCGCGCCGGTGCGCAGCGCATCCCGCCTGCTGGTATATGACCGTGCGCAAAAGGCCCTGCGGGATGGCGTATTTACCGATATTCTGCAATACCTTAGGCCGGGCGACGCGCTGGTGCGCAACGTCACCCGCGTGCTGCCCGCGCGGCTGCACGGCTTCCGCGCCGATACCGGCGGGGCGATGGAGTTTTTGCTGCTAAAGCGGCTGAGCGCCCACCGGTGGGAATGCTTGGTAAAGCCCGGGCGCCGGGCCAGGCAGGGGCTCACCTTTCATATATCGGGCGAGCTGACCGCCACCATTGGCGAACCCACCGATGCGGGCGGGCGCATCGTCCAATTCGATTATGATGGCATATTCGAAGAGATACTCGACCGCGTGGGCGAAATGCCGCTGCCGCCGTATATCACCGAGCGCCTGCTGGATAAGGAACGCTACCAAACCGTATATGCCCGCGAAAACGGCTCCGCCGCCGCCCCCACCGCCGGGCTGCATTTTACCGATGCGCTGCTGGAGCAAATTCAGGCTAAGGGCGTGCAGGTAATCGACATTTTGCTGCATGTGGGCTTGGGCACCTTCCGCCCCGTCTGTGCCGAGCGCGTGGAGGAGCACCGCATGCATGCGGAATATTATGAGATGACCGAGCAGGCCGCCTCCGCCATCAACGCCGCGAGGCAGGCCGGCGGTCGCATATTTGCGGTGGGTACCACCAGCTGCCGCACGCTCGAGAGCGTGGCCGATGCAACCGGCACGGTGCGCGCGCAAAGCGGCTGGACGGATATCTTCATCACCCCCGGCTACCGCTTCCGCGCGGTGGATTGCCTTATCACCAACTTTCACCTGCCGGAATCCACCCTGCTGATGCTGGTGAGCGCGCTTTGCTCCCGCGAGGAGATACTCGACATATACCAACATGCCGTCGCCGAGCGGTACAGGTTTTTTTCATTTGGCGACGCCATGCTGCTGCTTTAAAAATACACCCGCCAAGGATTGTGAACTTTATGCTCAACCCAAATTTCCGCTTTGAAATACTGCACATATGCAAGCAATCCGGCGCAAGGCTGGGGCGGCTGCATACGCCGCACGGCGCAATAGAAACCCCCTGCTATATGCCCGTGGGCACGCAGGCCACCGTTAAGGCCATGCTCCCGCGGGACCTATACGATATTGGCGCCATGATATTGCTGGCCAATACCTACCACCTGTTTGAGCGGCCCGGCCACGAGCTGGTGCGGGAGGCCGGCGGCCTGCACGCGTTTATGCGGTGGGATAAACCCATCTTAACCGATAGCGGCGGATATCAGGTGTTTAGCCTTGCCTCCACCAATAAAATAAAAGAGGACGGCGTGGAATTCCGCTCGGTGCTGGATGGGCGCAAGCATTTCTTCACGCCCGAATCCGTTATGGAAATCGAGCAGGCGCTGGGCGCCGATATCGCCATGGCGTTTGACGAGTGCGCCCCCTACCCCTGCGACCATACCTATGCCAAAGCCGCGATGGAGCGCACGCACCGCTGGGTAGAGCGTTGCCAAAGCGCGCATACAAGGCAGGATCAAGCGCTGTTTGGCATTGTGCAGGGGAGCGTGTATAAGGAGCTTCGCATACAGAGCGCCAAGTTTTTGGCGGATTTGGATATGATTGGCTATGGTATAGGCGGCCTTTCGGTGGGCGAGCCAAAGCCCATCATGTATGAGATGCTGGAGGAGATTATGCCCCATATGCCGCAGGCGAAGCCCCGCTATTTAATGGGGGTGGGCAGCCCGGATTGCCTTGTGGAGGGCGCGATACGCGGCGTGGATATGTTTGACTGCGTGCTGCAAACCCGCATCGCCCGCAATGGCCTCGCCTTAACGGGGCAGGGTAAAAAAATGCTGCGCAACGCCGCCTTCGCGCGCGATTTTGAAGTCATCGAGCCGGGCTGCGATTGCTATGCCTGTAAAAGCGGCTTTACCCGCGCCTATATACGGCACCTGGTAAAATGCAAGGAGATACTCGCGAGCCAGCTTATTACCCTCCACAACCTGCGCTTCTCCCTGCGGCTGATGGAGCAGGTGCGGCAGGCCATACAAGAGGATAGGCTGCTGGATTTTCGCAGGGAACTAATCGCAAACGGGGCGTTTGAGTAATATGCGGCTGCGGTTTAACCAAGTGGATGAAAGCGCGCTGCAGCTGCTGGCGCAAAAGCTCGCGCGGGGGCTGTTCCCCGGCGCGTTTCTGGCGTTGTATGGGGATTTGGGCGCGGGGAAAACGGCCTTCGTGCGCGCGTTGGCGCAGGAATTGGGCATTTTCGATGTGCAGTCCCCCACGTTTACCATCGTGCGGGAGCATGCGGGCACGCTGCCGCTGTTCCACTTTGACGCCTACCGGCTGGCGGACGCAGGCGAGCTATACGCCATCGGCTTTGAGGATTACCTCACGCGCGCGGGCGTTATCGCCATGGAATGGTGCGAAAACGTGCCCGAAGCGCTGCCTGATGAGCTGCTCGCCATATCGCTTGCGGGCAGCGGCCTAAGCCCGCGCACGGTAACCTTCGATTCGCGCGGCGCGCAATATGACGCGCTGCTGGAGGCATTGCAATGATACGGCTCGCCATATCCACCTCCGACAGCCGCCCCTCCGCCGCCGTGTTCGAGGGGGAGGCTTTGCTCGCCCTGTGCGCCGGCGCCGACGCGCGCACGCACAGCGAAACCATACTGCCGCTCGTGGAGCAGGCGTTAGCCAAGGCCGACGCCCCGGTGCGGGCAGTCGAGGAGTTCGCCGTGGATATCGGGCCCGGCTCGTTTACCGGGGTACGCATCGGCGTGAGCCTAGCCAACGCCATGGCCGCCGCCCTAAACAAGCCAGTCGTGGGCATAAGCTCGCTAAACGCGCTCTGCTTTGGCCGCGCGGGCAGCGTGTGTGCCCTGCTCGATTGCCGCAACGGCAATGGCTATGCCCTGCATGTACGGGATGGGCAAATCGTTTTACCCGAAAGCGCCATCGTCATAGCCGAGCTGCTCCCCTCCCTCCCCGACGGCACGCTGTTTATCGGGAGCGGAGCCGCCCTGCACCGTGACGCGATACTTAGCGCTCTGCCGCACGCGCGGTTTATTGACGAAAACATCGTATCCGCCGAGCAGGTTGGCCGCGCCGCCTTTGGCAAGGCCGCCGCAGCCGAAGCGCTGCCGCTCTACCTTCGGCCTTCGCAGGCCGAAAGGCTGTATAAAGGATAATTTCCTATGCAAGAAGAGATTTCTTTCCGCCCCCTGCAAAAGGCGGACGTGCCCCGCATAGCCGAGCTGGAACGGCTTTGCTTTCGTTCCCCCTGGAGCGAAAAGGCGCTGCTGGGCGAGGTGCGCAACAAGGTGGCGCATTACCGCGTGGGCATTGTGGATGGATGCATTGCGGCTTATGCCGGCATGTGGCTGCTGTTCGACGAGGCGCACATCACCAACGTTGCCGTGGCGCCCGATTGCCGCAGGCGGGGCTTTGCAAGGCTGCTGATGCGGGAGATGTTCCGCACGGCCTTGCTGCACGGCGCCGGCCACATGACGCTGGAGGTGCGCGAAACCAACCTGGGCGCGCAGGCGCTGTATGCCGGGCTGGGGTTTTTGCAATCGGGCCGCCGCAAGGGCTATTACAGCGATACCGGCGAGGACGCGCTGATTTTGTGGAACCATGACATCGCGGCCTGCCTACAACAATGTGAAGCGAATATAAATACAAATCAAGTATAGGAGCGTATCAGCTATGAAGAAAATCGTCAGCGCCACAAGCGCGCCCGCCGCCGTAAACCGCGTCTACGGCAAAACGTTCAGCGGCGATTTCCCCGCCCGTTCCTGCGTGCAGGCGGCCAAGCTGCCCGCGAACGGCTTGGTGAAAATCGAGCTGATTGCGGCGCTGTAGGCAGAAGCATGGAGCACATTGCTTTTTTTAACGCCGTGCGGCAGGGCTCTCTTTCGGGGGCGTATTTGCTGCACGGTGAAGAGGAATATGTAAAGGACAGCGCGCTTGCGGCGCTCGCCGAAAGCCTGGATGAAGCCGCCCGCGAGCTGAACGTGCAGTATTTGAGCACGGCCGAGGCGGATACGCTGATTGCCGCCTGTGAAACGCTGCCCTTTTTTGCCGAGCGCCGCTTGGTGGTTTGCCGCGCGCTGCCCGTGGAGGCGGATGCGCAGCGCATCGTCCCCTACCTGCCCCGCCTGCCGCAATCCACCCTGCTGATTTTTGCCGTGCGGGGCCGCGCAAAGGAGACGCTCGCGCTGGTTAAAGCGCTGAAGCAGGCGAATCATATCGTGGATTTTGCCCCGCTTACGGCGCTCGACGCCGCCAAGTGGGTTTCGCAAAAGGCCGTGAAGCTGGGCGTTACCATCACACAGGAGGCCGCAAAGCATATCGTGGCGCTGGTGGGCCGGGATGTGGGCGCGCTCAACAACGAGTTTACCAAAGCGGCCTGCTATGCGGGCATAGGCAACGAGGTGACCCGCGAGGCGATATCGGCCTCGGTCACCCGCAACATAGAGCTGCGCGTATTCGATATGGTGGATTCCTTTTTGGCGGGCCAGGCGAAGGATGGCCTGCACGCGTACAAGCGCATGCTCGATGACGGCGAAAGCCCCTTCCGCATGGCCGCCCTGCTCGAGGGCAATTTTAAGCGCATGCTCGCCGCGCGCGCGCACATCGATGCGGGAACCCCGCGCGATAAAGCGCTTGCGCACCTGGGCAACACCTACCCCATGCGCCGCTCGTATGACCAGGCGCAGCACTACAGCCGCGCGCAGCTGCTCGAAAACATAGCCCGCTTTGCCAATGTGGGCTATTTGCAGGTATCCGGCCAGCAGAAGGACGCCGACGCGCTGGAGTCCGCGCTGATACGCTGTATGCCGAAGAGGGGTTAGCGGCCAAGGCTTATATCGCTTATTTGCATCTACACAAAAAAACCGGCGGTTGCCGGCTTATTGCAAGTGAAAAATCGCTGTTTATTTTGCCGCGAGCTTAATGGCCAACTGCGCCTTTTTGCGGTTGGCGGCATTTTTATGGATAACGCCCTTTGCAGCTGCTTTGTCGACCGTGCTCACGGCAGTGGTATAGCTCGTTGCAATCACGGCTTCGTCGGCGGACGCAACAGCGGCATCAAAGCGCTTTACAGCGGTTTTGACCTGTGAGGTGCCCATGCGGTTGCGAAGGTTCTTTTTCGCGGTGGTGCCCACACGCTTTAAAGCGGACTTATGGTTAGCCAAAATAACTTCCTCCTGTTTTTAACTCGAACAGTAGGAATTATACCATGCCTTAGGGCACAATGCAAGCGTATTTGGCTATTTTTTTACCGGCCTTAGCAAAAAGCCGCGCCTTCATGGGCGTTTCAAAAGCGGTTTATGGCTGCTTGCGCGTTTGCGCCGTATGCGAAGGCCGTGCGCGCGCCATAATAAGCTAGGTTATGAGTTGAAACGAACGAGGGGGTACTTTTTTATGCAGAGCAGCATATATACCGACCTGGCGATGGAGGCGCGAGAGCTGCACCCCGAGCTGCAGGGCGTGGTGGAGCAATCCGAAGAGAGCGAGGGCATCCGCATATCGCGTATAGAAGTAAAGACCGAGGAGGCCTCCCAAAAGCTGGAAAAGCCCCGGGGCCGGTATGTCACGCTGGATGCGCCGGAGCTGACAAACCGCCCGCTGGACCTTTTTGAGCAGGTCGCCGCGCAGCTGGGCGAGGAGATTGCGCTGCTGCTGGGCAGCCTTGCGTCCGATGCCACCGTGCTGATAGTGGGCCTTGGCAACCGCGCCATCACCTCGGATTCGCTGGGCCCCAAAACCGTGGAGCAGGTGTATGTAACGCGGCATGTCACCCAATACCTGCCCGAGGCCTTCCCCCACCCTGTGCGCTCGGTATGCGCCATCGCGCCCGGCGTGCTGGGCGTGACCGGCATAGAAACCATGGAGGTGGTGCGGGGCGTGGTGGAGCGCGTGCGGCCAGATGTTATACTGGCGGTCGATGCGCTGGCCAGCCGCCGCGCGGCGCGCATAAGCACCACGCTGCAGCTTACGGATACCGGCATAAACCCGGGCAGCGGCGTGGGCAACACCCGCAAAAGCCTGAATCAGGCTACATTTGGCGTGCCCGTTGTGGCCATTGGCGTGCCCATGGTGGTATATGCCTCCACCATTTCGCAGGATACCATATCCCTCATTGCGGATGAAACCGGCCTGCATCACGATGAGGAAACGCTCAAGCGCCTGGCCGAAAAGGTGATTACAGAAAACCTGGGCAATATGATCGTGACCCCAAAGGATGTGGATCAGATCATCGCCGATATGTCCCGCATCATCGCGGACGCCATCAACTTTGCCCTGTTCGACGCCGATTACGACGAGGTTCGCATGTTGATTTCATAACACGGCACCCCGCAATTTTAAACGGCGCTGCCCGGCGCGCTTTCGCGTTGGCATACTGGCCCTCTCCCCTTCATAGGATTAAGGCAGGGAGGGCTTGTTTCATGCGAAAGCTTCTTCGCGCACGGCGGCAGGCGCCGCGCGTGCGGCGCGATACCCCCGCAAAGCGCATAAAACCCGTGTCGTATGGCCCCACGCTGGCGGCGTTGTTCTTTTGCTGCCTGGGGGCGCTATTTTTGCACAGCCGCAGCTATTATGGCGGCGCGTTCGATTTTTATCACGCGCTCAGCGCCCTGCAGCTGCCGCTGCTATACAGCCTGCCCTATGCAAGCGACGCCGCCCCACGGCCGCAAGCGCCGCTCGTCATCGCGGGCATAGATATCGCCAGCGACGTGAGCAACGGCATACGGGTAGAGCTGTTTTCTACCGCGCCCTCCCCCACGGTGGATCTTTCCGGCGCGGATCCGAAAATACTCATTTACCATACCCACACCACCGAGGCCTATTTTAAAACCCCCGCGCATGATTATACCGACGCCGGGAAGTGGCGCACGACCGAAAGCGAGCATAACATCGTGGCGGTGGGCGAAAAGCTGGCAACGCTGCTGCGGGATCAATACGGCATAAGCGTGCTGCACGACATGACCGACCATGAGCCCCCCAAGCTGGCCACCAGCTATTCCCGCTCGGTGCGCACCATGAAAGATTACCGCGCCAAATACCCGTCCCTCTCGATGTATATCGATGTGCACCGGGATTCCTACAGCGCCGAGGATCCTAAAAAACCTTCGGACTATGTTGTGATAGACGGCAAGGAGGTGGCGCGGCTGATGTTTGTGGTGGGCACCGGCGAGGGCGCCACCGGCACCGGCTATGGCGAAATGCCGGATTTTGCGGCCAACTACGCGCTGGCCAAGCGCATTACCGAAAGCCTTGCCAAGGTGGAGCCGGGCCTGGTGCGCAATATCCGCGTGAAAACCGGACGGTACAACCAACACATATCCAACCAGTGCCTGCTTGTGGAGGTCGGGCATAACGGCAACACGCTGGAGCAGGCGCTCAACGCGATAGACTACCTGGCCGCCGCCATCGCCGAAGCCGCCGGATTGGCCGAACCGCAGGGCGGGGCTTCGAGGCTGTTTACGCCATAAAGGAGTGGTACCCAAATATAGAACAATAGAAAAAAGCGCGGTTCTCCACGCCTTTTTCTTAAAAAATAGTTTGCGAGCAAGCGATAAGCCGAGTTCTGTCCGGGCGCATAAAGCGCCGTGGGTGACCATCTATCTAGGCATACCGTTGCCGGTATGCTCAAGCGATTATCAAGAGCATGACGGGCCGCCATTAAATGCTCTCATTCCAATCTTGCACCGGGTGGGGTTTACAGGGCGGCAAAGTTGCCATTGCCGCCGGTGAGCTCTTACCTCGCCTGTCCATCCTTACCCGGCAAATGCCGGGCGGTATATCTCTGTTGCACTTTCCCTAGAGTCGCCTCCGCCGGACGTTATCCGGCACCCTTGCCCTGTGGAGCTCGGACTTTCCTCATACGGACGCGCCGTATGCAGTCACCTAGCTTACTCGCAAACAAACTGTATTCACTTGAATAATGGGCACTACGCGCGGGGGGTATAAAGTATGCGGCCGCAGTTTTCACACTCGACCGGCCCCGTGCCGGACGCCACCTTTTTGACCACCACGGTGGGCAGGCTCATGCGGCAGCCGCTGCACTGGTTGTTTTCCACCGTGGCCATGGGCACCGTGTGGTGCGTTTTTACCGCCGCATACCGGGTGAGGAGCGCGGGTTCCACCAGCGCCTTCTGCTTTTCGGCCTCGGCGCGGGCGGCGTCTATCTCGGGCTGCGCGGCGGCAAGCTCTTCTTCACAGGCGATGCGGGCGGCGTCATAATCCTTCTTCGCGTGGCCCGCCTTGGTAAAGCGGTCTTTATAATCGGCGGTCGTCTTTTCGACCCAATGGAAGGTGTCGAAAATATCCCGCTTGGCAAGCCCCAGCTGATCCTGCAGGGCTTCGAGCGCTTTGCGGCTTTCCGTCATCTCGGCGGCGGTGCATTCGGGGTCGTTCTCCATGGCCGCAAATTCGGAAACCTCCAGCTCGTACTTATGCGCCAGCTCCTCAAATTGCGCGCTCAGCTTTGCAAGCGCCGCCTGGCGCGCATCCATCTGCTTTTGGATGGAAGAAATTTGCGCCTGCTGCTCGGTCAAAAAGCTGTGGAGCTTATTGAGCTTCGCGCGGGCGGGGGTGGCTTTTACCTTATTCTCCAGCGCGTCCAGCGCCAACTCCGCCTGTTGATATTGCCACAGTGCATCCAGCTTGCCCATGAAAAAACCCTCCCAATCTATTTATACCTTGCCGCGCAGGCGCCAGTGAGCATGTTAACTCACAGGCCGCGCAGGCATGCCGTTTCACAAAGAGATAATCTATATTGTACATCATCCGTACTTTGCTGTAAACGAGTAATCCACGGTTGCAAAACAACGCGCTCGGTTTCGTAGTGCCCGGCTTCGATTATGCCAAGGCCCAGCACACCGGCGGCAAGCGCCAGGTGATGCTTGATCTCCCCGGTCACAAACGCATCCGCGCCGGCGGCATGCGCGGCGTAAATATCCTCGCCGCCCGCGCCGCCCAGCACGCTCACCCGCGTTACCGGCTTATCGAACGCGCCGCCCACCCGCACCGTGGTATGCAGCGCGCTTTGCACCTTGGCCGCAAACGCGCCCAGCGTAGTGGGCGCTATGCTGCCAATGCGGCCCAGGTTTTCGGGCGGCAAAAGCGCCGTGTCATACAGCCCCAGCGCACCGGCCAGGCAATCGTTTACACCGCCCTGCGCGGCATCCATATTGGTATGCGCGGCATACAGCGCAATGCCGTGCCGCAGCAGCAGGTAAGGCGCCGCAGTGGCCGGGTCCTCCGGCAAAATATGCTTTACGCCCTCAAAGAAAACCGGGTGGTGCACCAGCATCAGGTCGGCCTCCCAATCGATAGCCTCCCTCGCGGTGGCTACGCTGCAGTCGAGCGCGACCAGCACCTTGCGGATATCCCGCTTTTGCGTGCCCAGCAGCAGGCCGGGGTTGTCGAACGAAAGCGCCAGGCCGGGCGGGGCGATGGCCTCCTGCAGCGCGACGAAATCAGATACTTTCATGGGGTTCCTCCAGCAAGTCTAAAATATGCAGCATGGCCGTTTGCTCCCGCACCAGCACATCGGGCGCGCGGCCCCGCGCCTGGGCGGCGGCCAGCCGCTTGGCGTGCCCCGCGATGTATTTTCGCAGCATAGGCGCAAGGTTTGGCTCCCGCTTTTCGTATGCTATGGGGCCTATGGTGTAATACCCCTGCGGCCAGCCCGGCGGCAGAGCGCGCGCTATGCCCGCGCGGGCGCAAAGCAATTGATAATACCGTCCGCCATCGAACACGACGGCTTCGTCGAATACCGCGTATCCGTGCGTATAAAGATAGTGTCGCAGCGCGCCCGCGTTGCCCTGCGGCTGCATCACGATGCGCCGCGCCGCCTTGGCTATCGGCTCCGCGTGGGAGAGCATATCCAATATCATCAACCCGCCCATGCCGCATATGGCTATGCTGTCGGTATCGCCCGGGTTTAGCGCGCCAAGGCCGGGGGCCACATAAAAGGTGATGCGCCCGGAAGCCCCGCAAAGCGCCGCCAAGGCCCTGCCCTTTTCTACCGATGCGGCGCTGATGTCGCTGGCTATTATGCGCTGCGCAATGCCCTGCTGCAACAGGGCGATGGAGAGCCGCGCATGGTCGCAGCCGATATCCGCCGCGGTGTGGCTGCCGCAAAGCATGTCGGCGGCGCGCGCCAGCCGCGGGCGCAAATGAATATGCATGGGCGCTCCTTGGAATTTCTTATTTTTATTGTAACGTATCGCCGTACATTTTGCAAAGGAGGGTGGGCGCGTTTTTGAATCTTTGGGGCGGCGCCCCGCTTTTATGCGTAAAAAAATCTTATTGCGGGGTTGGGCTCTTCCCAAAATTGTTAAGGGGTGAAGCCCCTGAATTTCTAAAAGAAGCTCCCTCCCTGTTCTGTACAGGCCCCCCGGCGAATATGTATATAGCATCACAGCCGATAGGGGGCAACAGCATGGAATTTTCTAGGCGCAGGAAGCGGGGCGCAGGGCAGCGCGGGCGCACCTCCTCCAGCACGGGGCGCGGCCGCCAAAGCGCGGCGGCCGGCCAGGGCGGGGGCGCGGGCCGCGCGGTAGTGGCGCTGCTGATGGTGGGCGCAATCGTATATTTGGTATCCGCCAGCGCGGTGGGCACCTGGCTTGCGGAGCATGTGATGGCCCCGGCCTTCGATGCGTTGGCCGCATACACCGGCAAGCAGCCCGGCAGCGAGGCATCCCCGCCCGAAGAGGCGCGGCAGGTCAGCCTCAGCACCGATAAAAGCTCGGTGAGCGCCAATATCAGTCTGCCCGCCATAGCCTGCTACACCCTGCAGATGGGCGTATACTCCTCGGCGGATAACGCCGGCAAACAGGCTAAGGACTTACAGGCGCAGGGCGCGGGCGGCTATATTTTGGAGGACGGCGGACGCTACCGTGTGCTGGCGGCGGGCTATGCCGATGAAGCCTCCGCCAAGGATGTGAAAAGCCGGTTGGTAAGCGAGGGTATAGATTGTACCGTATACCAGCTTAGCGCGCCCGGCGCGACATTTCGCGTGAGCGCGGAGCAGGAGCAATTGCGCGATGTGGAGCGCGGGTTTGGGGCGCTGTATGCCGCGCAATCCGCGCTGATGCAGGCCGCCCTCGCCTTTGACCGGGATGCGCAGACCGTGGCGCAGGGGCAGCAGGCCGCCGCCGACATCCTTGCGCAGCTGCGGGGCGATATAGAGGTTCTTGCCCCCTATACCGATGCCAGCGCGGCCATCACCTCCATCGCCCAATGCGGCGATACGTTTATCGATGCGCTCACAAAGCTCACCGGCAGCGCCGCGGCGGATACCGCCGCCTTTGCCGCCGAACT
Source organism: Christensenellaceae bacterium (assembly GCA_031261085.1). Taxonomy (GTDB): domain Bacteria; phylum Bacillota; class Clostridia; order Christensenellales; family CAG-138; genus Pelethousia. Next base: position 80,779 of record JAISKB010000005.1, read on the forward strand.
CAAGCATACGCAGCTTTCCCTTACCCACGCGTATGCGCAAACGGTCGCGGGTTTGGTGGGGTAAAGCTCCCCCTATGCTTTGGATATAGCAGGGTGAACAGGCCGGGCGCGCAATGGGCTGCCCGGCTTGCTTTCTTAAGCCTTGGCCCTCCCGACCCCAAGTCTTTTGTTGTGAATACCCATACATTGCGATATAATATAGCAAAACTTGAGTGAAAAGGATTGCAAAGGCCTTGAAGCGTGTGCTCGGTTGCATTCGCCGCGCGGATACGCGGTACCATATGCTGCGCCCCGGCGATAAAATCTGCGTGGGCGTATCCGGCGGCAAGGATAGCCTGCTGCTGTTATATGGGCTCAAGCTGTATCAGCTGTTTTCCAGGGTGCCCTACGAGGTGCGGGGCGTCATGCTGGATATGGGCATATCGGGGCAGGATTTTTCGCCCGTGCTGCGCTGGGCCGACTCCATTGGCGTGCCGCTCGAAATCATCCCCACCGACATCGGCGAAATCGTGTTCAACATCCGCAAAGAAAGCCACCCTTGCGCCCTGTGCGCCAAGATGCGCCGCGGCGCGCTGAGCAACGCCGCAAAGCAGCGGGGCTGCAACCTGATAGCCTTGGGGCATAACCGCGATGATGTGCTGGAGACCTTCTTTTTAAGCTTGCTGTACGAGAGCCGGGTAAACACCTTTGGCCCGGTCACATATTTTGACCGGCAGGACGTGACGGTGATTCGCCCCATGATATTTTTGCCCGAAAAGCAGGCGCTGGCCACCGCCAGGCGGCTGGAATTGCCCATTTGCAAGCCGCATTGCCCCGCGGCGGGCAGCACCAAGCGCGAGGATATGAAAGAGGTTTTGCGCTATTTCACCCGCTTTGTGCCCAACCCGGAGGAGCGCTTTATAAACGCGATTGCCAACACCGAAAAATATGGCCTATGGGATAGGCTCCGTCTCCCGCCGCGCGATATAGCGGATATGGACGAAACGGAAAGGAACGCATATGCATCTTACACTCACCCCAAGTAATTGGCTGTGGTACGCACTGGGGATATGGGCGCTGCTCTTCAACCTGGTGGAATTCGCCATGATGGGCATCGACAAATGGCGCGCGCGCAAGGAGGCCTGGCGCATACCCGAAAAAACGCTGTTTATCACCGCGCTGCTGGGCGGCGGCTTGGGCGGCGTACTGGGCATGAGCGTATTCCGGCACAAAACGCAGCACCGCTCCTTCCTCATCGGCATGCCGCTGCTGCTGGCGCTCAATATCCTCATAACCGGCCTGATTATCTACCTGCGTTTGCGCTAAACGCCTGCCCGGCGCAAAATCCACTTCCATTTTTTAAAATGGGGGGTTGCAAAAACGCGCCATTTGCTGTAGAATAATTCGCGTACCGTTCCTCCTTAGCTCAGTTGGTAGAGCATGCGGCTGTTAACCGCAGTGTCGTTGGTTCGAGTCCAACAGGGGGAGCCACAAAAAAGCCCTAATATTAGGGCTTTTTATTATTTTTTGAAGGCTTTTGGGGTGCGTTTCCGCTGGGCAACATGGTATTGATTGTAAGAAACGGCCGCCCGTGCTATACTTCTTGCAGGGTTAAGCATATCGCGAAAATATGTTGGGAGCTTCATTAATGGCAAAAACACTCATACTCCACGATTTACCGCAAAGCGAAGCGGAAGCCCTTTTATCCAACCTTTGGGCAGGCTGCACGGTGTTTTCCGCCAGCCCGGCGGTGCACCCCTGCATAGGCTGTTTTGGCTGCTGGATAAAAACGCCCGGCAAATGCGTGATTGACGACCGCGGCGCGGGGTTCCTCACGCTTTTGCCCGCGCAAGACGAGGTCGTGCTGCTGAGCAGGATGGTATTCGGCGGGGTTTCCCCGGATATTAAGGCGGTTTTGGACCGCAGCATCGGGTTTATGCTGCCCTATTTTTGCGACCGGCAGGGCGAAATGCATCATGCCCGGCGCTTTGACGCCGCGCCGCGCTTTCGATATGTCTTCTATGGCCCCGATATCACGCCGGAGGAAAAGGCGACCGCGCAAAAGCTGGCCGCCGCCAACGCGCTGAATTTTGGCGCCGAGCGATGGTCGGTTCAATTTTACCAATCGGCGCAAGCCGGTGCGGAGGCGTTGGCATGAAAATAGCATTTATCAACGGCAGCCCCAAGCCCGCCGAAAGCGCCAGCGAGATTATCATAAACGCCCTGCAGGCCCGGGTTGGGCAGGGCGCCGATTCCATCACCTGCAACGCGATAAAGCAGAGCCGCGCCGAAATTATGGAATCGCTTGCGGGCAGCCCTGCCTTGGTGCTCGTTTTCCCGCTGTATGTGGATGGCATCCCCTCGCATCTATTACGCTTGCTGGATGGCATACAAGCCGACATCGCAGGCGCCGCCGCGCCCGGCGCAAAGCTGTATGCGGTTGTGAACAACGGGTTTTATGAGGGGCGACAAAACGGTATCGCGCTGGAGATGCTGCAAAATTTCTGTGCGCGCGCCGGGCTTGCCTGGGCCGGGGGCTTGGGCGTGGGTAGCGGCGGTATGGTATTTGCCGCGCCTATCGGGCACGGCCCCATGAAAAACCTCGGCAAGGCGCTCGATGCATTGGCCGCGAACATCCGCGGCGGCACGGCGGCGGGCACTTGCAGCGTGGAACCCAATTTCCCCAAATTCTTATACACCGCCGCCGTGCATTTGGGGTGGAGGCTGCAGGCAAAACGAAACGGATTAAAACCGAGGGATATAAAAACATCGCGCTAGGGCAGCGGTTTTTCTGGCAATCACATCCGCACCGTTTTTGTCGCGATAGCATCGCAAAACGCGCGGTCGTGCTCCACAAACAGCAGCGTGGGCCGGTGCTTTAAAACCAGCTCCTCGATTTGCACACGGGAGAGCACGTCGATATAGTTGAGCGGCTCATCCCAAATATACAGGTGCGCCTGCTCGCATAGGCTGCGGGCCAGCAGCACCTTTTTCTTTTGCCCGGCGCTATAGTGCTGCATCTCCTTTTCAAACTGCGCGCGGGCAAAATCCAGCTTGCGCAAAATCGCCAAAAACAGGCTCTCCTCCACCCCGCTCTCGCGCGCATAAGCCTTTAGGCTGCCCCGCAGCAGGGCCGTGTCCTGCGGCACATACGAAATGCGCAGCCCGCTCGCCATGTGCAGCGCGCCGGTATAGCTTATTGGTTCCCCCAGCAGCAGCTTCAGCACGCTGGATTTCCCACATCCGTTTCGCCCCAAAAGCGCCACCCGCTCCCCCGTTTTTATTGTGAAGCCGATGTTTTCGCAGGCGATATGTTCCCCATAGCATATGCGCACATCGCTTAGCTCCGCCAGGCGCGGCGCGTGATGCGCAAGCGGGTGCAGCGCGAGCGCCTCGGCGCTTTCCACATTGTGCAGCAGCTTCGATTTTTCTTCCACGGCGGCCTCCCGCCGGCGCTGTGTCGATTTTGCGCGCTGCATCATCTTGGCGGATTGGTGCCCGATATACCCGCGGTCCGCCGGATGGGTGCCGGTTTTGCTCTTTTCGATTTTATCCGACCAGCCCGCCGTCCGCCTGGAAGCCTCGTTCAGCCGCCCAATATCCCTTTTGAGCCGCTCGGATTCTTCGCGCTCAAAGGCATCCTGCTGCCGCTTGTTCTCCTGCCACGAGCTGAAGTTGCCGCGCTGTACCTCCATACCCGCCTTGTTGATGGCGAGTATATGGTCGATGCAGGAATCCAAAAACACCCGGTCGTGCGATACGAGCAAAAAACCCTGCTTACCGCGCAGGTAACGGCTGGTGATTGCGCGGGCGTGCATGTCGAGATGGTTGGTGGGCTCGTCTATCAGCAAAAAGCCGCCCTCCCGCAAAAACAGCGCGGCCAGCAACAGCTTGGTGCGCTCCCCCATCGAAAGCGTGGCAAAGGGCCTATCCATCAGCGCCGCCTCCTCCATCTCTAGCAGCGAAAGCTCGCGGGAGAGCCGCCACGGCTCATAATTGGGTATGATCTCCTCCACCACCGCCTGCGCGGCGCGGCTTGGGTCCGTCACCTCGAAGGGAAAATAATCGAAGCGCACCGGGGCGGCGATTTCGCCCTGATACTCGTATTTGCCCATCAGCAGCCGGAGCAGGGTGGTTTTCCCCCGCCCGTTGCGGCCGGTTAGCCCCAGCCGCCAATCGGTATCGAAGCGGAAGCTGACGTTTTCAAAAATGGTATCGTAGCTGCCCTCATAAGCGAAGGTCAGGTTGCGTACTTGTATCATCGACATAAAGCAATATCTCCTAAGGCGCAAAAAAGGATGCAAGAAAGGCTCTTGCATCCCATAAAAATTGCGCCCGCACGCGACAAAAGCATTGCCGCATGGGTATATTGGTGGTTTGGGATGGAGGCGCGCACTTCTTGCCGGAGCACCGCAAAGCGAGGCGAACCCACGCCAAAGCCGCATGCTCCCATGAACCTAGCAAGAAACGATGCGCATCTTTCCAACTCCCATCCTTAAATGACTGGTGTTATTGTACCCAAAACACAGGCCTTTGTCAACTTTGCGCTAGCCGCGCAGCTTCAGGGCCAGCTTCACGAGCGGGCGAACCCACTTGGGCTCCATGCGCCTGCTCACCGCCTGCAGCGACCGCGTGATTGCGATATGCTGCGGGCACTGTGTTTCGCACTTGCCGCACTGCACACACCGGCGGGCGCCAAAGCTGTTGTTCGGGTCTAGCCCGCCTGTGCTGGTGAGGTATTGCTGCATACCCAGCACAAAGCCCCCCGCATAAGACATATTATACGCGGCGAAGCAGCCGGGGATATTTACCTTGTTGGGGCAGGGCATACAGTAGTTGCAGCCGGTGCAGGGGACCTTATATGCTTCCTTAAACGCATCCACCACCGGCGCGAACACGGCCTTTTCCTGCCCGGTAAGCATGTTGGGAAGCGCGGTATTTGCGATATCGAGGTTTTCATCCAGCTGCGCCTGCGCGCTCATGCCGGATAGCACCACCGTCACCTCGGGTTGATCCCACAGCCAGCGCAGCGCCCACCGCGCGGGAGAAGCCCCGCCGCCCGCGGCCTTTAGGTGCTGCAGCGCCTTTTTTGGCAGCCCGGCGGCCAGCTTGCCGCCCAGCAGCGGTTCCATAATGATGACCGGCAGCCCCTTGGCGGCCGCCCTGCGCAGCCCCGCCTGCCCCGCCTGATAGTTCACGTTCATATAATTGTATTGGATTTGGCAAAACTCCCAATCATACATATCGAGCAGCGCCAAAAACTCCTCCTGCGCCCCGTGGAAGGAGAACCCGATTTGCCGCACCTGCCCGCTGGCCTTCTTTTCCGCAATCCATTTTTCGATGCCCAGCGCGCAAAGCCTTTGCCAGCCCGCCCGGTCGGCCAGGTTGTGTATCAGGTAGTAATCGATATAATCGGTTTGAAGCCTTGTGAGCTGCACCTGGAACAACCGCTCAAAATCCTCATAGCTTTGACATTTTGCATGCGGCAGCTTGGTAGCCAAATAAATATCCTTGCGGAGGTTATGCTTGTGGAATATCGCCCCCACAGCCTCTTCGCTGCCGCCATAAAGGTATGCCGTATCAAAGTAGTTGACGCCGTTTTGCACTGCCGAAAGCAGAAGCTTTTCGGCCTTTTCGTAATCGATCTGCCCACGGCTCCGCGGGAACCGCATGCAGCCATACCCCAGTATGGATACCTGGTTCCCCGACTTCGCATCCGTACGATATTGCATGGTCATCCCTCCCTTTTTGTTCTTTATATTGTAGCACGTATGTATTTTCTTGCAAGCGTTCGGCATACTGTGGCGGGGATTTTTAGCATATCGCAACGAATGTATTGTAAATACTTAGCAACAGTTCGATTTAAAGCGACGTTTTATTATAATATGCATGTTAACTATAATTTTATGTAATTAATACTTTACATCATGTTAATTGAGTATTATTTTCAAGTTATTGACATATAGTATATATTTGTATAATATATCTAATGCGGATGATGCTTGCAGAAGTCATTTTGCAGTGCTTCACCAGCTTAATTCCATATTCGGAGGATACAAACGATGAAAAAAACTTTGGTACTACTGCTTACATTCGCACTATGCTTAACCCTGCTGGCGGGTTGCGACGCCGCTCCCGATGCCGCGGCGCCCGCAACCGACCCCTCTGTCCCCACTGAAATCGTTACGCCCGAAACGGCGACGATACTCGAAACCGTAAAGCTCGATAAGCTAAGCGTGGCCTTTGTGCCCTCCCGCGAGCCGGAGGAAATCGTAACCATTACCGAGCCCCTCAAAGAGCTGCTCAAGGCCGAAATGGCCACCCTCGGCTATGATATCGGCGAGGTGGACATCACCGTGGGCACCACCTACGAAGCCGTCGGAGAGGCGCTTTCCGCCGGCACGGTGGATGTAGGCCTCATCCCCGGCGGCACCTATGTGCTTTACGACGATGGCGCCGATGTGATTTTGACCGCCACGCGCAGCGGCCTGAGCATCGATTCCGACGCCGCCAAGGCTTGGAACGACGCCAAGCCCACCGAAGCTACCGATAATCAGGTAACCTATTACCGCGCGTTGATCCTCGCCGGCCCCTCCGAAAAAGGCGCCGCTCTAAGCGCAAAGGTCAATGCCGGCGAAACGCTGAGCTGGGAAGACCTCGATGGCCTCAACTGGAGCGTTATGTCCTCTTCCTCCCCCGCCGGTTATATCTATCCCGCCATTTGGATGCAGGATAATTATGGCAAGAGCATCACGGACCTGACCCACGCCGTCACCTCCGATTCCTACGGCAGCGCTTTTGCGCGCCTTGCCGCGGGGCAGGTAGATGTGCTGGTCACCTATGCGGATGCCCGCCGCGACTATGCAGAAAAATGGACCGCCGAATATGGCCGCACCGCTTCCATTTGGGAGGAGACCAACGTGCTGGGCGTTACCCCCGGCATCTACAACGATACCATCTGCGTGAGCAAGACCGCCCCCAACATGGATGATGCGCTGCGCGCCGCGTTGCAGATCGCCTTCATCAACATCGGCAACACCGATGCGGGCAAGGAGGTTATCGCTATCTACAGCCATCAGGGCTATCAGCCTGCGCTCTCCTCCGATTATGACAACGAGCGCAAGGCGCAGGATCTCATTCGCCAACTCAACGGGTAATTGACCCTCGCGGAAGGGATGGCGACAGCTATCCCTTCCCTATTTTTATGGGAAGGAACAAGCGATGTATGATTGACTTCCATGGTGTATCCAAAGTATACGGGAACGGTGTGAAAGGGCTGGATGATGTGAGCCTCACCATAGAACAGGGTGAGTTTGTAGCGATTATAGGCCTTTCCGGCGCGGGTAAATCCACGCTTTTACGCTCCATCAACCGTATGCACAGCATTACCGCGGGCAGGCTTACCGTAAACGGCCTGGATGTGAGCGGGCTGAAAGGCAAGGCCCTGCGCAAATTCCGCCGCGGCATAGGCATGATATTCCAATCGTTCAACCTCGTAAGCCGCACCACGGTCATCAAAAACGTGCTGTCGGCCAAGGTGCCGGATATGCCGTTTTTGCGCGTGCTGTTCGGTATCTACAACAAAAAAGAAAAGATTGCCGCCCTCGAGGCACTCGACAAGGTGGGCATTTTAGATAAAGCCTACATCCGGGCGGATCAGCTTTCGGGCGGCCAGCAGCAGCGGGTGGCGCTCGCCCGCACCCTGGCGCAGGAACCGCAGATTATACTGGCGGATGAACCCGTGGCCGCGCTGGATCCGGTCACCGCCAAGCAGGTGATGGATGACTTCCGCCGCATCAATCGGGATATGCGCATATCGGTGCTCATCAACATACACCATGTGGAGCTGGCGCTCGAATATGCGGACCGCATCATCGGCATACGCGCGGGTAAAATCGTATACGACGGCCCCGTGCAGGCTGTGGATGAAGCGATGCTCGATACCATCTACGAGGGCAAGCTGCCCAGGGAGGTGGAAAAGCCCGCATGAGCGCATATGATAAGGTTTTTAAGCCCAGGCGCATCACGCTGCCCAGCGGCAAAAGCATATTGGAAAAGCGCTCCCGCATGCCGCTTATTTTGCTGGGCGTGCTCGCCCTCACCGCGCTCTCCGTGCGCATCACCGGCTTTAGCTTTGGGCCGCTCCTATCCCGCGGGAACCAGTTTTTTGTGATTTTGCGCCAAATGTACCCGCCCAATATGAAGTACCTTTCCAGCATTTGGGTGCCGTTGTTCGATACCATAAAGATGTCGCTATTGGGCTCCGCCGTGGGTTCGCTGCTGGCCGTCCCCTTTGCGGTAATCGCCGCCAGCAACATGATAAAAAGCCGGCTCGTGCTCACCCTAACCCGCCTTTTTTTGAGCGTTGTGCGCACGCTGCCCACGCTGGTCACCGCGCTCATCGCCACCTATATATTCGGCTTGGGCACGCTGGCCGGCACGCTATCCATCGCCATATTCACCTTCGCCTATATCGGCAAGCAGCTATATGAGCAAATCGAAACCGTGGATATGGGCGCGTTTGAGGCTATGGAAGCCATGGGCGGCACGCGGTTCTCATCCTTTTGGGTGGCCGTTGCGCCGCAGGTGCTGCCCGCCTATCTTTCTACCTGCCTGTTTTGCCTGGAAGGCAACGTGCGCTACGCCGCCATATTGGGTTATGTGGGCGCGGGCGGCCTGGGCATGATCTTAAACGAAAAAATAGGCTGGCGCGACTACCCGAGCGTGGGCATGATATTAATCGTGTTGTTCGCCACGGTGGTGGTCATCGAGGCGCTGAGCCACTATATACGCAGCAAGCTCACATAAACCGTGAGGAGGTATACCATGAACCCCATCATAAAAAAACAACTCGACGCACAGCCCAAGCGCTGGTTTTACCAGCTGGGCATCGCCCTTATATTCGTTTGCCTCATGGCCTGGTCCTCCTCCACGGTGCAGCTCGATGCCCGGGCGGGCAGCGGCCTTTCCATAGCGGGCAATATCATACGCGGCATATTTCACCCGGATGCGGAGCTGCTCTTCAACTTCACCCGTTCGGGCGTGGCCTACCTGCTGCTGGAAACCGTGTGCATCGCCTATTTGGGCACCATCGTGGGCGCCGTGCTGGCCATCCCGCTCTCGTTCATCTCGGCTTCCAACATCGTGCCCAGGCCCGTCGCGCTGATTGGCAGGACGCTCATCATGGCCATACGCACCATCCCGCCCTTTGTATATGGCTTGATGTTCATACGCGTAACGGGGCCGGGGCCTTTTGCCGGGCTCCTCACCATGTCCATGTCCTCCATCGGCATGGTGAGCAAGATGTATATCGAATATATTGAGGATTTGGACATCCGCATACTCGAATCATTGGATGCCTGCGGCTGCAGCACCTTCGAGAAGATTCGCTGCGGCATCATCCCGCAGCTGATACCCGATTTTATTTCCACCATCATCTACCGCTTCGACATGAACCTGCGCGACGCCACGGTGCTGGGCCTGGTGGGCGCGGGCGGCATTGGCGCGCCGCTCATATTCGCCATGAGCTCCTACCGCTGGAGCGAGGTGGGCGCCATCTTGACGGGCCTAATCGTGCTCATATTGGTCATAGAATTTTTCTCCACCAAGGTGCGCGTGAAGCTGGCCAGGGGGTAATGGTATGCGACCGGCAAACGATGCTCCGATATTGAAGCTATACTATACCTCGGATGTGCACGGGCACTTCTTCCCCACCTCCTATGGCGACCGCGAGGAGAAGGACATGGGGCTGTTTCAGTGTGCCGGGCAATTCGAAAAGGATGATATCACGCTGGTGCTGGACGGCGGCGATATTTTGCAGGGCTCCGCCTTCACCTATTACTGCCAGAATGTGGCGCGCAGCCCCGGTGCGATAGCCGACATCATGAACCGCTGCGGTTATGACTTCGTTACGGTGGGCAACCACGATTTCAACTATGGCGCGGGCTATTTGCGGCAATACTTGGCCGCCTTAAACGGGGCCTGCGTATGCCAAAATATATGTGACGCCGCGGGCACACCGCTGTTTCCCCCCGTCATCCGCACGCTAAAGAGCGGCCTTCGCGTGGGGCTTGTCGGTATCGTGACCGACTATGTAAACCTTTGGGAAGCGCCTGAAAACCTTGCGGGGCTTTGCGTTACCGACCCATTTGCCGCCGCCAAGGAGGCGCTCGAGGGCATCCAGGCGCAGTGCGACATCACGGTGTGCATCTATCACGGCGGCTACGAGCGGGAACCCCTCACCGGGGAAGCGCCCGCCGCCGCCACCACCGAAAATATCGCCTGCCGCATTTGCGAGGAGCTGCGCTTCGACATACTGCTGACCGCGCACCAGCACCGCTCCCTGCCCGGACAATATTTGCAGGGCACCTACACGCTGCAGTTGGCCGAAAACGCCAAGGAATATGCGGCGCTCACCGTGCACAAAAGCGGCGCCGGGTACCGCATACAGGCACAAACCCGCAAGGCCGCAGGCCCCTGCCCCCTTGCCTTACAAGAAGCCTTCGCCCCGGTAGAGGCCAGAGTACAGGCTTGGCTCGACGCGCCGGTGGGCAGCCTGCCCCTTGCGCTGCTGCCCGAAAGCAGGCTGCGCATGGCGGCCTATGGCTCCCCCATCGCCGACTTTTTCAACCAGGTACAGCTGCACTATTCCGGGGCGCAGCTCTCGGCCGTGAGCCTCGCCAATGAGGTGAACGGCTTTGCACAGCGTGTGACCCGACGGGATGTGATAGCCAGCTACCCCTATGCCAACACGCTGGTCGTGCTGCGGGTAAGCGGCGCCGTACTGCGCGCGGCGTTGGAGCGCAGCGCGGAATACTTCACGCTGGACGCAAGCGGACAGGCCGCCATTTCCCCCGCGTTTTTGCACCCCAAGCTGGAGCACTACAACTACGATTTTTTTGTCGGCGCAGCATATAAGTTCGATATCCAAAAACCCTTGGGGCAGCGCGTGACCGGCCTATGCGTGGGCGGCCGCCCCGTGCAGGCCAGCGACAGCTTTACCCTGTGCCTAAACAGCTACCGCGCCTGCGGCTCCGGCGGCTACCCCATGTATGAAGGCTGCCCCCGCTTGCGGGAAATCAATATAGAGATGTCCGAATTGATTTTGCGGTACTTTGAAGAACACCCTGCGGTCGAGCTGATGCCGATGCAAAAGGGCTGCCTCCTGTGAGGCGGCCCGATTTTTACTATGGCTTCAGCGAGTTGCGCGCGGAACGCACCCCCGATAAAAGGCGCCCGCGTGGGCGCCCTTTATCGCTTCCATTGACCGCCTTCGCTTAATGGTGTTCGCCTTCATGCTTCACGCCGTCCCTGCGGAACAGCAGCGAAATGCCCCAAATACCTGCAAGGCCTACCAAAGTGTAGATCACGCGGGAGATAGTCGCACCCATGCCGCCAAATATCGTGGCGATAAAGTCGAATTGGAACAAGCCGACCATACCCCAATTTAAAGCGCCAATGATTACGAATATCAGTGCAAGTGTATCCATGCTGTGTGCTCCTTTGCTATGATGCGATTAGCATGTGCAAAGCGGCGGCAGGAATACCATGTAAAAAATGGATTGGCATGAAATGTTATTTTTATTTTAAAACAGTTGAGTAAATGGCAAACGCTATATTATTTGTTTTTCGCGTCTGCCTTTTTATCGAATAGAATTTCGATTTCGAAGCGGTCGAAAACGACCTGCTCCATAAAATCATCCGGCTTGAATACAACGCGGGAAAATGCTGAAATGTCGTGCAGGTGCTTGCGCAAAATGACCGGCCGGGCCAAATCCAGCGCATGGCAGGCCTCGCCCACCAAAGCGGGCCAATCCTGCACATCGCCGCGCTTGGCATAGCCCACATCAAACAGCGTATCCCGCACAATATGGTCATCGGTTTTGATCATCGCCCATACCTTCATGTTTGCGCCTTGCTCCTTCATAGCAGCTTTCGCCATTCGGCGGGCTGCTCCGCCTGCTCCCGCAGCGTCTCTTCACTTTGCGCCACAAAGGATTCTTGCGCGCCGCCTGCAAACCGCGCCCTAAGCTGCCCCGGCGTGAGCGGCGCTTCTACACTGCCCATGCAATCGCGGCAGGCATTGCCGCAAGCCGGGCACACGCAGCCGCTTTGCAAGCCGCGCTCGCTCTGCACCATATATACCCCGCAGGCCTTACAGCTGCACCTCATTGCATGCTCTCTTGCGCGGCGGCATCGGCAGGCTGCGCAAGCACATCCGTAACCTGTATCATTTTTTGAAGTGAGCTATCCTCGGGTATGAACGCGCTCAGCTGCGCAAGTGGTATTTTAAATTCGGGCCGCCCGGCCAAATAGGTGGTTATTTCGTATTGTTCGTATACCAGCACCATGCAGCCATCGGCTATGTAAAACTGCTGGTCATCCGCAATGGGCAGCACGTCGCAAAGCAGCGTAATATCCCGGTTTTCGGCTTGCTCGGTCACGATGTCGGGCAAAACGCCCCGCCAGCGCGCATCCTGGGCATCCAGCAGGTCGGGCAGCTTGCAAAGCGCGCCGCTGTGCGCGTCAAACGTTAAATAAATGCTGTCGAGCGGGGCGCTGTTATCCCCATAAAGGTCGAGTATATCCATGCGTATGGAAAGCAGGCAGTTGTGATTATATTCTACGCGATATTCTGTAAAAATCGGCACCTGCACGCTTTCGGCATATTGCGCCACGGCGTTGTAGATGGAATCGTTGATGGCCTGCGCCGTTTTGCCCGATGTCACCCGCGGGTAAACCACATAACCCTCGCCGCAGTTCTCTACGCCGCGCACGATGTTGAGCGCGGAAGTATCCTCGGCCTGCGATGCCGCCTGCAGCTCCGCCTGGCCAGAGGCCGGCACTATATCCCTTGCGTAAGAATAGACTATCCCTTCATCCTTGGCCGGGGGCGGCGTAGCCAGCGCAATGCCCTGCGCCGGTAAAGCGCAGGCGCAGGCAAGCATGGCCAATAGTATAAGCATCAGGGGCAAGAGCGTTCGTTGCATGTATAGTCCTCAAATGATTTTTGCGGGCAGCCGCACCGCCGCGTTCGTACCCGCTATGATTTATTATACCACCACGCGCGGCGCCATGTATGAATTTAACGTGAATTGATCTGCATCGTTTCGGTATTATCCAGTGCCTTTTGCACCATATCGCTCCAATCCGCCATCGCCTCGCTCTTGCGCAGGCGGGCGACATCCGGCTTGGTGACGGGGTGCTGCGGCACAAACACGGTACAGCAATCCTCAAAGGGCAAAATCGAGGTTTCAAACGTGCCTATCTTTTTTGCCACCGTTATAATCTCCTCTTTATCAAAGCCGATGAGCGGGCGGAACACCGGCATGCTCACCGCGTCATCCGTCACGCACAGGCTTTCGATGGTTTGGCTGGCCACCTGCCCCAGCGCCTCGCCGGTTATAAGCGCCAGCGCGCCATCCAGCTTGGCCCATTGCTCGGCAATGCGCATCATAAGCCGCCGCATCAGCACGGTGGTTTCTTTGGGCGGGCAGGTTTCGTAAATCGTGAGCTGAATCTCGGTAAACGGCACAAGGTGCAGGGTGATTTTCCCCGCGTAGCGGGAGATGAGCTTGGTAAGCTCCACGACCTTATCCCGCGCGCGCTCGCTGGTATAGGGGTAGCTGTAAAAATGCACCGCGCTCAGCTGCAGCCCGCGCTTCGCCATCATATACCCCGCCACCGGGCTGTCGATACCCCCCGAAATCAGCAGCGCCGCACGCCCCGCCGTGCCGGTGGGCATACCATCCGCGCCCATGATTTCATCGGTATAGATAAACGCCTGCTCGCGTATCTCCACGCACACCTTGATTTCGGGGTTGTGCACATCCACCTGCAGCTGCGGGAATGCTTCGAGCAGGTCATGGCCCAGCTCGCGGTTAAGGTCCTCGCTGCGCAGGGGGAAGCGCTTGTCCGACCGGCGGCAAAAGCACTTGAACGTGGCGGAGGCCTTACCCTCCAATTGATGCGCTACCAGCTCCCGCACCGCGCTCCATATGGCGCTATACTCCTTTTCCACCGCGACCGCCGGGCTGAGCGAGTGGATGCCAAACACGCGGGTAAGCCTGGCTATCGCTTCACCCTGCCGGTCTTTTGGCACGCCGAAGATGTAAAACCGGCCCTGCTCCTGCCGCACCTTCACCTCGCGCCCCATATCCTTAAGCGCGCTCTTTATACCCTCTATCAGCTTGTGCTCGAAGAAGGGGCGGTTAAGCCCCTTTAAGTGAATCTCTCCATAGCGCACCAGTATTACCTGCATATCCTTATCTCCTTTTGTACCTGCGCAGCAGTTTTATCAGCTCTTCAACGGCCTGTGCGGTCGCGTCCATCTCCTCAAGTGTGTTTTCGGGGCACAGGCTGAAGCGTATGGCGCCCTCCTGCCGCTCCCCCGCCACCTGCATGGCGTTGAGTATGCGATTTTTACCCTTTTTGTGCGCCGAGCAGGCCGAGCCTGTGGAAACATAGATGCCCTTCTCCTCCAGCGCGTGCAGCAGCACTTCCCCGCCCACGCCCAAAAAGGACATGTTCAAAATGTGCGGCGTGCCCAGCTCCGGCGCGGGGCCGTTTAACACCACATCGGGCAGCCGCAGCAGGTTTTGATACAGCCGCCGCTTGCAATCCATCATGCCCTTGCGGTATGCATCGGCGTTTTGCACATAATCCTGCACCGCCGTCTCCATGCCCACAATGCCCGGCGTGTTGGTGGTGCCGCTCCTAAGGCCGCCTTCCTGCCCGCCGCCTATCTGGCCGCCGGCAAAGCGCTGGCCCTTTTTGATATACAGCGCGCCGATGCCCTTGGGCGCGTGGAACTTGTGCCCGCTGATGGAGTAAAGGTCGCAATCCCGCGCAAAGAACGGCAGCTTTAAGTAGCCTTGTACGCCATCCACATGCAGGCGCGCCTCGGGCGCTTTGCGCTTGAGCAGACGGTATATGGCCGGTATGTCGTTGATGGCCCCCACCTCGTTGTTGACCTGCATGATGGAAACCAGCATGGTGTGCGGCGTAATAAGCTGCTCCAACCGCGCCATATCCACATTGCCCTGCGGCGTGACGGGCGCATCCTGCACATCGAACGTGCGGTAAAAGCTGCGGTATACCTCATAAACCGAAGGATGCTCCACCGCGCTGGCAATGATGCGGCCCGTGCCCCGCATGGCGTTCAGACTGCCATAGATGGCCATATTGTTGCTTTCGGTGCCGCCGCTGGTAAACACCAGCTCCTCGGGCAGCGCGCCCATCGCGCCCGCTATGGTGGCCCGCGCGGCGTTCACCTCGCGCTCCGCCGCCGCCGCCGGGGAATATGCCGCCGCAGGGTTGAAGAAAGTTTGTGTCATATAGTCTAAGGCCCGGCCCGCCGCCGCAGGCGAGGTGCGGGTGGTGGCGCTATTATCTAAATATATCATAGTTGCTCTCCATTGGTTTAACAAATATTTGAGGCAATCGTTTACCTCATATACTTACTATATGTGCTTTACGGCGCGGTGGGTACGGCAAAAACGCGCCATCTTTTGCCTTCGTTCCGCATCATCAGACAGTATACCACGCCCGGCTTTGCCGCACAAGGCGAGCGAACCTGTGTTTTTGCCGCAATGCCGCCCGCATTTTTTCACCGAATTTTCAAAACCACCCGCGGTAAAATATGATACAATCATATTGGATAGTATAGGGCAAGGAGGCTTTGCCATGTTGTGTGAGCATTGCAAGCAAAACGAGGCGGTTGTGCACCGCATCATTCTCATAAACGGCAGCAAGCACGAGCAGCACCTGTGTGCCGCTTGCGCCAAGGAAGGCGGCACCGTCACATTTAAGCTGCCCTCTTTTGCGGAGCTGATGAACGTTTCCTTTAAAGAGGATCAAAAGGGCGCCACTTGCGCGTGCGGCATGACGCTGGATCGCTTCCGCGAGAGCGGCCTTTTGGGCTGCCCCGCATGCTACCGCACGTTTGCCGAAGACCTGCTTTCCGTCATCAAGCGGGCGCAGGGCGGCAGGCTGGCGCATACCGGCGCGCATCCGCACGCAAACCCAAACCCCGCCAAAGAGGGCGTCAGCGAGCTGTTTACGCTTAAGCAGGCGCTGCAAGAGGCCGTTTCCCACGAGGAATACGAGCAGGCCGCGGCGCTGCGCGACCGCATCAAGGCGTTCGAGAGCGAGGAGGCGTAGCATATGCAGGTATCCGATGTTGTGCTGAGCTGCCGGGTACGCCTGGCGCGCAACCTGAGCGAGCGCCATTTTGTAAACAACCAATCGGCGCAGGACGCCGCCGCCACGGTGGACGCCATATCCAGCGCGCTGCCGCAGGGCTGCCGCACCTTGCGCATGGCGCAGCTGCCCGCCATAGAGCGGCTATCCTTGGTGGAGCGCCACTTGGCGAGCGCCGAGCTGATTGCCAACGAAAGCGGCGCGCTGGTGCTGAACGAAGAAGAGACCCTGGCCGTGATGATCAACGAGGAGGATCACCTGCGCATACAGGGCATACTCCCCACGCTGGACCTTGGCGGCGCCTATGCGCTTTGCAAGGCGGCGGAGGACGCCATAGAGCAAAGCGTGCCGCTCAGCTTCGACGAGCGGCTTGGCTACCTTACCGCCTGCCCCACCAACCTGGGCACCGGGCTGCGCGCCTCCGCCATGCTGCACCTGGCCGGGCTGGCGCTCAGCGGCAAGCTCGAGGAGCTGCTCCGCCGCATAGGCAAGCTGGGCATTGCGGTGCGCGGCTTTTATGGCGAGGGCAGCGCCGCGCCGGGGTATTTATACCAAATATCCAACCAATATACGCTGGGCCTGCGCGAGGAGGAGATCCTCTCCGCGCTCACGGCCATCATCAAGCAGCTGGCCGGGCAGGAATTGCTCGCGCGCAAGCTGCTGCTGGAGCACAGCGATATCGCCATACGCGATGTGGCCGCCCGGTCTTTGGGGCTGTGCCGCTACGCATACAAAATGAGCATGGAGGAATGTATGCAGCACATATCCCGCTTAAAGCTGGGCATAAGCCTGGGGCTTGTCGATTATGCCATGCAAGCGGCGGACCTGCTGATTATCGGCTGCCAGAGCGCGCAGCTTTGTATAGCCGCAGGCCGGGAACTTACCGATGAAGAAGAGAGCGTTGCGCGGGCGAGCTTTTTGCGCAACGCCTTAAAGGAGATGTAATATATGGATTTTATCGACCGTTTTACCGAGGGCGCGCGCCGCGCATTGGCGTTGGCGCAGGAGAGCGCGCGGGCCATGGGCCACAATTATGTGGGCAGCGAGCACTTGCTGCTGGGCCTGCTGCAGGAGGGGGAAAGCGCGGCGTATAAGGCGCTGGCGCAGCTTGGCATACAGGAGGACGAGGTGGCCGCCCGCGCCGACGCGCTGGTGGGCCATGGCGATTTTCACTTTACCGATACCTTTGGCTACACGCCCCGCACCAAAAAGATACTCGAGCTTAGCCTGTACGAGGCAAAATCGCTCAAAAACAACTACATCGGCACCGAGCATATACTGCTGGCCATGCTGCGGGAGCGGGATTGCGTAGCCGTGCGCATATTGAACGACCTGGGCTGTGATTTCACGCTGCTCAAGCAGATGCTAAGCGGCACCACCGCGCCCTCTAAGGGCAGCCCCGGCTCCCACGAGGACCCGGCCACCCCCGTGCTCAACCAATATGGCAAGGATTTAACCCACCTGGCGCAGGGCGGCGAGCTGGATCCTGTGATAGGCCGCGAGAAGGAGATACAGCGCATCATACAGATACTCTCCCGCCGCACCAAAAATAACCCGGTGCTCATAGGCGACCCGGGCGTGGGCAAAAGCGCCATCATCGAAGGCCTGGCGCAGCGCATCGCCACCGGCAGCATACCCGAGCTGCTCAAAAACAAGCGGGTGATTTCGCTGGATTTGGGCGGCATGCTGGCCGGTACCAAATACCGCGGCGAGTTCGAGGAGCGCATCAAAAACGCGATAGACGAGTTGAAGCAGAGCGGCAACACGATACTCTTCATCGATGAGCTGCACACCATAGTGGGCGCGGGCGCGGCCGAGGGAAGCATCGATGCTTCCAACATATTAAAGCCGGCGCTGGCGCGCGGCGAAATACAGGTCGTAGGCGCCACCACGCTGGATGAATACCGCCGCTATATCGAAAAGGACGCCGCGCTGGAACGCCGCTTCCAGCCCGTCACCGTGGGCGAGCCCAGCTGCGAGGAGGCCGTACAGATTCTATTTGGCCTGCGCGACCGCTACGAGGCGCACCACAAGGCGCGCATCACCGATGAGGCCATACTGGCCGCCGTCGAGCTGTCGGACAGATATATTTCGGACCGGTTTTTGCCGGATAAGGCTATCGACCTGATGGATGAGGCGGCCAGCCGCGTGCGCCTCGCTTCCTACATATCGCCCCCCGACATGAAGGCGCTGGACGATAAGCTGGCCGGCCTGCTAAAAGAGAAGGAAGAGGCCGTAAACAACCAGAATTTCGAGCGCGCCGCCGCCATACGCGATGAGGAGCACGCCGTACGCCGCGAGATGCAGGAAAAGAAAGAGGCCTGGGAAAACACGCGGGAAAGCACCGAGTGCATCGTGACCCAAAATGACATCGCCGAGGTGGTGCACGCGTGGACGGGCATACCCGTAACCCAGCTTACGCAGGATGAAAGCGAAAAGCTGCTGCATTTGGAAGAAATGCTGCACCGCCGCGTGGTGGGGCAGGAAGAAGCGATTTCGGCCGTATCGCGGGCTATACGGCGGGCGCGCGCCGGTTTGAAGGACCCCAAACGCCCCATCGGCAGCTACATATTTTTGGGGCCCACCGGCGTGGGCAAAACCGAGCTGAGCAAGGCGCTGGCCCAAGCCATGTTCGCCGATGAAGAGGCCATGGTGCGGCTGGATATGAGCGAATATATGGAGCCGCATTCCGTCAGCAAGCTGCTGGGGTCCCCCCCGGGGTATGTGGGCTATGACGATGGCGGGCAGCTCACCGAGCGGGTGCGCCGCAAGCCCTACTGCGTCATACTGCTGGATGAAATCGAAAAGGCCCACCCCGATGTGTTCAACGCGCTGCTGCAGGTGCTGGAGGATGGCCGCATGACCGACAGCAAGGGCCGCACGGTGGATTTTCGCAATACCATCATCATCATGACCTCCAACGTGGGCGCAAACAAGGTCGGCAAGCGCAACACGGTCGGCTTTGGCGCGGAATCCTCCACCCTCACCTATGAGCGCATGCGGGAAGGCATGCTGGAGGACTTGAAAAAGACCTTCCGGCCCGAATTCCTCAACCGCGTGGATGAGATCATCATCTTTCATCAGCTGGAACCGGCGCAAACGCAGGAAATCGTGCGGCTGATGCTGCAAAGCGTGATAGAGCGGCTGCGCGAGCGCGGCATTTCGCTAGCGGTAGCGCCCGAGGTGGAGGCGCACCTGGCGAGCGATGGGTTTGACCCGCTATACGGCGCGCGCCCGCTGCGCCGCGCCATACAGCATCAGGTGGAGGACAGCCTGAGCGAAGAGGTGCTCTCCAACCGCATCAGCCTGGGCGACAGCGTGCTGTGCCGCGTGGAAAACGGCAAGCTGGTATTCGAAAAGCAATAGATCCCAGTATTAAAATAAACAAGCCATCTGGAACAACCGCTGTTCCGATGGCTTGTTGTTTGTATGCGGTAAAGTTATGAGGAACGGCTTACAAATCCAGCTTCATGTACCCGGCTTTCAGCCAGCCCGTTTTTTTAATGCACAAATACAGGCCCCAGCTTAACAGCGCCGGCAGCACAAAGTGCATCAGTATGATTTGGAATAGAAGCACGCCGGGTTGCATGCTGCCCGACATGGTTTGCCACGCGCAAAACTGCCCCACAAAGCTGCAAGAGCCCATCCCGGCGCCCATCGCGTTGTTGGTCATGCCAAACACCGCCGAGGAGATGGGCCCCAAAATAGCCGAGGCGATGGTGGTGGGCAGCAGTATGGCCGGGTGCCGCATGGCGTTGGGGAGCTGCAATTTGGCTGTGCCAATGCCCTGCGCCAGCACGCCGCCCCAGCCGTTTTCTTTAAACGAAATGACCGCGAAGCCTACCATCTGCACGCAGCACCCTATCACCGAAGCGCCGGCCGCCAAGCCGGAAAGCTCCAATGAGATGGCCAGCGCCGCGCTGGATAAGGGCGACACCAGCACCAGCCCCATAACGGAGGAAATAATGATGCCCGACAGCACGGGGTTGAGCGTGGCCGCCGTGTTGATAAAGCTGCCCAAGGCCTTCATAAAGGCCAATATGGGCGGGCCGACGATGTTGGCCGCAACGCCGCCAACAATAATCACCACAAACGGCACCAGCGCGATATCGATGGGGGTTTTACCCTCTACAAAGCGCCCCGCCTCGGCGCCCAGCACGGCGCATACAAACGCGCTCACCGGGCCGCCGGCCACATAGCCCAAGGCGCCCGATATCGCTGAGGCAAACATGCTAAGCCGCTTTGTACCCAAACCGTGGGCGATGGCAACGCCAATGGCTGCGCCCGCCGCTTCTTTCGAGGCGGCCATAGCGGCCATGGGCTTTAAAAAGCTTAAAAACGAAATGTTGGAAAACTGCTCTATAACGACGCTGATGATTACGGAGCAAAAAAGCCCGAAAGCCATAGATCCCATGGCTTTTACCAAATAGCGCTCGTACCCTTTTTTAATGGTGTCTTTCATGATATCCTCCCCAGTTTAGCCTTCCTAAGCAAGCATATAGCATATGTTTGCGGCTGTCAAGGCGCGGATTGAGCCGATGCGGACGCTTTCTATCAGCGCGCTTGTCCTCATTCCCTTGCAAAAAACAATATGGGATATTACAATGATGGTAAATACTTACACTTTGGAGGGAATGGCCATGCTCTGTACGCATTGTGGTAAAGAAATCCCTGAAAACAGCGAGTTCTGCACATTCTGCGGGGAACAGCAAAGCCCGCAGCTTCAGCCTATTTCGACGGAGCATGCCGACGCGGCAACGCCGGAACAGGCGCCGGACGCCCAACAACCCGCCGCGGACCTAAAGCCAAAGGCGCAGGGCGGGCTGGCCGGTAAAATCCTCAGCCTGCTGGTGAGCGCCGGGCTGGTCATCGGCGGGTTAAGCGGGCGGTTTGTGCTGCGCGGCACCAACAGCAGCGGGCTGCTGGTGGCATTTGGCCTGTTATGGCTGGCCTACGACATATTTTCCATCGTGATGCATTATAAAAAGGGCGGTGAAGCTGTGCCAAACGCGGCGACTTCCACGGGCACGGCAGGCCTCGCCCTGCCCGATGGTTCCAAAGCGTTCGTGATTGCGGCGGCCCTCATGGCGGTCAGCGTTGCAGTCCCGCTGCTGCTAAACATTGCAGCTGGCGGCTTCAATATCCGTTTGGTTTTGAGCGCGCTCTCGGGCATTGTTTTTATTGTACTCGCGCTCTCGCTGTTTAAAAAGAATATCCAACTGCTGATTATCCCCGCCGCATTGGACATTTTCGTCAGGGTCATCGGCATTATAGGCTATACGCCAAGTCCAAGCTATTACATTAGGCTCATTGCGGATATCGCCTTGCTGGTGGCGGTTATAGTAACCGTAAGCGGAACGCGCGCATCAAACCGCCCGCTTTTCTTTACCGCGATTGGGGCCTGCGCCATAACGCTGGTAAGTTATGTTATTACAGTGCTGCGATATGGGCAGGGCGTTTCCTTCATCACAATCCTCACGCTGCTGTGTTACTACGGCGCATATTTTGTGATTGCAGCCGCGCTGGCCCCCGCAACGCTTCACAAAAATCAGGAGAATGAAATCGCCAATTGATATAGCACGGTAAAGCATGTTTGCAAAAGCCCGCCTTTGGCGGGCTTTTTTGCGTGCGCGCCGAAAAAGGGGGCGCGAATGCGCAAAAAACACATATTTAAATCCTCTACCATTTCTTTCCATTCACAACAAAAATATGCGCGCTTATATCTAAATAGCGCAATCCGCAAAGTAAAGAATATAAAATAATAATTATGCAGATGATTATAATAATTTTAAGTTTTTAAGTGAAGGGCGCCAAATTATACTAAAGCAGGCTGTGCGCGTGTTTTGGGGAGAATAGGCTGCATTCACAGCGAAAAAAACAATCTATGACGGGCAAATAAATTTGCAATTTGCATCTTAGCTTTAAAAATTTTCCAGCTTGAAAATCAAGATTATAAAAACGGAGGGCTTTATCGTGGTAAAAAACTGCAAAAGAACAATATCGGCAATGGTTCTATCCCTAGTTATGCTCATGTCCTTGTGGCCGCCAACGGCAATGGGTGCGGGTTATGATCTGAGCGTCGATACGCGCAACGTGAATATACAAAACGCCAACCTCAACGTTCAGAAAATTCAAATAAATGACTATTGGACGCCCAACGACATCTTAAGCGATTCCGTCATCAGCCAACCCGGCTTATATAACAGGAGCAGCGATACCCCGGTTACCGGCGTAGAGCTATACTTTGACGCTTTCTACGAAGGCAGACACGAAATAAACAATTTATCCGATTATTTGCCCCAGGCAAATGGTGTGGATATGGATCCATATCCGACTTACTTCCCATCCGCAAGAGCGGCGCATGACTATATAGACATCGTGATAGAAAGGGATTCGACGAGTGTCCCCTGGGCGCGTTATCGCTTTGACGTCTTGCTTAAAAGTGTTAACGGGGATCCAGACATAACGCATACTACTTATTCAACCCCACAAAACGGTAACATAAAACAAGACCAACATACGCTTCGTAGAGTACCCGATACATGGAATAGCGGTGATTTATATTACCTTGGCCAATTAGACGACCCCAACGACCCCACTTTAAAGGGCTACTACATTAAAAGCGTTACCGCCACTCCGCTCGGTACGGATGGTCAAAGCAGCTCCGCGGGTATTTTGCCCCCGGGTAACGGATTAAAAGTACATTACCGGGAAAGGCTGTGGCCGACCAAAACCTGGCCGGATGGAACGCCTATGGATGACGCCGTCGTTTCTACAACAGGATATATTAAATACGATGACGAAAACGGAGCCTCGCAAAAAGAATATATGGACATATTCGATATTTACTTTTACAATCAAAATTTAGCCTATAGGGATGGATCTTCCGCAGGCGACACCGTGGCGATCAACAAGTTGAATTTCACCACGGCAAACCCCTCCCAAGCCCGCCGCTCCGGCGACATTGTGGATTACAGGCTGGACGTAGGCGAAGGAACGAATTATAGAGCCATCAGCCAAGCGTGGATTGATCCCGTCGTCGCGTTCCGTCTCCCCAAGGGAATCACGCTTGCGGAGCTTGCGAACATCACCCAAACCACCGATGGAAAGCCTGTACGGGCAGAGCAAACATACGCTGACGCGAACTATACCTATTACAAAATTTCAGCCACACCAACGCCAGGGCGGCACTTTTTCAACTTCACCATAGACCTTAAGCTGAAGGTCGAGGACAATGTGGCGGCTGGTACCTATGTGATAGACCAAGCGTTGCTATCTTCATCAAGGGCGGAATTCGGTTCGTATTTCGCGGAGTTCAACAACACGCTAACGGTAGAAGAAGCGGCAAAATATGGATTCGCCGCGGGGCATGGTTATTTTGAGTGGTACGCATGGACACCCACGCCGATTGCATCGCTGACCGTTGTACGTCCCAACACCATGAATTCCCCAAGCCCCACGAATTCTCAAACCCAGTCCCCCGCCCCCGACGTTGCCGTAATACCGCGCACGGGTGACGCAGGAACTGCACAGTGGCTCGCCCTTGTAATCATGAGCGTCGTGATTGCCGCGTGGAGCGCGGGAGTGCACAAGCGCAGAGCTCGGTAGGGTTCGGTTTCTTTTGTCCCGCGAGCATACAAAAATCTCCTTCACACTACATAACAAGGGTATTTCAAAAAATTTTTGAAATACCCTTGTTGCTTTTCACCTCTTTGACATCGCAGTTGGTATTGGCCGTTTCCATCCTAACTTGCCGCACCCTGCCCTTATGCCGACTGTTCAAACTGGCTGTTGTAAAGCTCCGCATAGAAGCCATTCTTTGCCAGCAGCTCCGCGTGGCTGCCGCTTTCCACAATATCGCCATCCTTCATATACAAAATCAAATCGGCGTTTTTGATGGTGGATAGCCGGTGGGCAATCACAAACGAGGTGCGGCCGGCGGTCAGTTTATCCATCGCGCCCTGCACGATACGCTCCGTGCGGGTATCCACCGAGCTTGTCGCTTCATCCAAAATCAGCAGCGGCGCGTTTTGTATCATCGCCCGCGCGATGGTCACAAGCTGCTTTTGCCCCAGGGATAGGCTCACCTTGTCGTTTAAAACCGTGTCGTACCCATGCGGCAGCGTGCGGATGAAGTGGTGCAACCCCACCGCTTTGCAGGCGGCCACGACAGCCTCCTCCGTCACGCCGGGTTTCGCGTAGATGATATTATCCTTTATCGTGCCTTCGAACAGCCATGTATCCTGCAGCACCATGCAAAACTGCTCGTGCACGTTTTCCCTTGTGGTCTGTATGGTGGGGATGCCATCGAGCAAAATCTCCCCGCTATCCAGCTCATAAAAGCGCATCAGCAGGTTGACGATCGTGGTTTTGCCCGCGCCGGTCGGGCCTACAATCGCAATCTTTTGCCCGGCCCTAACCTTGGTTGAAAAATCGTGGATAATCGGCTTCCCTTTTTCGTATCCGAACCGCACGTTTTTAAACTCCACATCGCCCTTTATATCGGTCAGCAGCTTTGTTTTTTGGCTTTCCTCCGTCAGTTCCTCTTCCCCCAAAAACTCAAACACGCGCTCGCCGGCGGCGGCTGTGCGCTGCAGGCTCTGCATCGCCTGCGCCAGCTGGGAAAGGGGCTGCGTAAAAAATCGTACATACAGCACAAACGCGATGATTACCCCGAAGGAAATCGTGCCGTTCATGGCCAGCGTCGCGCCCACCACGCACACGGCAACATAGCCCAAATTCCCTATAAAGTTCATAAAAGGCATCATCAGCCCGGACATGAACTGGGATTTCCAGCCGCTTGTATACAGGGTTTCGTTTATTTTTTCGAAGGTCGCTTTGGCCGCCCTGCCGCCGTTATAGGCCTTTACCACGTTGTGCCCCGAATAGATTTCTTCAATGTGCCCGTTGATTTCCCCCAGGCCCTGCTGCTGCGCGGTAAAATATTTTTGCGATTTCGACATAATTATCAGCATCAGCGAAAACCCGAGCAGGCTGGAGCCTATGGCCGTCAGCGCCAAAACCCAGTTGGTGACGAACATCATCACGAGGGAGCCGATAAACGTGGCGGCCGCCCGCACGAGCGAATCGATGCTTTGGTTTAAGGTTTGCCCAATGGCATCCACATCGTTGGTTACGCGGCTGAGCACATCGCCATAGCTCGTGCCGTCAAAGTATTTTAGCGGGAGCCTGTTGATTTTGGCGGATATATCGGTGCGCATGTTTTTGGAGATTTTGGCCGTGATGGTGGCCATCATAAAGTTTTCCGCAAAGCTGAGCAGCGCCGACCCCGCGTAGAAAAACACCAGCAGCAGGGCAATGCTTGTGATTGCGGTAAAGTCGATGGCGCCCGCCACAGGCTGGCCATTCACCAGCATAGGCAGCCCCTTTGCAACCTCGTTGGCCATATCCTTTAATTGATCCGGCCCGATGATTTGCAAAACCGTGCTGCCGGCCGCGATAATAAGCGCGACCAAAATGAAGGGCAGGTATCGCTTGCAGTAGCGTATCAGCTTGCGCCAGGTGCCCTTAAAATCCTTTGCTTTCTCTGCCGGGCCGCGCATACGGCCCTGCCTGCCGCCCATCATGCCGCCTTTGGCGGGCGCTCTCTTTATCGTATTGGTTTGATTTTCACTCATGATGCCAGCTCCTTTTCGCTCAGCTGTGATATGGCGATTTCTTTGTATACGGGGCAGCTTTGGAGCAGCTCTTTATGCGTGCCGCTGCCCGCCACCCTGCCTTCCTCCAGCACGATAATCCTATCCGCATCCATAATGGTGCCTATGCGCTGGGCTACAATCAGGCTGGTCACGCCGGCGGTTTCTTTTTTGAGCACACTGCGCAGCGCGCGGTCCGTCTTATAATCGAGCGCCGAAAACGAATCGTCAAAAATGTAGATTTCGGGCTGGCGGCAAACGGCGCGGGCAATGGCTACGCGCTGTTTTTGCCCGCCGGATATGTTGGCGCCGCCCTGCGCGATATCCGCCGCATAGCCGCCCTCCATATTTTCCACAAAGTCCGCACCCTGTGCGATTCGTACGGCGGTTTTCACCTGGGCTTCTTCAAACCCGCCGCCACCGTTATCCCCAAAGGCGACATTGGAGCTGACCGTGCCCTTGAACAAAACCGCGGTTTGCGGCACATACCCGATTTTATTGTAAAGGGATTCCAAACGGTATTCCTTCACATTTACGCCATCCACCAGCACCTCGCCTTCGGTGGCGTCGAAAAAGCGCGGCACCAGGTTGATTAGCGTGGTTTTACCGCTGCCGGTGGAGCCGATGAACGCGACGGTTTCGCCCCGATGCGCCGTAAAGCTGATATCCTGCAGCACATAGTCGGCCGCATCCGGGTATTTGAAGCTGACATGGTTGAACGTGACCTCGCCCTCCATCCCCGGCTTGCCTGTGGATTGGCCGCCCTCGAGTATGGTCGGCGCCGTATCGAGCACCTCGTTGATACGCTTCGCGGAAACGCTGGCCCTCGGCAGCATGACGAACATCATAATCATCATCATGAACGACATAATCACCTGCATGGCATAGGAGGAGAACACCACCATGTTGGAGAACAGCACCAATTTATCCGCCGCGCCCGCCGCATCGATCAAGTGCGCGCCAATCCAATAGATCGCAAGCGGCAGGCCGCTCATAATCACCGTCATCATGGGCGACATCAGGGCCATGGCGCGGCTGGTAAACAGGTGCGTGCCGGTCAGCTCCGCATTGGCCGCTTCAAATTTTTGGTTTTGATAGCCCTCGGCGTTATAGGCGCGCACAACGCGCACGCCCGTGAGGTTTTCCCTCGTGACCTGGGTAAGGTTATCGGTAAGCGCCTGCATCTTTCGGAACTTCGGCATCACGAATATCATGACGCACCCGATTAACGCCGCCATAATTATGACCGCCACCGCCGTTGCAAGCGACCATTCGTAGCCCTTGCCGGCAATCTTGGTAACCGCCCAAACCGCCATAATCGGGGCTTTAATCAACACCTGCAGCGCCATGGTGACGAGCATTTGCACCTGCGTAACATCGTTGGTGGAGCGGGTGATGAGGCTGGAGGTGGAAAAGCGGTTGATTTCCTCCATGGAGAAGGATTCGACCTTGTAGAAGATAAGGCCGCGCACCCGCTGCGAAAAGGACGCCGCGATGCGCGCCGCAAAAAAGCCGACCAGTATGGCCGAAGCAAGGCTCGCCAGCGCGCAGAGCAGCATATAGCCGCCGGCCTTCCATATTTCTGCCATAGCGCTGCCCGGCGTTTGCACCAGCCGGGTGATTTGCGACATATAGTCCGGCAGCTTTAAGTCCAGCCACACCTGCGCCACGATAAACACCAGGCTCAAAAGCATCTGCCTGAGTTCCTTGGGTTTTAAGTATTTGAAAATTTTCAGCATTCGGGGTTCTCCTTCTATAATCCATTGCTTGTTAAACATTGCATCCGCGTTCTTTAGCCATACAGGGCTATCTCGCCCCGGCAGGCGTTATTTTTTGCCGCTCATCTTATTTTTGCATATATCGGCCAGCTTGGCCGTAATGCGGATATATTCCCTCGCATCCTCATCCCCCAAAAGGCGGAGCATCGTAGCCGCATTTTCAATCACATCCCGCTGATGCCTCTGCGCCAGCGCACAGCCAGCGGGCGTAAGCTTAACCAATATTTTTCGGCGGTCGTTTTTGTCGATTTCCCGGGTGACAAGGCCCTTTTGCTCCATGCTGTTCAGGGCGGCGGCAATCCGCGCGGAGCTGATATCCATGGTGCTGCTGATTTCGCCCGGCGCCACATCGCTGCCCCGTCTAAATAGGTATCGCAGCACAAATGTTTCGCCCTGCATAGATCCGGCAATCTTCTTTTGCGGGCCGGTTTTATGAAGCAGCCGCATCGTTTGGAGGAGTTGCGCGGCAAGTTCCGTATAGTCCATTTCGTCGCCTTCCTTATATCTGCCTTCTCATAGCGCAAATATCTAATATTGTTATATAATAATGCTATTAGATATTTAACGCAAGCGCGCTCCTCAAGTGTTTCCTTTTGTTCACAATGCTCGCACATTTTATGGGATGCAAAGGCGCCATAAATTGCATTTGCGGATGAAATGTATGACTATAACCATCCATCTCCTATAGTTCACAAAAAATTCAACGAAAACTACTTACATTCGACGAGAAAAATGATAGAATCAATACCATGAAATGCAGGTTTTCGCGCGCCATATTTTGCATATGCCTCGCTTGCGCGGCGCTATTTGTAAGCGCCGTTGCTTTTGCGCTGCCCAAAACCGCGCTGGCGTTGGGCGACCACGGCGAAGAGGTGCGCGCGCTGCAAGAAAATCTTGCGGCGGCGGGCTTGTATGGCGGCGAAATCAGCGGCGTTTACGGCGCCGATACGCTCGAAGCCGTGCAGCAGCTGCAGCGCCTGCTACAGCTGGAGCCCGATGGCATATATGGGGCCGTCACGGCCGCCGCATTCGAGCGCGCCGCTGCGCTGGGGCAGCTGCCCCCCACGCCCGAAACGGAGGATTTACCCCTGCTGGGCAGGCGTATAGGCATCGACCCGGGGCATCAGCGCAAGGAGGATTTGGAATTGGAGCCCATGCTGCCGGGCAGCAACCGCACCAAAGCCCGCATGAGCCGCGGCGCGTTAGGCGTTAAAACCGGTGTGCCGGAATATCATATTACCCTGCTGATTGCGCAAAAGCTTCAAGCTATGCTGCTGAACAGCGGCGCAACCGTCGTACTCACGCGGGACACCAACGATGTAGTCATCTCCAACCGCGAGCGCGCCCAGCTTATGAACGACGCGCAGGTGGATATTTGGATTCGCTTGCACTGCGACGCCTCCTCTTCCTCCCGCAACAACGGCGCGCATATGCTCGTCCCCTCCCGCGCCGTCAATACGAGCATCTACAAACCCAGCCTTGCGCTGGGGAGGGCCGTGCTCGATCAGTTCTGCCAGGCGACCGGCGCCGCCCAGGGCAGCGTCTCCGCGCAGCTCACGCAAACCGGCTTCAACTGGTCCGTTGCGCCCGTCATCGCGCTGGAGATGGGCTATCTCTCCAACGCCGAGGATGATGTGCGCTTAAACCGGGATTCTTACCAGCAAGCCTGCGCGGCAGGCATTTATAACGGCATCGTGCAGTATTATGCCGAGGAACCCCAAGAATGATTGGGCCGCAAAAACAGTTGCGCCCCGCCCTGCTTGCGCTGCTTTTAGGAGCGTATATTTTTTTGTGCGGCTGCGGTCTGCTAAGGCCTCCCGCTCCCGCGCGCACCGAGGAGGAGCCTATGCCTTCGCCCGCCGCTGTGCCCGCGGCGGACAGCGGCCTAAACAACCCGGTATGGCAGTTTTACAGCGTGTACTATGCCGGTACACGGGGCCCGTGTGAGGAGCTGCACGCCGCGCTGGATAACGACGCTTCGGTTGCGGCGCTAAATGGATCGCTGGCGCTATGCGCATTGGAAAGCGCTGTTTCGGAGGGCATGATGTCGCTGGGGCTGTTGATGGGCACCGATGCCGGAACCTATGCATCGGACGTGCAGGGCGCGGCCAACGGCAGCGGCAGCATCGCGGCCGCGGAGGACGATGGCACGCAAGCGCTCTCGTTTTTATATGAAGATGGAACGGCTTTAACCGGCACGCTTAACGAGTATCAAATGGAATATGTTTTTACCGGCGAACCGGCCTATACGCTTAGGCTTTGCAAGGCGGCGCAGGGCTGGGCGGCCCGGCTCACCTATGCCGAGGGCGGCGGGTATGCGCTGCGCACCTCGGCACAAGGCATAATCGAGTTTTGTATGCTAAATATCCCGCCGGAATCCTTGCCGGAAGAGGATGCCGCCCCGCCGCAAGCCGATGCGCCGGAAGATCTTGTGCCTGCCGTCATTCCCCTCCCCACCCCTGCCGCCCCGCTTGCCCAGCAGAGCGAAGAGGCCTGGGAGGCCGCGCTGCAGGGCGCGCAAACGACCTATCGCATGGGGCAGGATGGCGTGTTGGTAATCAAATATAATTAAATTCAAGTCACTTCGAGATGAAAGAATAAGGGGCATGATTCCTCTTCTTTATAGTAGTATCAATCCATAAAAACGCATCGAAAAATTGGAGCTTGAAGTTGGATAATCGCAAATGGCAAATAAGATATTTCGCGGCAAATGAAATGTTTTTCCAGTGCGGTCAATCTTATGCGGAGGGGTATTATGAATTATCAACCACTTAGGATTAAAGTTGCGGTACTGCTGACAATTTCTTTGATGTGTCTGACGGGTTGTACTACAAACGCACAGGAACCTGTGGCAAATGCGACGGAGCTTACCGCGTCAAACGCCGAAAAGACGGGTTCTGCTACGCACAAATTTGGCATGGCGCTTTACGTCGCTCCAAACGGGAACGACGCCGCCGTCGGTACAAAATCCGCGCCGCTCGCGACGCTTGCCGCTGCGCGGGACAAAATCCGCGCGCTAAAAAGCAAAGACGGAATTCCGCAAGGCGGAATCGCCGTATATTTTCGCGGCGGAAGCTATGACGTGACGGAGACGACATTTTTCACGCGCGAGGATTCCGGCAGGTTGGACGCGCCGATTGTCTACATGGCGTATCCGGGCGAAGCTCCGCTCTTCACGGGCGGAAAATACCTCGCGGGGAGCGCGTTCGCGCCGGTCTCGGACGCGGCAATGCGTTCGCGGCTGAGCGGAAAAGCTTGCGAACGCGTCGTGGAAATTGACCTCTTCGCGAATGGTTTCGCTTTTGACGATTTAGACTATTCAAAGTCGTTCTGGAAAAGGGGGCAATTGCGCGAATTCGTGGATGAGGACACCTACGATAATGGATTTTTGACGCGGCGTATGCAGGTTTTTGTCGATGACGATGCGCTTGATTTGGCGCATTACCCGAACAAGGTTCCCGGAATTTTCGCTGAAAACCCATATAATTCGTACTTGCGAATCCCCGAGGTAATCGCGTCCGGCTTTGACCCGGTGACGGGGCAGTTGACAGGCGAAAACTCAAAATTCACGACGCGCGAGGAGCGAATAAAAAACTGGGCGAGCTATGAGGACATAATAATAACGGGCATGACGGGGTGGGAGTTTTTCTCGGACAAGGTGCTCGCCAAAACAATCGACCCCGAGACCATGATGATTGAGCTGAGCGGAGCCGCGATATCCGGCGTTACGAAGGGCTCGCGCTACGCCTTTGAAAATGTGTTCGAGGAGCTTGACGCGCCGGGAGAGTATTTCATCAGCCGCGAGGGCATTTTGTACCTTTATCCGACAAAAAGCCTCGACAGCGCAACGGTGAAAATATCAAAGCTTGACGAAAATTTCATGATAGACGCCGAGGAATTGTCGCATGTCACGTTTTCGGGTCTGAGCTTCGAGCTGACAAAAGGCTCCGTCATGTACATACGCGGCGGAAACGATGTCACCGTGGACAACTGCGTGTTCAAGAATAACGGCACAAACGGAATTCGGCTCGGCGAGTACGCCATTTCGACGCGCGACCTCGCGGAAGAATACGGGCAGGACGGCGGCTACAGCGAGGAAACCTTGACTGAGGCCGGATGCAACGGCTATAACCACAGAATTCTGAACTCAACATTTCTGAATATCGGCTTTAGCGCCGCGAAAATTGCCTCCGGCAGCGCGCTCTCCCGCGAGGGCGGCGGAGCAATTTTTGAAGGCAATACTGTGATTCATTCCGGGCTTCTCGGTTCAACGTACAACTCCGGCATTAACATTGAGGGCTGCGGAATCACAGTCAAAAACAACCTGTTCGTATTTTGCCTCGGTCAAGCTGTTCAGGGAAATGTCGTAGATACCAAAATTATATATAACGAGTTTGTGGATTCGCCCTGCGATATGGGGGAGGATACAGGAACAATCTATCTCAATTATATAGGGCTCAACGACGGTGTGCAGGTGCGCTATAACTACTTCCACGATGTCACGGGCATCGACCATCCGGGCGTTGGCTTCGACTTCGCGCGGCGCGGCGGCGGGGCGTATTATGATACAGAAATGCCGTTTAAGGATTTTTCCTACAACATCCTCTATAACGTGCCGAGCGCGCCGCAGCCGGTGAATCCGACGGGGCCGTGGACGAACATCGGAAATATCTACATCGACGTGCCGCAGGTATTCGAGTATCCGCCGGAATCGCTGCGCGACGCGGAGGGAGCGGACTGGTCGTCGCCACAGTGGGCGCTCGAAAACGTGGAGGTGTTAGACCGCTTCTATAAAAACCGATTTTGGAGCGAAAAATACCCTGAGCTGGCCGAGTATTTCGACCACATGGAGAAAAAATTCGATATAAACGAGCTGATGGTCGAGGTTTATGACAACATCATTGTAAACATAAACGTGCCACGCAGCGGACGTTCCTATTGGTTCACGGGTGACTGGAAGAATGACTGGGCGGGACGTGCTTTTCCGCCGCTCGCCAACGCGCCACTCGATGAAAAATACGGCAAAATCGAAAACAATCTGCTCTTCGATAAGGACCCCGGCTTTGCGGATTACGCGGGCAAGGACTTTCAGCTGTCCAAAGACACGGCGAAAAAGCTCGGCGTGGAGTGGCTCGACATGAGTAGGATTGGCATACCGGGGGCGGCGGACTTTACGCGCCTGTCGGACGCTTACGCCGGCGCGGATAAGCTCTCGGGCGTGAAATTTAGCGCGCATTTTATAACGGCGTTCCCGAACACCGACACAGAGAAAGACGAAACGGGCTATTATAAGCAGGTGAGCCTGTGGCGCGAAGTAGTCCCCGGTCAGTGGGAGTGGGTGAACGAGAGCGGACTGAACAGCGAGAGCTCTGCGGGGGTTTTCGTGCGCCCCGGCGCGAACTATGCGGTGTTCTTCCACGGAGACAGCACACACCCGCCGCAGTTCGCGGGCATCGTCTCTGAGGTCTATGACGGCGTTAGAGTCGTTGGCACTCAGAGGAACCTCTTTGCGGAAGCGTTCACGCCGCCGCCGGAGGGAGTGACGAAATTCAGGGTCACTTCGTCGTGCTGGATTGATTTTGATTTGTCGGAATATGCGCCGTAAGACGAGTTCTTAGATTACCCCGATACAAATACATTCACCGAGCCGACAGACAAGCCGGATTGGAGAACAAATGTGACGCCTAATACAAAGCCAAAACGCAAACCATGGATAAAGAGCATTCAGGGTTGGCCGCGGATTATCACAATCGTCTGGATGACAATAGCGAACTTCTGGCACCCATTGGTATTGACCTCATGAGAGAGAACGGCATGGACGACATTTTGAAAGCAAGCGGTTTGATTGAATAAACCATACCCACAAAAAAGTGGGGAATTTGCTTTCATTCTTAGTGGTTATATAATTCATTTATGGAGGTAATTGCAATGATGCGTGACGCAGTTCAAACAATTGGAAACCTTATTGACAAGCAGAGCATTTCTTTGATAAGTTCCGTTGATGGTGACGGAATTCCCAACACAAAAGCCATGTTGCCGCCCAGAAAGCGCGAGGGCATTAAGTTATTCTGGTTTACAACAAACACCTCATCGATGCGGGTGGCGCAATACAGAGCAAACCCAAACGCCTGTATATATTTCTTTGACAAGAGATTTTTTCGCGGTGTTATGCTAAAAGGCACAATGGAAGTACTGGAGGACGCGGAGAGTAAGGAAATGATTTGGCAAAAGGGCGATACTATCTATTACCCTAAAGGTGTTGCCGACCCGGACTATTGCGTTTTGAAATTTACGGCACAATCAGGTCGCTACTATTCAAATTTCCATTCGGAAGATTTCGGAGTTGAGTAGCCACAGATTTGCGCGTATAGCCATAGCTTGGAGTTTGCAGGTGAATAGGATGACGAATATCATAGAAACAGAACGATTGATTCTTCGACCGCTTACCCTTGCCGATGCAGAAACGGCTTTTAATGGTTGGACTGGTGATGTGGAGGTAGGAAAGTATGTTTCTTGGCTTCCACACCATTCCATTGAGGATACGATAGAATGGCTGAAGGAAATCGAATGGAAGCAGGACGATGCAGGAAATATTATCTCCAGCGACAATTACATATGGGGTTTTGTACTGAAAGAAACAGGTGTGCTTTTCGGCTCCGGCGGGTTGATTTGGGAAGAAGACTGGCAGCTGTTTCAAGTTGGCTACAACATCATGAAAACGCACTGGAACCGCGGGTATACCACCGAAGCCATGAGATATATTTTGCAATTCGCCGTTAAAAATCTTGATATTCATAAAGTTGCCGGCGGCCACGCAAAAGAAAATCTTGCCTCTGCCAGGGTAATTGAAAAGCTGGGATTCGTTTATGACAGGGATGACATCACGCCCCATGTTGACGGCGTCCGCTTCTTTGACAGCCGTGAATACCTATTGGAATTAGACTGATAAATTCTTCCCCCTCTCGCCGTTCAGGATAGGACTGGTGCGTGAGGTGAAGCTTATAACAAACAATACGACCCATGCATTGCATGAGCCGTATGGTTGTTTGCGCGCGGGGGCGCGCACATCTTCTTAAGAATATGTCAATCGGGGCAAAGCATGCGCTTTGGCCGGCATGACCTTGGGTTAGTTGCTGCGTTCATCCAGCGTGATGGAAAGCTCCACGGTTTGGGTGCCGCGCAACACGCTTAGCGTTACCGTATCGCCCACCTTATATTCATACAGCAGCGCCGAAAGCTGCGCGCTGGCGGTTACCTCGGTATAGTTGAGCGCGGTGATGATGTCGTTTACCTGCACGCCGCCCTTTTGCGCCGCGCTGCCCGGCAGCACGTTGGTGACCTGCACGCGGCTTACATAATTGCTGCGATAAGAGGAAAAGGGGTTCACATTGCGCTCATGGTCGGTACGCAGCGCCACATCCTGCATGTTGATGCCTATAAAGGGGCGCCCCGTCACATAGCCCAGGTCGATCAAATCCGCAATGATGGGCTTTGCCGAATCCACCGGGATGGCGAAGCCTATGCCCTCCACCTCGATGCCATAGCTCTTTGCGTTTACAACGCCCAACAGCTCACCGCTTTCGTTGAACAGCCCGCCGCCGGAATTGCCGGGGTTCACCGCCGCATCCGTCTGCAATAAGGACATGCTGTGCCCCTCTACGGTGATGGTGCGGTTCAGCCCGCTTATGATGCCCTTGCTCACGCTGCTGGTCAGCACGCCCAGCGGGTTGCCTATCGCATATACGGTATCCCCCACGATGGCGCCGCCGGAATTGCCCAGCGTGGCGGCGGGCAGGCCGCTGGCCTTGATTTTGAGTATCGCCAGGTCGGAATAAGAATCGGCCCCCACGACCTTGGCGGGGTATTCGGTGCCATCCTGCAGGTAGACGCGCACGCTTTCCGCATTTTCTATCACATGGTTGTTGGTGACGATATAGCCGCTGTCGGTGAGTATCACGCCGCTGCCGCTGCCGGTATCCGCCTGCGCGGTTTGGCCAAAGTAATCGGTCGTATTGGCGCTGGTGTACACGCCCACAACGCTGGGCATACATTCCGCAATGGCGCCCGCCGCGTTTGCGGCTTCCGCCGCCACACCCAGCTTCAAGCGCTGCGACGCGTTCTCCTCCGTACCATAATCCTCGATGTCATTGGGGATGCTGCCCGGCGTTGGGACATCCTCCACCGTAACGGAATCGCTCAAGGCGGGCTGTTCCACCGCCAATCGTTGGTTGGCCGCGTTTACAAAATAAGCGCTCAACCCGCCGCTTAGCAGGGCTACCACCAGCATCCCCGCTATAAACTGCACCCAGGTGAAGCCCCTGCGCTTTTTCGGGTATTCGCTCTCGTTATACGGTTCCGGGATGATATAGCCGCTTTGCGCGCTGTAGCTGCCGGTGGGAGAGGTTCCTTCCGCTTTCCAATCATCGTTATATTCCATAAGTCCAGCCTGTCCTTTCTTGTGTTTACGGTATTATTATACGCCTTGATTTTGATGGAATTTTATCCGCATTGCGCCAGTATTATGTACAAACGTGATGGAATTGTGTCATCGTTTGACGAAGCGGGCGCGCGGGGCTATACTATCGTTGGATATGCGCAAAATACAGTTAACATGACCTTGAAAGGAATATAAAACCATGCCAGATTGTACAAACGATTGCAACGCCTGCCAAAGCGATTGCGCTTCCCGTCAGGGCGGCATCCCAAAGGAACCTCTCCATGCGCTAAGCCATGTGGGCAAGGTGATAGGCGTGGTGAGCGGCAAGGGCGGCGTTGGTAAATCGCTGATAACCGGCTTGCTCGCCACCGCCCTGCAAACGCGCGGCAAACGTGCCGCCGTGTTGGATGCCGATATAACCGGCCCCTCCATCCCCAAGATATTCGGCGTAGACGCGAAGGCGCTGGGCACCGAAGACGACCTGCTGTTCCCCGCCCAAAGCCGGGGCGGCGTACAGCTCATGAGCATCAACCTGCTGCTGGAGCAGGAGACCGAGCCGGTGGTTTGGCGCGGCCCTGTGATTGCGGGCGTCGTAAAGCAGTTTTGGACGGAAGTTATTTGGGGGGATGTGGATTATATGTTTGTGGATATGCCGCCGGGTACCGGCGACGTGCCGCTCACGGTGTTCCAAAGCCTGCCTGTGGATGGCATCATCATCATCACCTCGCCGCAGAGCCTGGTATCCATGGTGGTGGAAAAGGCTGTGAACATGGCCGATAAAATGCAGATCCCCGTGCTGGGCATTGTGGAAAACATGTGTTACCTCCCCTGCCCGGATTGTGGCAAGCGAATCTATCCGTTTGGCGAAAGCCATGTGCACGAAATTGCCCTGCGGCATGGCCTGCCAGTGCTCGCGCAATTGCCGATTGACCCGCAGTTTGCCGCCCTGTGCGATGCGGGCGAAATCGACCGCGCGGACACCTCCCCTTTGCAGGGCGCGGTGGATAGGGTGTTGGGGGTATAGCGGTTTTAAGAGGCGGTGGCCTTTTCCAGATGGAATGGCTGTTTAAGTTGATTTGCAAAAAATCACGACCACCCATTGGACGGGTGGTCGTAATTTTGGCTGCGGAACTAGGATTCGAACCTAGACAATACGAGTCAGAGTCGTAGGTGCTACCGTTACACAATTCCGCAATGCGTGTTAAAACTTAATCCCAAGGTGCCGTCCGCCCTCGTTATAATGCCCGCCTCTTGGCAGGTGGGTGCGCTGTAGCTGCCTCTGCCTTACGTTCTTGCGAACCAGCATCCGCATAACCAACGTGCGCTCCCGGCATAATACTGTGGGTTTATAACCAAAGCGTAACGCACACCGTAGGATTAATATTGGTGGGATTAGTTGGGATCGAACCAACGACCTCTACGATGTCAACGTAGCGCTCTGACCTGCTGAGCTATAACCCCGGTGCAAATAATATTATACATAAAATTTAGGATTTTGCAAGTGGTAAATTGCTTTATGCGGCGAAGCTGCCTAAAAGCAATGCCCAATTTGCGGCATTTTTGGTTTTAGCTGCCATCCTAAGCGCATGCGCGGCCCACCGCGGCGGCAATTCCACTTTATGTTCAAAATATGCCGCGCGCATGGTATACTGATATTATATATTGCAAGGAGGTTCCTATGTCCTTCTTTTCAGATGGCGTTACCCGCAGCAAGTTGACCGTGCTCTACTTTTTGCACAGGCTCGATGTGGAGCTCACGCGGGATCAGCTCTCTACAGTGGGGATGCAATATAACCTCGCGCCTTATTTCGACCTGCAAAGCGCGGTATACGAGCTGGAGGAGGGCGGTTTCGTCGCCGCCGTGCCCCGCCCTTTTGGGCAGGGCTACCGCATTACGCCGCGCGGGCGCGAAGCGCTGGATATGTTTTTGGATCGTTTGCCGCTTTCGCTGCGCGAGGAGCTGGATGACAACGCCGATGCCTGCCGCGAGGAAATACGCCGTCAGACGCAATATTCCGCCGCTATCGAAAAGCTGCCCCAGGGCGGCTACCGCGTCACCTTCCGCACGCTGGAGCGCGATGCCGATATATTGACGCTGGCGCTGGTTTTCCCGGATGCGCACAGCGCCAACCATGCCGCCGGCGCCTGGGCCGCCCATACCGAGGAGATTTATCGCTACCTGTTGGACACGCTGCTGGGAGAGCATGTATCTACGGAAGAGTAAGGCCGATACAACCGCCCCTTTAACCCTCTCGATGGAGAGGGTTTTTTGGTTTCGCGGGCTTTGCCAGTATCCCCACTTGCCTCCACAGCCCGGCATCCGCTAAGTATTTGACAAGTATTCGTAAAGATTATATAATGATAAAGTAAATCCAAACTCATTTTTGTATAATCAATATATATTTTCTGATTAATGCAGGCGTTTTAATGTGCCTCAGATATGCCTAATTTTAAATTCATATATATTTCTTAGCAATCATTCGCTAAGATTCTAAATATAACTTTTGAAAGGAGCTCCACTCATGACCAGCCAAACCATTTCGACCATCGTATTGCTCGTTGTCCTGGCCGGCGTTTTTATAGCCGTCGCCATCCTCCGAAAAAAGAGCGCAACTACCAAAGAAGATGAAAAATGACCCGCCACCACCTAAAAAGCAGCCCATTTAGGCTGCTTTTGCTTTATCCCTATGCGCCCCGCATCTGCGCGATGCTATCCTTGAGGTTTTGGCAGACCAAAATTTTTGATAGTTTTCTTTGGCCGTTACTGTTTCATGCCGAAGATCACACGGAAAAAGCCCACGCGCCGCGCGATTTCGTAGGTGAGTAGCGTGAGCGCAAAGCTGACCGCTATGATGGCTATCATCTGCAGCGGAACGCTCGGCACAATTGCGAGCGCAAAGTATGCGGCGACGACAACCCACTGCTGATGGAAGAGATAGAGTGAAAACGAGGCTTTGGAGAGGTATGCGGTGGTGCTGTTCTCAAAATTCAGGTACTGCCCGGCCAACCCCAGCAGCGCCAGTATGACAGCCCACGCGATGAAGCTGTACAGTAGCTCGAGCGGCAAAATCGGCAACGCGCCGCCAACAACCAGGTATACTGCGAGGCAGGCCGCAACGAGCGCGGTCAGCCACCAGCGCGACTTTATGAGCTTTTGAAGCACGATTTCATCCGACAGCACAAGATACCCCAGCATAAAAAACGCAAAGTATTCCCCCACGCTTTTGCCGGAAATATCCAATATCATCTGCATAAGACACGGTATTAAGAACAGCGGCAGCAGCGCGAAGGTCGGAACGCGCGCAAAATTCAGCTTTTTTTGTGACTTCTGATACAAGCGCATAAGCGGCAGCCCGATAAGCGATATGACGAACAGATAGAGTATAAACCACAGGTGCGCGGGCGTGAAGCCGCCATTGTAGCCCGAGAGGTCGGTGGGTTTGGTGAAAAACAATATGTACTGCGCAAGGTAACCGCCGGTGTATCCGTTATGAAACCGCTCCTCGATATATGTTTGGAGCGGAACGAGCAGCAAGATTCCAAAGATAAGCGGCACGAGCAATCGAAGCACGCGTTCCTTTACGTATTCGGCGCAGGATCGTTTGTTGAGCGCATAGGCGGAGCTGATGCCCGCCAGCACGAACATCAGCGGCATAAGCCAGGGCCACATCGCTTGTATGATCCATGTCGTAGAGGTGACGGATGCTCCGTGGACGTAAAAGCTTTCGCCAAACGAGTTGAACACCATAAACGTGTGGTATGGGAACAACGCCAGCACACACAGCCAACGCAGATTGTCGATGTAATGTTTCCGACCCATCGTGAGTCCTCCCCCGATATTCCACATTCTGCCCGTCTTGCCGTGTTAAATCAACAAAAAATCAAACCCGCGCCGCGCAATATAGGCGATTGCACGCCGACCAATTCTTTTGTGTGCGGCTATATTTCCTTGTTGTCCTTGAGCGCTTTTGCAAGCTTGGCAACCTTTTCTCCAATGCGCCGACAGTTTGCCATGCCGGTCTCATCCTCCTGTGCACCCTGGGCGCCTTGATCCCGACTCCATACGCACGCGCCCGAATACACGCACAGCGAGCCGTTGGCCGGCGTGATGCCATGGGTGCTGAAAAAACCGTAAATGATATTATTGACGCATTCCTGCCCCCCGTTTCGTGTGCCGCCTACCGCTATAGCGCCGCCCACCTGCCTGGCAAAATAGTGCGGATTATCCTTCAGCACGCCATAAGTGCCCCGAAACCGCGACATAAATGCGCACAGCTGCGGCGTGATGCCCAT
Source organism: Christensenellaceae bacterium (assembly GCA_031261085.1). Lineage (GTDB taxonomy): Bacteria > Bacillota > Clostridia > Christensenellales > CAG-138 > Pelethousia. The sequence goes on from JAISKB010000005.1 coordinate 121,122, forward strand.
GCCATAAACCGGCGAGCCAAATATGATTCCATCCGCCTCATGCACCAGCGGCAGCTGCTCCGTTGCGTCATCCGCCCACAGGGTGCAGGTAAGCTTGCCCTCGCGGACGCATTTATTGCAATGGATACAGGGCTGAATGGTTTTACCCTTAAGCGAAATGAACTGCGTTTCCACGCCGCCGGTAGCCTCCGCCGCCCGAAGCGCTTCCTGCACGGCATATGCCGTGGACTCCATGCGCGGGCTTCCCGATATCCCCAGTATTTTGATCATGTTGTTCCCTCCATAAGCAGAATATCCATCGTTCAAAGTTTTATAGTAACTATATTTCTTTATAGCATTTTAAGATGTATTTCCGCTTTTGTCAAACACGCTGCGTCAGCCTTTTAACCCACGCCAGTTCCCAAATCACGCTATTGACAAAAGAAGAAGCCCCATATATTATGGTAGTATGTAATACAAAATAATTATACACTATATATCTTGTTGACAGCAAATACAAAAAATCAAAATACCCGAGATAAGAAGTTGAAGCGGCTTATACAATTGAAAAAGTATGTAGAAAGGTCTATTCCTCGCATGAGAAAGGTATTCATCGACTGTCCGCAAAACATTCCGTGTAATCCCTGCCAGTTTTGCTGCCCAACCTCCGCAATTACGATCGGCGAGGATATCACAAATCCGCCGCAGGTGAATTTGGAAAAGTGCATCGGCTGCGGCCGTTGCGTTGCCGCATGCCCTGGGCAAGCTTGTTTTTTGGTGGATACGGAATTTCATCCTGGCATTGCGAGCGTTGATTTTCCATACGAATATTTACCGCTCCCCACGGCAGGTATGCGGGTGCAGGCGCAGGATAATTGCGGCGCCGTCCTTTGTACGGGTCTTGTGGTGGCTGTGGTTGCGGCAAAGGCCGGCGACCATACGCCGGTGGTTCGGCTTAGCGTACCCAGGGAGTTCGCTTATCAAGTCCGTTCCATAGCACACCTTCCCGCGGAGTAAAAAACAATATGCGCATTTATAAACACCCGATACTCGAAATAGCGGAAGCCAAGATCGTTACCGTTTATATGGATAGCCAGCCGATTATCGCCCATGAAAACGATTCGATTGCCGCCGCGCTGATAGCGTCCGGCATATCGGTCTTTCGGCATACGCACAAAACAGGAGAGCCTCGCGGCGTGTTTTGCGGCATAGGCCAGTGCGCCGATTGTCTCGTTATCGTCAACGGGCAGCCCAACGTGCGCGCCTGTGTTACCCTGGTAAAGGAAGGCATGCAGATTCAATCACAATCGGGATATGGACAAGTGGGTACACCGTTATGAAATGCGCGGATATCCTCGTAATCGGGGGCGGGCCGGGTGGTTTGGGCGCGGCTATTGAAGCGGCGAAAGCGGGAGCATCCGTTTTGCTGGTGGATGAAAACCCGCGTATGGGCGGGCAGTTGTATAAACAAATCCATAAATTCTTCGGATCACAAACGCACTATGCCGGGCAGCGCGGGTTCGATATTGCCGACACGCTCATCGCGGAAGCGGCGCGCGCGGGCGTAGAGCTTTTGCCGCAAACACGCGCGCTCGGGTGCTTTGACGAGGGCCAGTTCGCCCTGCTGTCGCTGGCCAATCAGGATGCCACGCGGCTGCGAACCATGAAAGCGAGGCGCGTGATACTCGCAACGGGCGCAAAGGAAAACGCGGTGGCCTTCCCCGGCTGGACATTGCCCGGCGTTATGACCGCCGGCGCGGCACAGACGCTCGCCAACATATATGGTGTGCTGCCCGGCAAGCGCATTCTTATCCTTGGCTCCGGCAATGTCGGCCTGATTGTAGGCTACCAGCTTATGCAAGCGGGCGCGCAGGTGCTGGGCATAGTGGATGTACTGCCCAGCGTACATGGCTACGAAGTGCACGCAGCCAAGCTCCGCAGGGCCAACGTACCAATATATCTTGGCAGTACGGTAGTGGAGGCGCGCGGAGAAACGCGGGTACAGCAGGTCATCATCGGGCAGGTGGATGCATGCTTCCAACCCATCGAAGGTACGCATCAAACGATTGAGTGCGATACGGTACTGCTGGCAGTCGGCTTATCACCACGCACGGAAATCGCCGCGATGTTCGGCTGTGATATGACGTTTGAGCGCAGATTGGGCGGGTTGATGCCAATACACGATGAAACCATGTGTACAAGCAACCAAACCATATATGTTTGCGGTGATCTTGCGGGCGTAGAAGAAGCCTCCACCGCGCTGGATGAAGGCAGGCTCGCGGGTATTCACGCGGCTGCCGCTTGCGGATATGGCGATGAAGCTCGGCACGCGCGCGTAGCGGCGCTGCAAAGCAGCTTAAATACGCTGCGTTCCGGGATGCACGGTCAGCCGCGCAAAGAGGCGAAAAACGATATCCTGCAGCTCGCACATCGTAAAGGAATAGTAGGAGAAACGATATGACACAACAAGAGCATACCGCCCCAATAACGGATCCAATCATTTGCCGCTGCGAAGAAATTCGCAAATCAGAAATTTTGCAGGCAATCGAAATGGGCTGCAGGAGTGTAACGGCAATTAAAAAATATACGCGCGCAGGCATGGGCGTATGTCAGGGTCGCACCTGTGCAAGGCTGATTGAGCAGATTCTGATTGCTTCGGGCATTTCGCCACAAGCCGCCGTCGCGCGGGATAAGGCGCGCTTCCCCATCGTACCCTGCCCCATCAGCGCGTTTAACGGGAGCGATAAGGAGGACCAAGTAGATGCGCCGTCAATTTGACTGCATTGTGATAGGCGGCGGTTACTTTGGTTGCTCGATTGCTTACCATTTGAGCAAGGCCGGTAAAGCGACAGCCCTAATCGAACAAAAAGAAATTGCCTCCGGCGCTTCCGGCGCGAATTTTGGCTGTGTCCAGGTGCAGGATTCCAACATGGGCATGAGCCTTACCCTCACATTGCGCGGCATTGAGCGCATGCGTACGATGGGTCAGGAATTGCAAGCGGACATCGGGTTTGAACCGTTCGGTTCATTGATTGTAGCGGAAGACGCAGCACAGCTTCAGGAGCTCGAGAATCTGTATCAGCAAAAAAAAGAAGCGGGACTTGACATCGATTGGCTAAGCGCCGCGCAGGTTCTGCGTGCGGAGCCAAATTTGGCGCCCAAAAGGATATTGGCCGCCACAAGGTATACGCAGGCAAAAATCTACCCGTTTCATTATATGTATGCGCTGGTTAAGAAGGCGCGCGAGCAGGGGCTTACGCTTATGGAGCACACGCCGGCGGCGTCTCTGTGGATGGAGGGCGGCACATGCAAAGGCGTTATTTTATGTTCCGGCGAAGCGCTGCGCGCGGAACAAACAATCGTATCCGCCGGCAGCTGGACAAGAGAATTCTGCCAAACAGCGGGGCTGGATGTGCCGGTATACAGTGTGAAGGCAGAGGCGTTTGTTACAGAGCCGCTCAAACCATTTTTGAACAATTTTTATTCGTCCGCCGGTTTCTTTACGGAAGCACACGGTCAAGAGGCCGCCGCTACTTCTCTTTGTATCCATCAGAGCCATCACGGCAATATTTTAATCGGCGAAACGGCCAAGCCGGATGGCAGGGCGGAACTCGCCTATGCGGATATGTCCTCCGTGGAGCATTGCGCACATATCCACGCGTTGCTCACACGCTACTTCCCCGCTTTGGAGCAGGTACAGGTGCTGCGCAGCTGGGTTACCCGTTCTCCGTATACGGAATCCTGCCAGCCGGTATTCGGCCCCAGCTCCGTGGAGGGGCTCATACTTGCGGCAGGGTTCAAAAGCGCCGCCATACTCTCGCCGGTCGTGGGCGATATCGTGGCGCAGCTCGTCGTCAAAGGGAAAGCCGGTGTTGATTTGAGTGAGTTTATTTATGTTTAAACATGAATAGATTCAAAAAGATTATATTTGCCTGCCTGCTAAGAGGGTTTTGTTACAAACCAACTTTTGCGCAAAAACTTTAAATCCAGCGAGCCATTGCGGAAATAGATCATCGAATGTGCCACTATTTCATGGTCGAAGTTGTAAACATAGTCCTCCATCTGCAAAACGGGCTGCCCGTCCTGCAGGTGAATGATTTCCTTCAGCCACGGTTCCGGTATAATCGCGTCAATATGCGCCATGGTGTAAGCCATGGTCGTATTGCAGTAGGTTTCAAGGAACTGATAGTGGCTGATTTTTTGTAATGTAAGGATGGAATCCTTGGCGTCCTTTACATAGCTGCCCGCAATATGGTCTGCCACATAGGCCAAAGGCATATCGTTGCCATAAAACACTTTTTCTATATTTAAGTAGGAATCCTGCTCTGGTCCCAGCGCCGCGTCCTTTTCGAACACAAAGCCTAAGCGCAGCGTTTCCACACGGGTATCGTAGCCCGATTCCTTCATGAGGTGAAACAACTCGGGATCGATATCAAGCCGCGCGCTCTCCTTTGCAATCAACGGGTTGGCGATGGTGCCTATGCTGCGCCTGCGCGTGACGATCCCAACCTCTTCCAAGCTTTTGAGCGCGTCCCGCAGCGCGCTGCGGCTCACGCCCAGCCGAAGCGCCAGTTCCTCTTCGTTGGGCAGCTTAAAAGGCTTACCGTCCTTAGCATTTTGTAATATGCTGGCAATAAGCCCACGCTTTGTCTTTTGTGATAGCTCTTCGTTGTCCACTCGTTTGATATTCAATTTGTCATCCATATCTGCACTGCTTTTCTTAGCCGCATCTATAGCGCCACTCTATCGGCGGCGCAGATACACCTATTGATATGATGTTATCTTACCATTAAATCAGACTTATTACAATACCGCCCCAAATCATTTCTTCGGCAGTTCACTTATTGTAAAACTTGCGCTCCCTGCGCGTGCAGCAACGAGCCGATCATGTCGTACTTAAAAGGTTCGCCCGTTAGATACTGCAACCGCGTGGCGCTCACGCTTTGAATCGTTTCATGCTCCAGCGCAAGCCATACCAAGTCGCGGGTTCCATCTGGAAAGGAAACCGGCAACGCAATCGAGCAGCGCGGGTTCCGGCCAAATTTCCAGCTCCACGCGGCATATTTACTTTGCGCCAGCGCATGGGCCTTCTCTATGATTTCTTGCGGCAATACAGCCGGTTCCTTATCATCCAGCGCGGCAATCAACCGCCGCATAAAAGCCTGCGCGTCCCCAAAATCGTGCTGCGGCCGGATATTGCAAACAGAGCTGCGAACGGAAGCGACGCCCTTTGCATGCTTCAGCCAGCGCTCCGGGCCAAGCGCGCCCGCCAGGCCTTTCAAATCCGCATCATAAAGCAGCGTACCGTGCAGCAGGAGCCTATCCTTATGAATGCGCGAAGCCGTGCCGGAAATCTTGAATCCGTTGAGCAGAATATCGTTGCGCGGAGAAATCTGCACGGGTATACCCAGTTGCTTCAGCGCCCGCACCAGCGGTTTAAGATGTGCGCCTATTTCCAGGCGTTCGATTTTCTGCCCCGGGAATATAAACGCAAAGCACACGTTCCCTAAATCGTGATATACGGCCCCCCCGCCTGAAATACGCCGCGCCAAACGGATGCCGCGCCGTTCGAGCAGCGCGGCATCCGTTTCTTGATGCGTATTTTGATAAGCGCCCACCACCACGGCGGGTGCGTTTCGATAAAACAACATGACGCCTGCCCTGCCCTCGCAGCTTGCAAGCAGGGTTTCTTCGAGCGCCAGGTTATAATCCACATCGGTGCTATCGCTTATATAGAGCATAACAGGCTCCTTCTTGTGGAAATGTACGCCCGCTATTTGCTTGCGTTGCGCCATTTATACGGCGGTAAGCGTTGGCAGCCACGGCAGCTGCGCGGTCATACAGGGCAATTATGAATATTCGCGCACCCTCCATTTACGCGCGCTCTCCATGGCGCCGATAAACTCGATGGCATCCCCCATTACATCGTTCGTCTTTTGCTTGAGCTCCTCCAGCCACGCAACGTCCAAGCCGGCAAAGTCCTCATAGCGCTCCCAAAAATAAAGCATGGTGACTTCGCCGCTGCCGGGCTCGCCCACCCAAACCTCGCTGCCCAAAAAGCCCTTGCGGGAACGGAGCGCAGGCACCCACAGCCTTGCATCCAGCTCGATATAGGTTTCCAGCATATCAGGCCGGACCCGGAATGTCAGCTCCTCAATAAACTGCGGGGGATTATATATGGTCGGTTGCATATCGTTCTCCTATTTTTTTCGCGCTGCAGCGCCGTGTATCGCTTTACCCAGCAATCCATTCACCGCTTCCATAAACACTTCGGAGAGCGTAGGATGTCCGTGCATAATCTGCGCGACTTCCTCTACGGTAAACATGCCGTGCATGGCCGCCGCGGCTTCCGTAATCAAGTCGCTCGCATTCGGCCCCAGGATATGCACGCCATAGATTTCGCTCAGATCCTCGCTTGCCAAAACCTTAATCATCCCCTCGGTATCATTCATGGTAAGCGCCTTGCCGTTGCCCGAAAATGTCGCTTTGCCCGCCACATAGGGCAAGCCCTTTTCCTTGAGCTGCTCTTCGGTCAGCCCGATGCCCGCCATTTCGGGGAACGTGAATACAGCGCTGGGTATCTGCGCATAATCGACGGCTGTATGCATGCCCTGCATGCGCTCCACAGCGGCAACACCCTCGGCCGAAGCGACGTGCGCCAGCATGACCCGGCCCGTCACATCGCCAACCGCGTAAACGCCCGGCACGCTCGTTTGATAATTCTCATCGACGCGAACAGCCCCACGGTTGAGCTCCACGCCAATCCCTTCAAGGCCCAGGCCATCGGTACAAGGTATACGCCCAACGGCAACCAGCACGCAGTCGCATGCAACGGATTCCGCCTTTGCGCCGGCTGTCGCCACTTTGAGCGCATTCCCGTCTTTTTCTATCTTTTCGACCTTGGTAGCCGTAAGGATGCGTATGCCACGCTTTGCTAGGCTGGCCTTAAGGCGCTTGCTCAGCTCGCCATCCATCGTGGGCAATATCGAAGGCAAAAGCTCGATTACGGTCACCTCGCTGCCGAACGCCTTATAGATACCCGCAAATTCGATGCCAATCACACCGCCGCCAATGATGACCAGGTGTTTGGGCGCGGCCTCGAGGCTGAGCGCTTCCCTGCTGGTGATAACCCCTTGTTCCTGTATGCCGGGCACAGGGGGCATGGCGTTTTTTGAACCCGTCGCAAGCAAAACGCGCTCGGCCTGATACCGCAGCGCTTTTCCCTGCGCGTCCGTTACCTCGAGCGTATCTTTGCTCACAAACCGCGCGTCGCCTTGCACATAATCGACGCCGTTGGCCTTGAACAGATGCGCGACGCCGTTTACCAGCGTTTCCACCACGCGTCGTTTGCGCGCCTGCACCAGTTCTAAATCGGTACGAAAGCCATCGCATACAACGCCATAGTCCGCCGCGTGCGCGAAATATTCAACGACCTGCGCATCCTTATATAAGGTTTTCGCGGGTATGCAGCCCACATTCAAGCAAGTGCCGCCCGGCGCGTCCTTTTCAATCACCAGCGTTTTCATACCCAGCTGGGCGGCGCGGATAGCGGCCACATAGCCGCCCGGCCCCGCGCCGATCACAATTAAATCATACATAGCATGCCTCTTGGATTATATCCAACGAAAATCTCTCAGCCCGGCCACAACCTGCTGCAGGAAACGGGCGCCCGGCGCGCCGTTCACGCTGCGGTGATCGTGCGTAAGGCTTAAATTCATCACCGCCTCGGCAAATATGCCGCCATCGCGCACAATCGGCTTTTGAATGATGGCGCCGCAGCCCAATATGCACGGCTCCGGCCAATTCAGCACCGGCGTAAAGTAAGTGATACCGAACATGCCAAGATTGGTTATGGTAATGACGCCATTGCCCAGCTCATCTTCGTTGAGGCGGCCTGTCTGCGCGCGCTTGCTTAAATCTTCAAGCTCCAAGCAGATTGCGCGCAAATCCTTGAGGTTTGCCGCGCGGATTACGGGGACAAGCAGCCCGCCGGGCACATCCACCGCAACGCCTATATCTATATTGGGCATAATAGCGCAATGCGTATCATCCACAATGCGCGTGCGCACGGCGGGATGATCCTCCAGCGCTTGCGCCACCGCCTTAACGAGCATGGCCGTATAGCTTAGCTTCACACCCGCCTGCGCATACTTGGGCTTAAGCGCCTTGTATACCTCGGTGAGCGGCTGCACATTCGCTTCCGTCATGATGGTCGTTTGCGCGGTTTGCTGCAGGCTTTGATACATGCCCTTTGCCACAGCTTTCTGCATGCTGCTCATAACCGCGGCGGTTTCTCCGGCGCTTGCAGGCGCATACGCCGGGGCCGGCGTGCTTTCCGGCTGCGGCGCAGCGGATAGGGGCTTCCCCTCGCGCTTAAGGTCGTCAATCGTTATGAAGCCGTGGAGGCCGGTGCCGCGGATATGCGCCCAGGCCAGGCCCTTTTCCTTTGCGATTTTTTCAGCGCGCGGGGTGATTTTTACCTCGCCTCGTCTCTCGGGGGCCGATGTTGCGGCGCGCGGCGCAACCGTTTCTTCCGTGCGCGCCGATGGTTTTGTTTCAACGACCGGCACACTTGCGGCAGCATCCTCGGAGCTTTCGCCTTCGCCCGTCATGAGCGCGATCGGCTCGCCGCAGGGGCGGGTATCCCCCTCCGCCAGCAGCAGCTTTATGATAACGCCGGTTTCCGGCGCGTTCGCGTCATTCGATAGCTTTTCGGAGGTAACTTCGGCGATAGGCTGCCCTTTGACAACCGCATCCCCTTCCTTTACCAGCCACGCGCCAATGGTGCCTTCCTCCATGGACAGGCCGAATTTCGGCATGATGATTTGAATGGCCATGGTCGCGCCTCCTTAATATTCCATCAGCGCTTCGCACGCCGCAACGATTTGCTCGGTTTTGGGCAGTACGAAGTCTTCGAGCGCGGGCGCGAAAGCGATCGGCACATCCAGCGAGGTAACGCGTTTAATCGGCGCCCGCAAATATTCAAACAAGTCCTCTGAAATCATGGCCGACAGCTCCGCCGCCCAACCGCCGCACCTGGGGCCCTCCTGCGCAATAACCAGACGCCCGGTCTTGGCTACGGAAGCCTTCAGGGTTTCTTTATCGTAGGGCGCAACGGTGCGCAGGTCGATAATCTCGCAAGAAACGCCCTTCTTCTCCAGTTGTTTCGCCGCCGCGTGCGCCATGGGCAGCGTGATTTGAAGCCCGATGATGGTAACATCCGAGCCTTCGCGCTCCACCTCGGCTTCATACAAGGGTACTTCGTAGTATTCCTCTGGAACTTCTCCCTTGGTATTATAAAGCAGCTTATGCTCCAAAAAGATAACCGGATTGTCGTTGCGGATGGCGGCGTTGAGCATCCCCTTCGCTTCATAGGGCGAGGAGGGGCTTACCACCACCAGGCCCGGGGTGTTCATAAACCAGCTTTCCACACAGGCGCTGTGGTGATAGGCGCAGCGGATGCCCGCGCCCTGTACCGCGCGCACCGTGATGGGCGCGCCCGCCTTGCCCTGGAACATGAAGCGCAGCTTAGCGGCATTGTTAACCAATTGATCGTAGCAAACGCCCAAAAAATCCGCAAACATGATTTCGGGCACCGGCCGCAGGCCGCACAGCGCCGCGCCATTCGACAGGCCCAGTATTGCGCTTTCGGATAATGCCGTGTCAAAAATACGATCCGGCCATTTATAAGAAATCCCTTGCGTTATACCAAAATCACCGCCCATCTTGGCGACATCCTCTCCCAAAATGAACACGGATGCGTCGCGTTCCATGGATTGAAACAGGGCTTCGTTGATCGCTTTCGCATAGGTCAATACCCGGCTCATGCTTCTACCTCCCTATCCGCATACACAAAAGTCAGTGCTTCCTCTATCTTCGGGGCCGGGCTTTCCAGCGAAAAACGCAGCATCTCCGCTATATCCGCTTCAATACCGGCCTCAATCGCAGTTAGCGCTTCTTCACTAAACCCGTGCTTTTGCATCAAGTCGCCGCGCGTCTTTTTCACGGGGTCCTTCGCCTTCCAAGCGGCAACCTCCTCCTCCGGACGGTAGGCTGCGGGGTCGCCCGCAAAGTGCCCCTGCCAGCGGTAGGTCATCATCTCGATTAGGGCAGGCCCCTCGCCGTTGCGCGCGTGCTCTGCCGCCACTTCCACCGTTTCGATTACAGCCTCTACATCGTTGCCATCGATGCGGCAGCTCGGGATTTCATAGCCCTCGCCCCACGTTTTCAGCTCCTGCTGCGGATGCGCATCATGATAATTCGTGGAAATGGCGTATTGGTTATTCACCAAGCAATAAAGAACGGGCAGCTTCCAGGTAGCCGCAAGGTTTAGGCTCTCATGGCAGGCGCCCTCGCCCAGCGTACCATCACCCAAAAATACCGCGGTGACATCCTTCGTTTTGTTATATACGCTGGCAAACGCGGTGCCCAAGCAGGTTACCATGGTGGAGCCTTGGATACCATTGAAGCCCATATTGCGGTACTCCAGGTCGTTTACATGCATCGAGCCGCCGCGGCCGCCGTTGATGCCGGTCGCCTTGGCGAAGATTTCCGCCATCACCAGCTTGGGGTCGGTCCCGCACAGCGCGATTGCGCCGTGCCCGCGATGATCCGGAAATTTGTAGTCCGTGCGCTGCAGCGCCTCCACCACCCCCGCCTGACAGGCCTCCTGCCCGATGGAAAGATGCACGAACCCGGGAATCGTGCCGTTGGCGGCATACTCCTGGATGACCTCTTCGAAGCGGCGAATCATGAACATGTCTTTATAAACTTTGAGCAGTCTTTCTTTGGCCAATGCCATGTGGAATCACCTCCTGTTGTTAATTCAAAAAGCTGCGGCGCAGCACTTCGTAGTTGATTTCGCCCGCACGGAACGCTTTTCCGGTACGGAGATTGTGAATCTGCACTTTGCCGAGGCTGTGCACGTCATGGTCTATGCGGAAGAAATCCTTATCGGCATCTATGAATATTCTCTCAAAATCCGCACCATAGCAGGGCGAACTCGTAACGCCCACCAACTGCCAAATGACTTTTTGAATATCCTCATCCTCCGCGTCCACCCACAATTCCACCTCACTGCCATAAATCAAGGCGTCGTTGATGCGGCCCATCGTTTTGGTTTCATCTTTGCAGAAAGGCGCTATGGGCGCGCTGCCCCGCGCATGTACGACCTGGCCCGCGTGGAAGTGCTTTTCAAACATCTTATGGCAGCTCTGCTCCAAAATACGGGCGGAAACCTGTACGCTGGCGACCAAGCAGGTGGAAGGCGAAGTGAGAATGTAAAGATCTTGCGGCTTTACGCGGCAGCATTTCGCAATTTCCAAAGCGGTTTCTTCAGAAGGATACTTCACATCCTGCAGGCAGATGACCGCCTCGTGCCAGTCATCCTTATAGTCGGTCATTTCAAAGTACCAATCGGTCGGATGATGCGCCGTTGCGCGCGCAGGCCCAGAGCCTATCGTCGCAAACGCGCCCTTGCCCAGCTTCCAGCCCGCAATCTGCGACGCCATGCAAGCGATCAGCGGTTGATCGATGAACATCTCAATCGACGCGAAGGAATAATGCTCATCCAGCTTAAAGGCGCCGTATTGCACCAAGCCCAGGTCGCCGATATCGGCCCGCGTGAACAGCAGCCCCGCTTCCCAACTGCCCCTGCATTCCTGGCCCATGTCGATGACGGTTGCGCCGCAATCCATCTTGATGACCAGGCAGCCAATATCCTCAGCCTCGTCTACGATTTTGCGAACCACCTTCATGGCGCGCTTGTTCAGGCTAATCATATAATTCTCTCCTGTCCTTATCCTATTGTTTTTAAAAAGGCTTACGCCTTCTTTTTGAACACATCCAACGCCGCGCCCATAAACGGGGCCGCTTCATCGCTGGCCAAATACAGAACGACCTTGGCCACTTCCTCCACCTGCATCATGTCGTCGAGCGGGATGGTAACCGCCGCGTCGCTGTCGGCGCGCTCGCGGGTATGCTCGGTGTTGACCATCCCCAAATACACGGAATTGACGTTGATATCATATTGTTTCACTTCTTCGCTCAGCGTGTTGGTGAAGCTCATCACGCCGCCCTTGGAGGCGGAATAAGCGCCGAAGCCCGGGAAGAAGTACTTTGCGGCTGATGAGCTGATGTTGATGATTTTGCCGTAGCGCCGCGCGATCATACCGGGCAATGCACACTTGGTGCAATAGAAGGTTCCGTTCAGGTTGACGCGAATTTGGGCATCCCATAAGGCTGCCGGTGTATCCACAACGGGCATGGACTTATGGAACGCGGCGTTGTTGACCAGTATATCGACATGGCCAAATTCTGCATGAATCGCATCAAATACGCCCTGTACCGCGTCAAAATCACCTATATCACAGCGGTATGCCTTAGCTTTGCCGCCCTGGTCGATAATCTCCTGCGCTACCTTTTCGATATTGTCGAGGTGAAGGCCGATGAGCAGCGCAATGGCGCCCTCCTTGGCAAACGCGCGCGCATACGCCGCGCCCAAGCCCCGCCCAGCACCCGTGACGACAGCAATTTTATCGGTAAACCTCATGCGTTTCCCCCTCTGGATGAACTCTATGCTGAATACTTTGTATTACTAAAAATGTAATTTCATTTTTGCACAAGATACACGGTTTGTCAAGCGGCAATCCGCTTGTTTATCTGATTTTATTATTTTATGCCGACCCGGGCATGGCCTAGCGCAGATGGCATGTTTCACGATTGAATTGCAAATATAGTATTATGTAGTACTTAATTCGTCAACGCTGGCTTCGATACACCGCAGCAGCGCCGCGTCATCTATCCTGCCGCCCGCATAGGTATTGCCGGAACATAAATTATGCAGCCGCAGCTCGCCAGGCCCATCCCATTGTTTTAGGTAAGCGCGCAGCTCCTCATCCCCGCAGCGCAGCCACACGCTCACGAGCGTACCCGCGCGGGACAGCAAGCCCTGCACGGCTTTTTCGGATGCCGCGCTGGAGCTGCGCAGCACGATTGGCGCCGCGCTATACCCCCAAAAGATTTCCTCAGCGGCAAAGCCCGCTTGCAGCAAGGCCTGTATGGCGCGCGGCAACGCAAGCCCCGCCTCGACCAGATGCCCTACCAGCGAAACGGGACTGGCCAGCAGCACGTTGGAATCGGGCAGTACCGCAGGCACATCCTCGGTAATCAGCACGCCATGCGCGCCGTCCGGCGCCGTCAGCACGCCTCCATCCAGCCGAAGGGCGGCGCTCGAGGAAACCGCCGCATCCAAATAAACATCCAGGGTAGGCAGGCGGCGATCGCCCGCCGTCATTTGATCAAGCACGACCTCGGCGCAGCCGGCAAACAAGCTCTCCACCGCGCATTTGCCCGCAAGCCAGCCTCCCGGCGCGGCAACGCCGCCATCCAAAGCCAAGCTGTTTGGCAAGCGCGCGCAGCCATATTGCTCCGGGTTTTGAAATACTCGTTCCAATGCATCCGTCATAGTACAGCACACCCCTTTTCACCCCAAAATGCACGCAGAAGAACATCCTCGCGGTGTTTTCCCGCCACGAAGCTCCTTCCCGTCCGCAGATTATAAAAACACACCCTGCTCGGCGCATCCCACTCGCGCGGCAGCTTGCACCAATCGTTTTCGCACTGCGCGAATATCTCCTTGAACGGGATGCCGTAAACCGGCGCGTTTCCAGGTTGATCCATCGTAAGTTTATGGAGCAGCTCCTCGATTGCGGCATCCTCGCAATCCACATCCAAATGCGTTTCCTGTCCATAGATCAACGCATCGTTCACCCGGCCATATGCATCGTTTTCATCATCGTTCACGGCGAGTATGGGGGCTATTCCCATCGCCTGCACAACGCACTCCACCGGGAATCCCTTATCGAGCAGCGTGGGAAGCGTTTGCTCCACATTGCGCGCGGCCACCTGCACGGCGCCCGTAAGCGTCCCGGTGCGCGCAACCAGCAGATAGAGGTTCGCGGGCGCTACGCCGGCGCGTTCCGCCAAAAGCCGCACAAGCCCATCCGAAGGCAGATAATGCGTTTGGTAGGCCAATACGACCTTTTTTGCGCGCGCATCGCTATATGGCACCGCGGCGGAATACGCATCCTGCGCCTTGGCGCGCGCCGGGCCGGAAAAATTCTTTTCGACGCCGCAATGCTGCACCCGCCAAATGGCGCAATGGCTTGATAGCTCCGCCACGTTGGGATGATCGACATAAACAGCCGCGCACGGGAGATAACGCCCTCCCAATTTTACTTTCGTATAACGCAGTTCGCCCAAACAGCCCAAGCCTATTTCGGTAAACAGCTTTGCCGCGCGAAAACCGGCCCGCGCATACACGCCCATATCGATAACGTTGGCGCCGCTCGGGTAGGTATGAAAGCATATCTGCAACTGCTTTTGATATGGACGCATATCCTGTTCAATCCGCATGACGGCCGCATCGTTTACGCTGTATCCATCCAACATTCTTTCACCTTTATCCATGCACAACATTCGTTAAACCTGGCCTGCACAGCACGTCGGAAGCGGGCATTCCATATCACAGCGCTCATTCCTGTGCGTGTTCTCCGTTTTTTTAGCGCTTCATCAGGTCTTGCGCGCGCCGCTGCAAATGGTCAGCAGCCGCCCATTCATCCATGCGTGTGAATTGCCCATCGGCAATGAGTATATCTCCCTCGACAACGACGGTTTCGATGTTGTTC
>JAISKB010000014.1 GCA_031261085.1 Christensenellaceae bacterium
CGTGTGCTCTTCCGATCTTTCCCCTATATATTTCCTGCTCATACCATCAAGGCAGGGCGCGGGGACCAGCGCCCCCGCGAAACGTTTCCTAATGTTTCACGTGAAACAAAGCGATGGGATTGTGTTCGCCGCGCGGATGCTTTATAATGGTTACAGATAAATTTTATAAGTGTTTTGGAGGATTATTGTGGCGAAGATAATCGCAGTTGCAAATCAAAAGGGCGGCGTGGGTAAAACCACTACGACGGTGAATCTCTCGGCATGCGTTGCGCAGGCCGGTAAACGCGTGCTGTGCGTGGATATCGACCCGCAGGGCAACAGCACCAGCGGCTTGGGCGTGCCCAAGGAAGAGCCGCAATACAGCACCTACGATGTGTTGATCAACAATATATCCGTGCAAGAGGCGGCGGTTCCCTGCGCGGTGGAGGGCATGAAGGTGCTGGCCGCGCGCAAGGAGCTTTCGGGCGCGGAGGTGGAGTTGGTGAGCGTGCTCTCGCGGGAAACGGTGTTGAAGCGCGCGCTGGATGCCGTGCGGCCGGATTATGACTACATATTCATCGACTGCCCGCCTTCGCTGGGGCTGCTGACCATCAACGCGCTCACGGCGGCGGATACGCTGCTGGCGCCCATCCAGTGCGAATACTACGCCCTGGAGGGCCTGAGCGACCTGATGAATACCGTGAAGCTGGTGCGGGGCAACCTAAACCCGCGCATACAGGTAGAGGGCGTGGTGCTCACCATGTTCGACGCGCGCACGAATCTGAGCGCGCAGGTGGTGGCAGAGGTGAAAAAGTTTTTTAAGAACAAGGTATATACCACCATCGTGCCCCGTTCCATACGCTTAAGCGAAGCGCCCAGCTTCGGCCTGCCCATCAGCCTGTATGACGACAAGAGCAACGGCGCGCTGGCATATGCGGCGCTGGCGCAGGAGCTGCTCGCCGAAAACGAGAGGGAGGGCTAAGCCATGGCAGCAAAGCAAGCTTTGGGCAGGGGCCTGGATGCCCTGCTGGGCGATTATGCCGAACCCGTCGGCGGCGTGCAGAACGTGGACGTATACGCGATAGATACCAACATAAGCCAGCCGCGCAAGGCGTTCGATGAGGATAAGCTCAAGGAGCTGGCGGAATCCATAAAGCGGCATGGCGTGGTGCAGCCCATACTCGTGCGCGCCAATGGCGAGCGATATACCATCATAGCGGGGGAACGCCGCTTCCGCGCGGCGCGCATAGCCGGGCTGGGCGAGGTGCCGGTGGTGGTAAAGGATATGGACGATGCCGAGGTGATGGAGGTTGCGCTGATAGAGAACCTGCAGCGCGAGGACTTAAACCCCGTCGAAGAAGCCGCGGCCATCCGTTTTTTGATGCAGCAGCACGACCTCACCCAAGAGGAGGTTTCGCGCAGGCTGAGCAAGAGCAGGCCGGTCATAGCCAACACGCTGCGCTTGCTGAGCCTGCCCGAGGATGTGCAGCAGCTGCTGCGGGAGGGCAAGCTGCAGGCCGGGCAGGCCCGCGCGCTGGCGGGGCTGCAATCCGCCGAAAAGCAGAGCGCACTGGCCGGTAAAATCGTGAACGAGGGCCTTTCAGCGCGGGCGGCCGAGGAATTGGCCCGGCAGGAAAACGCCGAAAAGCCCGCTAAAAAGCAGCCCGCGCCGCCCAAGCCGGCCGATACGGATTTGCTGGCCGCGCAGGAAACCCTGCGGGAAGCGTTGGGCACCAAGGTATCCATACAAGGCAGCCCAAAGCGGGGCAAAATCATCATCGAATACTATTCGGCGGAGGACTTGCAGGGCATATATGACATGCTTGCCGCACAGCGGTAAGGGAGGGTGCGTATGCAAAAGGATTTGGGGTATAGGGCGCAGCTGCGCGTGTTTTGCAAGGGTGAAAAGTGTTTTGGCCGGGGTATTGCCGAGCTGCTCACCCGCGTGCGGGCCTGCCGCTCGCTGCGCGCCGCCGCCATGGAGATGAACCTGGCCTATTCCAAGGCGTGGCGCATCATAAAAACCAGCGAGGAGATATTCGGCTGTAAGCTGCTCGTATCCCAAACCGGCGGGCAGCATGGGGGCGGGGCCTCCCTTACGCCGGAGGCCGAGGACTTATTGGCCCGCTATGCGCGCTTTGTAGAGGAATCCCACGCGGCGATGGACGCCATCTTCGAGCGGTGCTTTTTGCAGGATTAGCGCAAACGCCGCTTTGCCGCGGCAAAGGAGCATGCGTATGGAGCTATCGCAAGCGCTGCGCATAGAGCGCGGCGTTACATCCATCATAGGCGGCGGGGGGAAATCCACGCTGCTGCTTTTATTGGGGAAGGAGCTTGCGGCAAACGGCGCCAAAACGGTGCTGTGCACCACCGCGCATATGTATCCGCCGCAAGGCGTGCCGCTGGTTACCGGCGGGGAAGAAGATATACTGCGGCAGCTGGGGCAAAGCGAGCTCGTTTGCGCGGGCGCGCCTGCCGAGGAGGGCAAGCTGCAGCAAAGCCAAATCGGCGTAAACAGGCTGGCCGCGCTTGCCGAATATGTGCTGATAGAGGCGGATGGCTCCCGTGGGTTGCCGCTTAAAGCGCATGCGGCATACGAGCCGAATGTTCCACGTGAAACAGTGCGGCTGGTTTATGTAGTAGGCATGCAGGGCATAGGGAAGCCTATAAGCGCCTGTGCGCACCGCCCCGCGCTCTATGCGGCGCTGCTGGGCAGGGAGGAAACGCATATCGTTACGCCCGCGGATGCGATGGCGGCCATGGCTGCCGAGGGGTTTGGGCACGCGGTGGCGCTGTTGAACCAGGCCGAGGGCGCGCGGCTGCAGTTTGCGCGGCAGGCGGCGGCAGGGTATGCCGGGCGCGCGGTGATTTCGAGTTTACAGGGCAAAAGCCCGGTGTTGGAAATATGGGAAGGTGGTATGAGTATACTATGTTGATTGTGATCAAGGGCGCGGGGGATTTGGCCAGCGGGGTGGCGGTACGGCTGCACCGGGCGGGGCACAGGGTGGTTATGACCGATTTGCCGGTGCCTACGGCGATACGCCGCACGGTGAGCTTTTGCCCGGCGCTGGTAGCGGGCAGCGCGCAGGTAGAGGGCATAGTGGGCCGCCGCGCGGCGGAGGCTGCGGATATTTGGCGCATAATAAACGCGGGGGAGATACCCGTATTGGCGGACCCGGAGGCACATTGCATACGCGCGCTCAAGCCGGATGTGGTGGTGGACGCCATCATAGCCAAGCGGAACACCGGCACCGGCCTAACGGATGCGCCCATCGTCATCGCGCTGGGCCCCGGCTTTACCGGGGGTGTGGATTGCCACGCCGCCATCGAAACCATGCGCGGGCACGATTTTGGCCGGGTATGTTACGCGGGCGGCACCACAGAGAACACCGGCGTGCCAGGGTTGATTGGCGGCTACGCGGAGGAGCGCGTGATGCACGCGCCCTGCGCGGGGGAATTTCACGCGGTGCGGCAGATTGGGGATATGATCGAAGCGGGCGAAACCGTGGCCTATGTGGGCGGTATGGAGGTGCAGAGCGATATTTCGGGCATACTGCGCGGCGTGCTGTCGAGTGGCATCGTTGCGCCCAAGGGCATGAAGTGCGCGGATGTGGACCCGCGCTGTAAAAGGGAGCACTGTTTTTCGGTATCCGATAAGGCGCGGGGCTTGGGCGGCGCGGTGCTCGAAGCGATAGGGTATTTGCATGCCGCCGCGCGGGGCACGGTTATAGAAGCCGCACAGCTGCGGCGGCAGGATAAATCGTTGGAGGAAAAGGCCGCAATCGTAAGCATACTCGACGAATGCAAGGTTTGCCGCTTAGGCATTGCGGAGGCGGGGGAGAGCGCCTATGTTGTGCCGCTCAATTTTGGCTATACTTGGCCCCAGGATGGCGCGCTCTCGCTGTATTTCCACGGCGCAAAAACGGGTAAAAAGATGAGCTTGCTCCGGCGGTGCCCAGTCGTCGCCTTCGAGATGGATTGCGGCCACACGCTAAAGCCGGCGGAAGAGGCCTGCGGGTATGGGTATGCGTTCCGAAGCCTTATGGGAGAGGGTCAGGTGGTGTTTTTGGAGGATGCCGGCCAAAAGGCAGAGGGGCTATCCGCGCTTATGCTGCGGCAAACGGGCCGGCGGTTTGACTTCGATGCGGCGGCAACCGAAAACGTGGCGGTTTATCGCTTGGATGTGCATAGGATCAGCGCAAAAGAGGGGAAATGAGAGGGGCTTTGCCCCACGTTCCGATTTTGGGGCTTCGCCCAACGCTAAACGAGTTTATGGGCCGAACGAGTTTTTGGGGCTCCGCCCCACGCCCCGGCAGGGGAGCTGGCTCCCCTGCACCCCCACTTCTTTGGCGCATCCCAAAGAAGCAAAGGATGATATTGCGCGGTGAGCAATATAGCAACAGCGCCTTATTGGGCGCTTTTATATGGGCCAACACTAGCAGAAATGCCGGATTTATAGGCTCAAACAGGCGCGGAGAAGCGTCCCCTGGCGCAGTGGGGTCAAGGCGTATAAACGGGATTTAGCTGGAGAAAACTCCGGCTTTTATTTTATCGAAAGAAACTTGAAGGAACTTCTCTCTATGGGGAAACGACCAAAATATCTCCTAAAAAAATGAATTCTCTCCATGCGAAGGGGTCTGGGGACGGCGCCCCGTCCCCAGCCGGGGTGCGGGGGCAGGTGCCCCCACGAAACGTTCCCCCTATATATTTCTCACTCATACCGTTAAGCTGGGGTGCGGGGGGCACCTGCCTCCGCAAAAACGTTCCCCAAAAAATTCTTCTCCTTAAATCAAAGCAGGAGATAAAGTATAAAATCCCTTTCCCCCAAAAACCAGCATCAAACCAACGCCCAAAAGCACGCAAATACCGCAACAAGCCGGGGGCGTGCCCGCTCATAACAACATTTTTGATACCCCGGGCAAAAAAGCGTGAAAAAATCAGAAAATATCTGATAAAAATCAAGTTATAATGTTAACATACGGTAAAACGACATAATGAGAAAAACGCGCTTTTTGGGCGCGTTTTTGATGAATTTCTGTACGATATAGCCGGAGGGACTTACCCGTTTGCGCGGTGCGCATGCTTGGTGCGCGCATCCTTGGAGAGCAGCTTTTTGCGCAGGCGGATGGACTTGGGCGTAACCTCCACCAGCTCATCCTCCGCGATGAATTCGATGCACTGCTCCAGGCTCAGTTGGGCGGGCGGGGTAAGGCGCAGGGCTTCATCGCTGCCCGAAGCGCGGATGTTGGTGACGTGCTTCTTTTTGCACACGTTCACCACGATATCCTCATTGCGGGCGCATTCGCCCACGACCTGGCCCTCGTACACCGGCACGCCGGGCCCCACGAACAGGCGGCCGCGCTCCTGCGTGTTGAACAGGCCATAGCCGGAGGTATCGCCGGTCTCGTGGCACACGAGGCTGCCCCGCGGGCGCTCCTCCATATCGCCCTTATAGGGCTCGTAGCCGTGGAATATATGGCTCATGACGCCGTTGCCCCGGGTATCGGTCAGCAGCTCGCTGCGGTAACCCATCAGGCTGCGGGCGGGGATGGTGAATATCAGCCGGGAGGTGGCGCCGTCGTTTTCGGTGAGCATATTGAGCAGCTCGGCTTTGCGCTGGCCCAGCTTTTCCATAACGGCGCCCACATATTCTTGCGGAACATCTATGGTAAGCTCCTCGATGGGCTCTAGCACCTTGCCGCGGGCATCGGTTTTGAGTATGACCTTGGGGCGGGATACCGCAAATTCATATTCCTGCCGCCGCATCTGCTCTATCAGGATGGAGAGGTGCAGTTCCCCGCGCCCGCTCACCTTGAACATATCGGTGGACTCGGTTTCCTCCACCCGCATGGATACGTTGGTTTCCACCTCTTTAAACAGGCGGTCGCGCAGGTTGCGGCTGGTTACATATTTGCCCTCCTTGCCCGCGAAGGGGCTGTCGTTTACCACAAACATCATGGATACCGTGGGCTCGTCGATGTGCACGAAGGGCAGCGGCTCTATGCAGGCGCTGTCGCAGGCGGTTTCGCCTATGCTCAGCCCGGTCACGCCGGCCACCGCCACGATTTCACCGGCCTCGGCCTCCTCGATTTCTACCCGCTTTAACCCTTCAAAACGGTATAGGCGGGAGAGCTTTACCTCGCGCTCGCTATCCTGCGCGCCGCCGCACAGCGTCACGACCTGGTTGCGGCTGGCCCGCCCGCGCGCGATGCGTCCTACGCCGATGCGGCCCACATATTCATCGTAATCGATGGTGGAAAATAAAATCTGCAGCGGCGCTTCGGGGTCGCCGGTGGGGGCGGGCACCGCCGAGAGTATGGTGTCGAACAGCGGCTGCATGTCGTTGCCCAGGCGCTCCGGGTCCAGGCTGCTGTAGCCATCCCGCGCGCTGGCATATACCACGGGGAAATCCAGTTGCTCCGCCGAGGCGCCAAGATCCATAAACAGCTCCAGCGTTTCATCCACCACCTCGAGCGGGCGCGCGCCGGGCCTATCCACCTTGTTTACCACCACCACCGGCACTTTGCCCAGCGCCAGGGCCTTGCCCAGCACAAACCGGGTTTGCGGCATGCAGCCTTCAAAGGCATCCACCAGCAGCAGCACGCCATCCACCATCTGCAGTATGCGCTCCACTTCGCCGCCAAAGTCGGCGTGGCCGGGGGTGTCTACGATGTTGAAACGGCAGCCGTTGTAGTTGACCGCGGTGTTTTTGGAAAGTATGGTGATGCCGCGCTCGCGCTCCAAATCGCCGCTGTCCATCACGCGCTCCTGCACCTGCTCGTTTATGCGGAATACGCCGCTTTGGCGCAGCAGCTGATCCACCAATGTGGTTTTGCCATGATCGACGTGCGCAATGATGGCGATGTTGCGGATGTTCTCGTTTGCCATAAATAAATAAACCTCGCTTATATTCTAAAACTCTTAAATCAACAATCCTAAATTCTAACCTAAATTTTAAATTAACAATCCATAATTATCAATCCATACAGCAACGTATTATATCGCACAACGCGCCCGGTTACAAGTGTTCAAAAGCTGGAATATGCTTTTTTTTGGGGATATTTCGGCTTTTGGGGGCATGTGTGCGCCCTTGGTGAACAAAAAAGCGGTTGACGCGCGGCGCATACATGCTATAATAACAACAATTAAATAGAATGTCACGCTGGGGGTGCTGAAGCGTTGCTTCGGCTGAGATAACACCCCGGAACCTGTTCGGATAATACCGGCGTAGGAAAGCGGCAGCATATAAGAACTTCGGTCTTGATGTCTCCGTTTACTGGCGGGGGCATTCTTAAAAAAAGACGGAGGTTTTTTTGTATGGAATTCGTACTCTTCAAAAAGCTGGCTTCGCTCGAGGGCGTGGAGGTATGGCTGCTGCTGGCCGCTCTGGCGGTGGCCGCCGTGCTGCTACTTGGCATACTGCGCTACCGCCGCAGCGACGCGCCGGTTCCGGCGCCCCGCGCCAACGCCACCCGCGCGCTGGTGTATGGCGCGCTATGCGTGAGCCTATCCTTTATACTCAGCTATGTAAAGCTGTTCTCCCTGCCCATGGGCGGGTCCATCACGCTTTGCGCCATGCTGCCGGTGGCTATGTATGCCGCGATGTTTGGCCCGCGCTATGGGTTTGTGGCCGGGCTGGCGCTGGGCGTGCTGCAGCTGATGCAGGATTTTTATGTGGTGCATTGGGCGCAGCTCATATTGGATTACTTCATCGCCTATGCCTGCTATGGCCTGGCGTCGCTGTTCCCCAAGCAGCTTAGGCTGGGCCTGCTGGCCGCGGGTGTGGGGCGGCTGATTTGCTCCACGCTCTCCGGCGTCATATTTTTTGCGGAATATGCCGAGGGCTGGGGCAGCGTGTGGGCGTATTCCCTCGCCTACAACGGCAGCTACATTGGCGCCGAAACGCTGCTGTGCGTTATAATCGCAAGCCTGCCCGCCCTCAAGCGGTTGATGGATACGATGCAGACGGGGCGCGGGGGCGCGGCATAGCGCGCGGGTGTTGGGGTTAAAAAAAGTTGATATTATTCCATCCCAAATTCTCAAGCCCCTGAAATAGCGGGCTTTTTCGGGTGTTTCGGGGAGCGCAACGCTCCCCGTTCCAAGCGGTATTCCAAGATTTCTTGTGATTCTCTTTACAACTTCCGCAGAGCTTACGCTGTCATTCATCAGTGCAGTGCAGACAGCAGACGAATTTCTTTAGCGCGTGAAGCGCCATTTTGGGAAACCTTGCCGCGATTACCAGCTTCGGAAACATCGTAATCAGGTAGTCAGGGTCATACGGCTTTCCATCCACCCGCGTAAAGATGAATCCTTCTCCTTGTAGGTGTTGCCCAGAAACAGCTTGTGCGCTTCCTCTTTTGCCCTGATCTCATGAGCAGGTAATAGAGTTTTTCGTCAAGCGGACACCGCCTGCGGAGCGGTTCATCTTTCATGCGAAGCTGTTCCTGCGCCGCATCGAACAACTCCTGTGATATGATGGCGGGACGGTGGTTCAGAATCCGTATCCAGTTCTCTTCGGTATTCGTTGCCTGCCGCGGGCCGCCTACTTCCACAACCTTTGTTTTCCCCGCGACATAAGTTCCGAGGTATTGCTCGTCCCGCAAGATATCCAGAATATGGTCTATTTGTTGCATATTGTTTCCTCCAATGAAATAGGCCGGAGTCACAGCGCCGGCCCGGAATGGTGTTTTGTGTTCGGTTTTCGCTCGGCTGGCGCTTCAGCCTTTTTCGCCGTCTTCGCCTTGCGGGTTTTATTCATGACGGATTCGGCTTCCCAGGAAATTACTTGCTGGAAAACGCTAAAAATACCCACTGCAACGAAACGGTTCTTTACGAAAATGCTTGAAATATGTGTATAATGCATTGAGGTGATTCAAATGTTGTTCCATGAAAAGCTGAAGCAATGCCGGAACGAAAACAAGTTGTCGCAGGAGACTGTAGCGGAGAATTTGAACGTGACTCGTCAAGCCGTGTCAAAATGGGAAAGAGGAATTAACGAGCCAGATATTGAAACGATTGTCCGACTCTGCGATATGTATAACGTACCGATTGACCAATTGCTTCGTGAGGACATGTCGATTGTGAAAAATCTGGCAAAAAAGGAACGGTCCTACAAAAAACTCATTATTGCCGTGGCTTCTTTAAGCGGCTCGCTGTTGCTTGTGTTGCTGGCAATTTCATTCCAAATAATAAAAGGATAAAGGGAAAATAAAACATGAACCATGAAACCGCAATAACATACAACCAGCATAGCCGGAAAGATAGGCTGCTGCTTGCGCTGTTTTTGCTGCTGTATGCTTTGATATTTGCGGTACGGCTCCCCAAACTCGTCTTTACAGGGCAATGGGTGTTGCTTTCTCAAGCGGTCGTTTACGGCATCCTGGGCATTGGGAGTATATTTCTTTTTCGGCATGAACTCAGAGCCGGTCTTAGAGGTTGGAAATCTTCCGCACTTAAAAACATTCTTTGGGTAATTGCGGCTTTTGTTGCAAATACATTCATAACAAACATTGCCGTATATCCCGCATATATAGGTGGCTTCGCGGATTTACTGGACAACGCAGGGGTTGCGCTCATGGTACAGGCGATAGGACGCCTTCCCGCCATTCTTGTGATCGGGCTTGCCGCGCCTATTGTTGAGGAATGTGTATATCGTGCTTTTTTGATTGGAAAATTGAAAACCAAAATTCCGCTCTGGGTATGCGTTGCTTTGTCCAGCGTTTTGTTTGCCCTTGCCCATATGCAGAGAATTTCTACAGGGGATTTTCTATGTGCGCTACCCGGACTGACTACAGGATTGGTCTATGGCTTTGTTTATGCAAAAACAGGGAATATCACCTTGCCAATAATCATGCACATAGCAAACAATATGACCGGGATCGTTTTGGGGAGCTAAAGCTTCACAGCGCAAGTCACAGAGCAAATAGTCTCACACCTCCGGCTCGTAAGATTTTTTATTGACGCCGCGCTCCTTATCATGTGGCTGGCGCGGCTCCGATTTCTTTGTCGCCTGCGCCTCTCGGATTTTTGCGAGTACAGACTCCTTCTCAGCCGGAATGTCCGACCTGTCAATCCCGGCAACGGCTTCGGAAACCACAGGGTGAAAGGCGCCATAAAGCCGGGGGACCAGTGCGCTGCTTGCCGGGGCGAACCCCGGACCCCATGATCGCCGCCCTAACGGGCGTCGGCGATGGCCACAGGCCTAGTGCCGGAAGCACACCCGCTTTGGCTTTGGCGGCCTGCACAAGCAGTTTCTTTTAATTGTCCAGCGTTATGCTCTTGAAACATTCTCGAAACTGCTCTTGGTGCAGCCGTTCCAGTTGGTCGAGCACAGCGGCAACTTCCTCTTGTGTCTTGCTCTTTAAACTATAGCCACAGAAGAAGTGCAGGAATAAAGCTACATCACTTCGTTAGTTTTATCTTGCGTATCACATGATTTGTTTATTCTGAATGTAACCTATCTAATCCCAATTCGCTCCCCAAGTCCGCCTCAAACATACCCGAACAGAAGCACGCCGGTACCGTAGGAAATGGCGTTCGCGACGAGCGTGAGCAACAGCAAACGCCGCGACGGCGCCAGAATCAGGCGGTAAACACCGTATTCGACGAAAACCACCAGTGCCTCCAGCGGATAAATGAGCATCCACAGGATCCCGCCGAGCCCCGCGAGGCCCGCAAGGAGTAGCACCGCGAGATGCAAGATCAGGTTTGTCGCGAGGTTGGCAAGCACAGCTGCCGCGACAAAGCTTTTGTCGCGGCAGACGGTCAAGCAGAGAAACGGAACCTCGATAGCGGCGGTCAGAACCGCGGCGAGTGCGATTCTCATTTCTCGGATGGCTCCTTCGATTTTACGGCTTCCCCGAGCGCTTTCTTCTTGTTGCGCCGGACAAGGGTTACGATCAGAAAGGCCGCCAGCGCGGCAACGATAAAGCACGCCGCGACGATCAGGGCGATGGGGTACACCGGCAACCCTTCTTCCTCAATGATTAACTCATTTACGATAATATCCGCGTAGACGGGGCTGGAGATGAATGCTGTGACAGCGAGGGAGAGCGTGAAAATGAGCCGTTGGAGTGAGCGTTTCATATTGGTTCTCCTTTTCGTTTTTTGTTGCCCATCTCAAGCGCAAACGCGAGTATGGCCGCGTTCACGCCGAAAATCAAAAGCAGGACGGGGATCATCGCGTACTCGGGCAAAGCGCCGTTCAGCAGCTTGCCCGTGAGGGTTCCGGGATAGAGCACGCCGGCCGCCATGCCGAAGGAAAACCCCGGATTGCGCGGCATGGCGCGGTAGAGCAGCATCAGCGTGACTGGCATGGTGATGTTGATGCAAAGCTGCCCGAACAGGGCAAGGGGCGGGATATCGGCGGAAAGGGGCAGTATCAGCGTCGCCGCGACCGCCGCCGCGATGGCGACGCCTCGTTCCCCGAGCCGGTCGGAAAGCAGCCCGCCGGCAGCCTTGCCGCCCGCGACGATCACCGCGAACACAACCGGTAGAACAAAACCCGTTTTCCAGCCATACGCGATCACGCTACCGCCCATGCCGCGGCAGGCGACCGACAGCAGCACCATCGCGGGCAGCAGTACCTTCATCCCGCCGTATAGCGGGAGGGCGGGAGGGGGCGCTTTTTCTTCCTGTGACGGGGATTTTGTGAGTCGATAACCCAGCGCGAGCAGGGCGAGCATCGCGCCCATCATCGCGCCCGACGGCGGGAACATCAGCCCGACAGCCAGCCCGACAGCGCCCGGCGCGACAAATATGCCGAGTTTTGTCATTTTTCCACGCGAAGTTTCCAGCGTATCGATGCCGCCCAGCACGTGGAACATGCTGTTGCACACGCCGAGCAGCACAGCCAGCGCGACAGGTGGGAGCGGAGTCAACCACAAAAGCGGAAACGCGAGCAAGACCGCGACAAGCCAGGTGCGTCGCGCCGGGATGTGGTCGGCGGTCAGCCCAACGAGCGCCTGCAAGGGAAAGGCGAGCAGATTGTAAATCGCGACCAGCGCGAAAAACGTCACGCCACCCGCAGCCGTGGCGGGCTTTACGATTCCGTACATCGCGGCGGCGCACACGCCGTCCACGCACGCATGCGCCACCGCGAGGATCGCCGTCCTGCCGTTCGTGCCAAATTGAAACATACCCACCTCCAATTTGCAGATTTTTCGCCATGTTGCAATCTCAAAATATAGACTCTGGCGGCTGTCCCTTCCGGGTCAAAGATAGCTAAGCCAGCGGCAGCAAGCCCCCGTCGGCTTAGCCTGGATTTGTCCGTGTGAGAACAGATAGGGCCGCGCAATATTATTCGGACATTATTTCGTCCAAGAATTCGAAAAATTCTTCCCAAGTCATATCATCAATATATGCCATTTCCTCCGGAGTCAAAATTTCTTCGAGATATGTCCAGAATTCTTCCCATTCCTCATCAGACCAGCCGTAGTATTCCGGATAATCCTCCCGGGTATCTGAACCGTCGCTGTCATCCGGGTAATCCTCCCGGGTATCTGAACTGTCGCTGTTATCCGCGTAATCCTCCGCAGGCGGAGTATAAGATTCCCCGGGATATACGAACGGCAAAACGCTTTGCGGTTTACCATAGGTTATATTGTTAAAGTTACTGCTCCTCATCAGATACGGCGGCAGCGAAACCCGCGCCCAAATCCCCCAGGTCAAGGCGATAGCTGCCGCTATACATATCCTTGATGGTCAGTGAGTTTCCGTTTTCCGTAAGCTCGCCGACGTAGCAACCCGATACGCCGTTCGCCGAATCTTGGAAGGCAAGCGCTCCAAAATCTTTGCCTAATCCGAAACAGACGGTTAAACCATTCTCAAATACACCTGAATACCCTTTCTCAATTTCAGAGATTAACGGTTCGAAAAGGTTATCATTGTCCCCAATCACAAAGGGAGCCTCAATATCGATATACTCGTCCAAATCCGTTTCTTCTTCCGTTTTTTCCGGCGCTACCGAAGGAGTCTCCGCTTCAGAGCCGGGATTTCCCGCCGCGCACCCGGCCAGCAGCATAACTGCCGCCAGACCGACCGCAACAAAACATACGCCTGTTTTCATCACTCATCTCCCCACAGATAAACTTCGCCGTCCTCTACAGAAAAGACGACCGCTTCAGAGAGATAGCTTTCGTTACGAGCGTCTACTATTTCAAACATAAACACGAACAGCCCGTCTCCCAAGTCCATTTCCTCAAAACGCGTGTCCGAGGTTACGGTCACGCTGTCAAAAGCCATTTGCTCCGGCTCCTCGTCCGCGTTGTCCATGTCGCTGAAAACGTATAGCAGCGGCTCGATAACGTCGCCGGGCTTTAGCTGACGCAAGTTCTTGTCCGCCATTCCGTTGCCGTCAATACCGCGCCGCGCTCCGAGAATACGGTATTGCTCCGAATCGTATGTATAGCTGACGCTCAGGGAGTATTGCTCGCCGTTGAGCAAAACGGGCACGGTGTAAAGCTGATAGTCATCCACTTCGTCAGTAAGCTCCATATAAACCAGCGCGCCATCAATCGAACCCCACACGCCGTGGAAGTTGTCTGTGAACACCCCGTTTTCCCAGTCAGCGTCCAAATCGTTGTCCTTGCCGAGAAATATCGCTATGTCGCTTTCTTCGTCATAGTAAGCCAGATTGCAGTAAACCCCCGTAAGTTTATCCGCTATTTCGGAACCAAGCTCCAGGACGGCGTAACCATCGCCCGTAAGCTTAACCGGGTGATCCTCCAAATTATCCTCTTTTGGGCTAATCATCTTTTTCGGTGAAACGCTTTCGGCCTGGGAGTATTTTTCAGCCAGCGAACGCACATACCGCATACCGTCGCTGGAAAGCTCTCCCGTAATCTCGAAGTCATAGAACCATCTGAACGGGTTTTCCTCGCGGAGAGCCACGTAAGCGTTGAAAGTGTCGTAATCGCCGTCATAGTCATAATAACAGGCAAGCCCGCCGACCCTGTCCCGGTATGCGCCGTGCACCTGATAAAACACGCAGTCCTCAAGAGCGGCCAGCATCCGCTCGCCGTATTCCGGCAGCAGTTTTTTCCCGGATTGCCGAACGAGGTCGCCCAGGTCAACCATGTTTGTGTATCCGTCCCAAAAGTTGTTGCCGCCGAAATTTACGGCTTTTCTCGCGGCGCGACCAAACTCGCTGAAAAAGGACGTGTTCACACAGGCGTAAATGAGTGATTCTGCGCCTATGTCGTCGTAGGCGGCCATAAGCGCGTCAACGCGGCTTAAATCCACCACGGAGAGCGTCGCCTCGTCACCCTCGCCGATCGCATCGCAAGCGGCGTAGAATGTGTCGCAAATGGCCTTGCCCCACTCGCCGCCGTTCATGCCGGGGCTTTGCGCCAATGCCCGCAGAAGCCCCGTATAGTCCCAGCCTATGCCCGGTTCGCTCTCTTCCGACGCCACAAGCCAGCGGGCAATTCCATTGAAGGTGTCCGCCACGTCAATGGTGGCCATCAGACAGGCGTCGAACCCGACAAGCTCATAGGGCGGGTTTTCCTTTGAGGTGGGGCTGACCGTCTCGAACGCGGTGCGTATCTCCGTAAGGCTCAAAGAATCGAAATCGTATAATTCGTCAAAGATAACACCTGCCGCGCTTCCGCCGCCGTGATCCCAAAATATCACAGCCTTGTGGTCGGCGGGATAGTTTTTATTGCAAAAACGCAGAAAAGACTCCAGCGTCGCGCCGTCGCCCATGTTGGCGGAGGGATTTTTTTCCAGGAATTGAAGCCCGCCGCTGTCATACACATAGCGGCTGTTGACGTCCGCTTCAACGCCGTTGTGCCACTCGCTGGCGCCACCGGTTTCAATAATGACGGAGACGCCTTCAGGCAGGGCGATTTTGGTCATTTCATCCAAGTCCGCGCTGGCGCAGGCTCCGTCCGTCTCAAGGTCGCTGCCGCATAAGTACCAGTATATCGCCCAAGTATCGTTGGAGGCATAGGCGGCGGGTGTTTCGGCGTAGCTTGACGGCGCGGACGAGGATTCCGCGTAAACCGGTTCCGCGTTTTCAGGCCCGCCCTCCTCGTCTCCCAAGACAGCAATCAGCACGACAAACAAAACGACTGCCCCGGCCAAGATAAACGGCCACTTCCTTTTTTTCTTTTTCCTCGGTATGGCCGCCATGTCTGGAACGCCGTCAACCTCACGTTCCGCAGTAAGCGGCCCACCGCATTCGATACAGAACGCCGCTTCCTCCGGGTTCTTCGCTCCGCAATTCGGACAGTACGTGGAAATTCACCTCTTTATTATCAATTGTACTCTTTGTCATTTCCCGTTGAGAATCGCGTCAATCGCTTCGTCAAAGCCCGGCGGCGCGGTTCCGGAAAATTCCGGTTTGTCCGCCGCGCCATATCCCTGAGCGTTTTCCGGCGCGAACGCGTTGCCGTAATCGGGCGGCTCCTCGCCGTCGCTCAAAAAGAACCGGGCGAGAAAGAACAAGATAAGAATTGCCGCCAAAATACCCGGCCATTTACGCTTTTTCTTTTTCGGCGCGGCATAACTGCTCCGGTACGCGCCCAACCCGCTTACGCCGGAAAGGAGGGTGCCGCAGCGCACGCAATAAGACGCGTGTTCATCGTTTCGCGCCCCACATTTTGAGCAATACACGGTGCCCCCCTTCCGGCCCGTATGCTGGCGTTAAGTCAGCGCACCCGCTTTGAGCAAGGCTTTCTCCACATTGTTCACAGCTTGACCCACTGCCCGAACAGGCATAACCTTAATTGTCTTTCTTAAACGGCATAAACGGTACGAGTTTTGCCGTGAAGCTGGGTACGGTCATCGTTTGCAGCCAGACCCGCCGGATCCCTCTACCGTTGTCAGAAATAGCCCTTCTCCGCCGAACAGGATATTGGCGAAGCCCTTGACGCTCTCAACGGAATACTTAACGCGCTTCTCGAATACGGCAACGTTGCCGGTATCCACCTTGAGTTTTTCGCCCGGCGCGAGGTCAATTACCTTTATACTTCCGTCAAGCTCAAGAAATGCCATGCCGTCTCCGGTAATCTTGAGAGCGCGGCATCCAGGTCATGCCGCCCGACTGCGTGGAAACGGCTTCGCCGTTTTCCAGATAGACTGTCACAGCGGGCAGGTTTTCTCCGAATACTTCGTAACGTATAATGCTCTCCCCTTAATACCTTAACAATAAATTTTAGTTTTACTAAAACCACGGGCATAAGGCGCCCTTTCGCCACCGCGAGCCGGCCCATGCAAAAGGGCGCGTTTGCACATTGCGTTCACTCCAATTCGTTGCCTTTGGCGTCTTTCATTTTCCCCGTGGCAATCAAAATGATGTCGATAATCCACCAGATTCCAAAGCCGCCGGCAGTAATGAGCTTGATTATCCCAAGCCCCGTATAGCCGAGATAGAACCTGTCGATGCCAATTTCGCCAAGGAGAATGGAAATAATCAATGTTGTTGTCTTGCTTTTCATACAGTTGACCTCCAATATAATTTTTTGGGGCTGCGCCTAAAAACCTATTCTGCTGATGGTAAATCCCGTTCTATCCGTCAATTCGTCTATGACTTCTTCTGCTTGGTTAAATCCACCACCTCGTCCGCTTGCGGCGGGGTAATTCATTTTTGCGGGTGATTACCCGACTTCGACATAGTTAAGTTCCAAGCCAAGCTCTTCCAATCTTGAAGAGATGGCGGCGTTAAGTTCCCTCACCGCCTCAATGTCTCCTGCAATCCCTGCGATTTCACTGTCAAGATCCAAAGTATCCGCGGCGTCATCGGCAAAGAAGCGTCCTCTGTACTCATCCAGGATGGCTTTAATGTCGTTAATGCTTTCGATTATTTCGTCGGATACCTCAACCCCATAATCCTGGCATTGGTTAATCAACGCGGTGCTGCCGTTCTGAACTGTGACAAGTGTATCGTAAAGCGCTTGCAGTTCTTCCAGCTTCTCCTCACGGTCATCGCCGCCGAAATCGCCGTAATTTTCGAGTGTTTGACCGGACGGCGAATCGCTGCTGTCGTCGCATGCTGTCAGAAGCACGCACATCATCAGCACCGATATGAGTATTGCCAGTAGTTTTTTGCTGTTCATTTATTTTCCCTCCAAGCGATTATTGCACCGTATCGGTGCGGTGATGAGGCTTAGAACCTATTTAGAATCTTTTCGCCCCCGTCATTTTGGCAAATTTCATCGTCTTATGACCTTATCGTCCTTGCCTTGCGTCAGCAAGGCGGTATCCTCCGCGCCCGCAATCCGGAAAAATTATGCTCAAAAGCACGGGTACGCTCAGATTCTAAATAGGTTCTTACAACCCTCTGTCAAGGTACGAATCGTTTGCAGAGAGCTACGTCATTGCAAATAAATGCCAAATACATTATAGCGGTTCCAAAAATAGCGGTTCCAAAAAAAAGTGGAATTCTTTCAGAATTGTTAGGATTCAACCCGTACATTTTTTTGTTAAGATTCTCGGCGTTCAAAACGGTAGCCGTTCCCGTATTCAGTGGAGATGGTGTAACAACAGCCTGATAGTTTGTTTTTTCTCAGCCGCAACACCGCGATATCCAATGCGTTTGAGTCGCCCGCCATCGGCTGCCCCCACAAGCTTTCATACACATAGTCCGCTGACATGACGCTGTTCTCGTTTTGTATGAAAAATTGCAGCAAGGTATATCCCTTTGACGTAAGCAGTACATCCACTCCGTCCACAAAGGCTTCCCTCGACGCGAGTTTTAAGGTCAATAAGCCCCGCGTTATCGTTTTTGGGATTTGCTCCACATTGCGGAACATGGCCTCGACCCGCGCCTGTAACACCTCATATCCGTCCAATTCGCTCTTGCAAAATTGCCGATATCCGTGGTGATGGTGCCATAAAGCTCATTATCTTCCACGGTACTCATAACAGCTTCGGACACCATCCTTCATTCTTCCTTCGTTGCTGTTATGAAGCCAGCTCTTTGCCATCCTTGGTTGTCAGCTTACCAGTGATTATCAAGATGATGTCGATAATCCACCAGATACCAAATCCGCCCGCTGTAATCAGCTTTAGGACACCCAACCCAGTGTACCCAAGATAAAAACGATCAATGCCCAGTTCTCCAAGCAAAATGGAGAGAATAATTGCGGTAGTTTTACTCTTCATGTTATGTACCCTCTTCCTTCTTAATTTGATAAGTGATTTGGTAGCGCCTGCTTGTTCTGCACTGGGACAGATTATACCATAAATAAGCGTAAAAAAAGCACAAAAAGAGGAATGGTGCAGAAATCTTCACCCTTCATCCAAACATCTCAATTCCTATATTCTTGTTATTGTTTTCGTTCAAATATATAGCCAATGCCTCTGATAGAGTTTATCACAAAGCCGCTTCCCTCTATCTTTATTCTGAGATTAGAAATCTGTTTTTTCAAAGCATTCATATCACCCGCCGCAGCTGTATCCCACACCTTTTTATAGAGTCGATCCGCGCTTATTATCTTACCCTCATTCTGCGCGAACAGTAGGATCAGCGCAAATTCTTTTTGTGTTAGGTGTATATCTTCGCCATTGAGAAGCGCAATCATGGATAATAGTTTCAGCGTCAGCGAACCCTTAGAAATGGTTTCCGGCATACGTTCCGCGCCTCGAAGCATAGTTTCTATTCGCGCCAGAAGAACCTCGTACTCAAACGGCTTTGATACATAATCATTCGCGCCCGCCCGCAGACCGCGCGCAATATCGGACGGCTTGCCCCAGGCGGTCAAAAGCAAGACTGGAATAGAACTGCCGCTTTCGCGCATTTCGCAGAGTAGATCAAGCCCCAAACCATCAGGGAGCATGATGTCCAACACGATGGCATCGGGCGTATACTTTGCAAGGTGAGAACGTGCCCCGGCAAGATTTTCAGCAGTCAGCACAGCGTAGCCAGCATCTTCCAGCGCTTTACGGTTGTTGTCAAGAATGTGACGCTCGTCCTCAACGCAGAGAATGGTTTTCATGGGCGCACCTCTCCTTCGTCGCCGTCTTCCAGTGCGTCGTCAATCATCTTAGCTATTTTCATAATCTCCGTCTGTGCCTCTGGGAGCAGTTCTGCGGCTTCTGTAGGCCGCCGTCGAACGGTCTGTATGCAGGTGGAAACAACAGTCATCGGCGTCCGCAGGCCGTGGCTCATTTTATGGTAAAAATCGTTTTTCGCCGCCGCTTCCTCATAAGCCATGCGCGTGTCCGCCGCGTAGCGGACGCCAATGACGCCGAGCATAAGGGTGAATATCAGCGTGCCCAACAGGAAAAACAGGCTCAAAACGTCCGTGAAGCGCAGGCTGTAATTGACGACCTCCAGTATGGCAAAGGCAGCGATGACGAGGATCGGCAGGGCGAAGCGCTTCGCCATCGGGTTTTTGTGCCGGAAATGCTCGTAAACCGTGGTTGCGGCGAATACCACCAACGCCAACGGGACGATGATGTGAAAGACGTACATGGATTTTGAAAGCGCCACGGTTCCCGTAAGCTGCAGGGCGAGGGCGACAATGACCGCCGCCTCCAGAATCGTGGCGGCAAGGCGCATGGGGCGCGGTTTTTTGGGCGATATAATCAGCAGCCCGTAGCGCAAAAGCGGTATGGCGAGAGAGAACAGCCCGCCAAACGCCATGAGATACAGCAAAACCGGGTAAGGGACGAGAAATGCCGTGGCGTTGCACTCCCCAAAGCTCCAGCAGCCTGCGGCGAGAGCGAACAAACCCAAATGTAGGAACACCGCGCCGCCACGCTGGAACAGCAGGGAGATAATGGTCGCCGCCAGACCGAGAATCAACAGGAAAATGGACACGGACAGCAAAGCGACATTTTTAGCAAACAGCCACGCCGAAAGCGCGCCGTCGCTGCCCGCCGCGATGTCGGGCAGGGACATGGTTGTACGCTGCGACGGCGAGATATATTCAAACCGCAGTTCAGACGCGGCTTGTGGCAGGGGAACAATTTTGAGCAGGGTCGGCGGGTCTAAAAGCCACGATGGATAACTGCCCGGTTGCCCGCACTCGTAGATTAGTGCATCGTCCGCGTACAGGCGCAGCCTCGTATAAACGGTTTTCACCAACAGGTTTTCGTATTTTCCCGGCTCTATATTCGCGTAGACCGTCACCGCCATGTTCGGCGCGAGGTTTTCCAGGCTGTACGGGAAAGCGGCCTCGCCGTGCGCGCCGCCCGCGATTTCATAGGTGAAGCCGCCAAGCGTTTCGGCGGGGGCGACAAGGGCGCGGGCGTCCCATGTGGAACCAAACGCGCCGATGATTAAAGCGACGGCAAGCAGGACAAAAGCAATTGCGAAAATCACGTTGCGCATTCTGGAAAGCAGCAGTTTATTTTTCATGTGCTGGAGCCTCCTTTTTCGGCTGGCTGATTCAATCCTTCCAATCCCGTCAATGCCGCTTATCAGGCGGCAAATTCCATCGAGATCGGCATATGCGCGTTGTCTTTTTCATGGCTCCGGACTTCCTTCGCATTTAGTTTACTAAATGCGGTCAAGGATGGCAAGGGTGTTGTCGGTTTAAAAACGCCGGAAAGCAATTTGGGCGGCAGGCTTACCGCTTGCTGATCCCATTGTGTTGATTAACAGGTATGTTCCAAGGCATTCCAAACATTCGATTTTTTCGGTTCTTTTCAACAGAACCTTGTGCTTCCGTGCTTCTGCGCTTTTCGCCCTCAAACTCAAAGTTGCACCAAAGCCCTTTGCTTATCGTGGTTTTCAGAGGCATCAGCGGGAGAGCGTCGGGACTTAGGGAGGGGGAATTTTTGCTGCGGCTGCCCCGCAAGCGAAAACAAGAACCTTTTTCCCTCCCCCGGGGAAGGGGCCAAGGGGCGGGAGCATTGAAGCATGCCCATAAATGCGATATAATAACCACATGAATAATCAAGAAACCAACCTAGGGCAGCCGCAGGAGCAAGAAACAAGCGCGCCCCTGCCACAGCCGCAGCAAGAGGCGAGCGAAAGCGCGCCCGAAGAAGCGGCTATCGCAGGAGAAGCGTCCCTTGCCGAGCAGCCGGTGATAAGCGAGAAAGCGTTCGCTGCGACAGAACCGTCTTTGCCCGAGCAGCCGGTGGTAAGCGAGGAAGCGCCCGTTGCGGCAGAACCGTCTTTGCCCGAACCGTCGGTATTGAACGAAGAAACGCCCGCCGCAGAGGAAGCACCGCTTGCCGACCAGCCGGTGATAAGCGAGGAGGACGCAGCCTTTTGTGCCGAGCTGGAAGCGGGTATCGATCAGGCCGCGCAGGCGCACGAGGAGAGCATGTTCGAGGCGGAGGATGCTCTGGATGCGGAGGACGAATATTGGGATGCCTATGACGATTTATATGAACGGCCCAAGAAAAAAAGCTGGAACATCTCGTTTGGGGCGGCCGTTACAACGACGTTTTGCCTGGCGCTGCTCGCGGCCGGCATAGGCGGCGCGCTGAAGTCGGGCAAGGGATTTTTGCCCGCAACCGATGAATCCATACTCTCGCAGCGGCCTGGCACAGCGGTGGAGGGGCCTGCCGCCGCGCCGCTTGCGCCGGAGGAAACGGCCGCGCAGCAGCCCGGCG
This sequence comes from Christensenellaceae bacterium, assembly GCA_031261085.1. Lineage (GTDB taxonomy): Bacteria > Bacillota > Clostridia > Christensenellales > CAG-138 > Pelethousia. The sequence continues at coordinate 21,493 of JAISKB010000014.1, forward strand.
AAGAAACCGGGTATATGCCGACCTCTATCGTGATAGATGGTAAAATCGCCTGTACGCTATACAGCTACGAGGCCGCCATACAGCTGATAGAGGATGTAAAGCAATATTTTGGCGATGCGGCTTTAGCCGCGGGCGCCGGGGGAGAGCTGGCGGTGGAATTGCCGCAGGAGGTGCAGCTGCTGCCCGCGCCCACGGTACCGGCGGAGCGTCTGCAGCTATACGATGCGATGTTTGCGGTGTTTACCGGCGACAATACGCCGCTTAAGGTGCAATGCACGCTGACCACCAGCGTTTCGGAGGCGGTGGGCTATCATACGGAGCAGGAGAAGGATTCGAACCTGCTGGAGGGTACCCGCATCATCGTGCGGGATGGGCGGGAAGGCGCAAAAACGACCATCACGCAGAGCGTATACATCAATGGCAGAAAGAGCACCAGCCGCGGCAGCACCCAAACCCAGGTGGTCGAGGCGCAGGATAGGCTGGAGCGAATCGGCACGCAAAAAATAAAGGAAACGGCCGTGCCGGGCAAAAGCGAAGGCAAGCGCGGCCCCAAAACGGAGCAGGTATTTACGGCCCCCGTGCAGGCGGGCATAGCCGGGTACTTTGGCCAGCGCGCGGGCGTGCTGCACCTGGGGCTGGACTATGCGACCGCTGAAAACGCCGATGTGCTGGCCAGCGCCGCGGGCCAGGTGATATGCGTTATGCACAGAGGCGGCTATGGCCTGATGGTGGAAATCAGCCACGGCGAAGGGTTTGTAACACGGTATGCGCACCTTATGGAAAGCGCCGTGCAGCTGGGGGAGGAAGTGACGGCGGGGCAGGTGATAGGCAGGGCCGGGGATGGCGAAAACGCCGAGGCGGCGCGCCTGCATTTTGAGCTGCGCATCGAAGGGGAAGCGTATAACCCGCTTTACTATTTAAAAGGATAGGCCGCACAGTTTGATGGCGGGTATATATGGTATGCGCCTGTACAAAGTGCAAAAACGGTGGTAAAATATAAAGGCTGTTTCGGCGGGTGACTGTAAGCATTATTCTTTATTGGAGCACATTGCATGGCGCATTATGAAATTACGGGCGGGAACCGCTTGGAAGGCGTGGTGACGATCAGCGGGGCAAAAAATGCCGCGTTGGCTATTATACCCGCCGCTATACTCGCGGGCGAAAGCTGCCTGCTCGAAAACCTGCCCACCATTGAGGACGTGCACATATTAGAAAAGATACTGCGCAAAATGGGCGCGGAGGTAGATTTTACCCCCGATGGTACCATGCGGGTGGATGCGCACGGCATACACGATCATAGCGTCACATTCGATATGGTAAGCTCACTGCGGGCATCCTACTACTTGCTGGGCGCGCTCTTGGGGCGGTATGGCCACGCGCAGGTCGCGCTGCCGGGCGGCTGCGCCATAGGCCAGCGGCCTATCGATCAGCATATCAAGGGCTTGCGCGCGCTGGGGGCCGATATTCAAATCGAGGGCGGCATCATCCACGCCAACGCAAAGCGGCTTACCGGGGCCGAAATCTACCTGGATGTGGTGAGCGTGGGCGCCACCATCAACATCATGCTGGCGGCGGTGGGCGCCGAGGGGCAAACCGTCATCGCCAACGCGGCCAAGGAGCCGCATGTGGTGGATGTAGCCAACTTCCTAAACATGATGGGCGCCAATGTGAAGGGCGCGGGCACGGATGTAATCCGCATACAGGGCGGGCGCAAGCTGCGCGGCTGTACCTATGCCATTATACCCGACCAAATCGAAGCCGGCACGTTTATGATAGCGGCGGCGGCCACCGGCGGGGATGTGGTGATAAACAACGTGATACCCCCGCACCTGGAGGCTATATCCGCCAAGCTGATGGAGAGCGGCGTGCGGGTGACCGAGGGCGACGACGGGCGGGAGTTCTTTTTGCGCGTTACGGCGGATGTGCGGCCCCGCGCGGTCAATATCAAAACGCTGCCCTACCCGGGTTTCCCAACCGATTTGCAGCAGCCCATGATGGCGCTGCTATCTGCCGCCGAGGGCAGCAGCTTCATTGTGGAAAACATATTTGAAGAGCGGTTTAACCATGTGCCCGAGCTGCAGCGTATGGGCGCCGAAATCCATGTGAACGGGCGCACCGCCTTCATTCAGGGGCGGCCCAAGCTGAGCGCCGCATCGCTGTATGCCAGCGACTTGCGCGCGGGCGCGGCGCTTATCGTGGCCGCGCTGATGGCCGAGGGCACCAGCCGCGTGCACAATATCCATTTTATCGATAGGGGCTATGAATTCTTCGAGCAAAAGCTGCGCGCCATCGGGGCGAATATAAAACGGGTGGAAGATTAAGTATAAAATTAAAAAAGTTTGGCCCTCTCATTGCGAGAGGGCCTTTTTGTATGGAGCTGGGCCTCAGCTTACCCCCTCACCCCGCATACGGCAAATCCTCAAAATAATCATATTCGGAGGCGCCGTTTATAAAGGTGCCAAAATCATCCCCCTGCCCAAGGGTGATGGCCAGGCTGCCCTCGCGGCCCTGATCATCGCGGAAGAGTACCTCGCTGTAGCCATCGGTGGCGAACAGCGCCAGCCTTGCGCCCACCGGCTCGGTAAAGGCGGAGCCATCCTGCAGCGTGACGGGCAGCGGCTTTATGACGCTGAGGATATACCAATCCAGCTCGCCGTTCCAATAGATGTCGTCGAAGAACCAATATGGGTCGGCAACCTCCAGCGAGGAGTCCGCCGAAAACGCGCACCATACGGTGGCCTCGCGGGTACCCAATATGTCCAGGATGTCGCGCAGCTGCACATACGGCCCGTTTGCGTCGATATCCTCAATCGAGCCCCATAGGGCATCCGTTTGGGCAAGCGTGCCGTCCTTATGGATGCGGTAAATATGCGTGGTGTAAGATGGGCCCTCCTCCGAAGCCATGATGAACAGCTCCGCAAAATCGTCCGAAGGGTCCACATCCGCAAGCAGTATGCCGGTGGGGTTTGCGTATTCCAGCTCGCCGGATAGGGCGGCGCCGGAAGGGCTTAGCGCAAGCTGCAGGCTTATCGTGCTCACCTCCACGCTGTCATACCCCACCATATCCAGCAGCAGGGTTTCGGAGCCATCCCCCCAAACATCCAGCTGGGCGGACCAGCGGCCCCGCGCGTCGAACTCGGGCGCCAGCCAGGTGGGGCCGTTTGGGCGGGCAAACGCGGGCAGGTCATCCGGCTGCTCCGGGAAATCCGTCGAATCCCCCTGCGGGCTTGCCGTGGGGGGCGTTGGTGCGGAAAACGGGAAGGATACGTCCTGGCCCTCGGTTCGGCTGGGCAAAAGCGCCGCGCAGCCGCAGGCGGTTAGCAGCAGCAGCGCCAGCAGGCCTAAAGCCATGCGTTTCATCATAACAAACCTCCATAAATTGGCAATAAGGGGGAAGGGAAGCGGCTAAAACAAGGGCGTTTTACTCCGCCTGGGCAGAAAGGCCCAGCCTTTTGGTTATTTCCTTGGCGGTTTTGGTGGCGGCCAGGCCGCCGCGCGCGGTTTCGCGCAGGTCGGAGGGCAGCAGCCTGCCCACCGTGCGCAGGGCATCCACGGTTTCATCAAACGGGATGATGCTGCCCACCCCGCTCAGCGCCAAATCCGCCGAAAGCATGGCGTTGGCCGCGCCCAGGGCGTTGCGCTTGATGCAGGGGCACTCCACCAGCCCGGCTACGGGGTCGCACACCAGCCCCAGCACATTCTGCAGGGCGATGGCGGCGGCGTTTAAGCAAACGGCGGGCTTTGCGCCCGAAAGGTGCGCCAGCGCGGCGGCCGTCATGGCGGCGGCCGAGCCGGTTTCGGCCTGACAGCCCCCCTCGGAACCCGCCAGCGTGGCGTTGGCCGCTATGATGACGCCTACGGCCGCGGCGGCGAACAGCGCGTCTATCAAGCTGCCATCCTTCCAGCCCCGCACCTCCGCCAGACCCAGCAGGGTGCCGGGCAATATGCCGCTGGCCCCCGCGGTGGGCGCGGCCACGATTTTGCCCATGGAGGCGTTCACCTCCACCACGGCCATGGCCGCCGCAACGGCGCGGGCGGCGTCCGCGCCCATAAACGTGCCGCTCGCGCGGGAAAACAGCTTTTGCGCATCCCCGCCCGATAGGCCGGATACAGAGCGGTATTCCGCCTGCAGGCCCTCCTCTATAGAGGCGCGCATAACGGTAAGGTTTTTGTGCATCTCCTCGCGCAGCGCCGCGCGGGAGCTATCGGTAAGCTCCAGCTCGCGCCGGAGCATAACCTCGTGCAGGGGCAGCTGCTCGTTTTCGCACAGCGCGAGCAGCGCCTCCCCGGTGTTGAATACATAGGACATGGTAAAATCCTCCTCCCGCATCAGTGCTTATCGATGGTGCGCACATCCAGCACGGCGTCGCTGCAGGTGCGCACCTGCTTGCACAGCGCATCGGATACCGCGGTATCGGTTTCGATCATCATGCAGGCGATTTGGCCCTTGGCCTGCCGAAACACCCGCATGCCCGCCACGTTGATGCCCGCGGCAAACAGCACCCCTGTCACGGCGGAAATCGCGCCCCGCATATCCAAATGCTGTACCAGCACGGTGGGGTATTCGCCGGTATACTCCACCTCCAGCCCGTTGATATTGGTGATGCGTATATTGCCGCCGCCTATAGAAGCGCCCAGCACATCCGTAATTTGGCCCGTATGCCCCTCGATATGAATGCGCGCCATGCAGGCATAAGGCCCGGGCGCGTCGGCCTCGAATAAAAATTCGTATTCCACGCCGGCTTCCTTGGCCAACAGCAGCGCAAAGCGCAGCCGCGTATCCTCCGGCTCGATGCCCAGCACGCCGGCCAGCAGCGCCTTATCGGTGCCGTGCCCCGCGCCGGTCTCCGCAAAGGAGCCATATAAGGTGAGCCGCGCCTTTTTTACATCCTCCCCGGCTATGTGCCAGGCCAGGTGCGCCAGCCGCGCCGCGCCCGCCGTATGCGAGCTGGAAGGCCCTATCATGCGCGGGCCAATGATGTCAAAGGTTTTAAAAACTTGCATAGACGCCTCTCCTAAAATGCCCATTCGGGCTGTGTTTCCAAAGTGATTTCGTTTAAATATGCCAACACACTGTCGGGCGGCAGCATAAACTGCAGGCGTACCGCGCACAGCCGCGGGGTATATAGCTTGCGCGCGCGGTTCCAATCCCGGTCGCCATACTTATCATCCCCCAGCAGCGGGCAGCCCATGTGCGCCATGTGCGCGCGTATCTGGTGGGTGCGGCCCGTGTGCAGGGTGATTTCGAGCAGGCTCTCCCCCCCTTTGCGCTGCAGGGTGCGGTAGGCGGTGCGCATCTCCTTGCCGCCGGGCAGGGGGCTATTATATACCGTTACCCGCGCCTTGCCCGCATCCTTTAGGGCATAGGCGGTGCAATCCGCCGCGGGTGGGTGCGGGGCGCCCTTCACCACGCACAGGTAGGTTTTATGCACCGCGTGTGTGCGAAAGGCGTCGCACAGCTCCGCTTCGGCCGCGGGCGTTTTCGCAAACAGCGTTAGGCCGGTGGTGTGCGCATCCAGCCGGTGCAGGGGGTAAACCTTGCCATATAAGGCGTTGAGCCGCCCCTCCAGGGTATCCTCCCCGCCGTCGGCAAGCGCAACCGGCAAACCGGCGGGCTTGTGCACGGCGAGTATGTTCGCATCCTGATACAATACTCGTATGCCACCGGCCGCCGCCGCCAGGGCGGGGGCAAACGGCTCCCACACGCCGCCCTGGGGCAGCGAGGTGAACGTCATGCGGGTATGCAGCGAAGGGTGCTCTATGGTGAGCGAATACGCCCACAGCGCCAGCTGCTGCCCCCGCTTTGCGGCGGGGTTATAGCGTTGGTCGCCCCACAGCGCCGCCCCGCGCGAAGCCAGCTGTACGCGTATCTGGTGGTGCCGGCCCGTATGCAGCGCCACCTCCGCCAGGGTAAGCCCCCCCTCGCTTTGCTGCAGGGGGCGGCAGGTGAGCCGCGCGGCCTTGGCGTTTGGCGTGCCCTCCTGCACCGTGCGGGCAGAGCCCGTGATGCCGTCCTTTAGCAGCCAATCCGTGAGCTCGCCGTTGGGCGCCGGGCCGCAGGTTATGGCGAAATACTTCTTTTGCGCGCCATGCCCGGCAAACTGGGCGCAGAGCCGCGCCGCCGCCTTGCTGGTGCGGGCAAATACCACCACGCCGCCCACGGGCCTATCCAGCCGGTGCACCAGGGCGAGGTATACCTCGCCGGGCTTATGATAGGTTTCTTTAATATAGCGCTTTAGCTGGGTGAGCAGGTCAAGGTCGCCGGAGCTATCGGCCTGCACCGGCATATTGCAGGGCTTTTCCACCACCAGCAGGTGGTTATCCTCATATAAAACAGGCACGTTTGGCATACCGGCTACCGCTCCCATCTGCCCGAAGCCCCGCAGGGCAGCACCAGCCCCCCGCGCGAGATGGGAAGCCCCACCTCCCCGGCCTCCACGCGCCCGCCGCGGCCGCCCAGCGCCACCTGCAGCACGTTGCCCAGCACCGCGGGCGCAAGGCCCGTGGTGTAAGAATTGATGAGGAAAAACCGCGCGTCCGCCTGCAGCAGCTTGGCGCATTCCGCAACCAGGGGGTAAAGCCCCTCTTCGATCTTCCACATCTCGCCGCCGGGGCCCCGGCCATAGCTGGGCGGGTCCATCAATATGCCGTCGTACAGGCGGCCGCGCCGCTGCTCGCGCAGCACAAATTTCATCACATCATCCACGATAAAGCGCACATTCCGCTCGGCCAAACCGCTTGCGGCCAGGTTATCCTTAGCCCAGGCCACCATGCCCTTGGCGGCATCCACATGCACCACCTCGGCGCCCGCCGCCGCCAGCGCCGCCGTAGCCCCGCCGGTATAGGCGAATAGGTTTAACGCGCGGAAGGGCCGACCATTCGCGCGGGCAACGACCGCGCGCATCCAGTCCCAATTGACGGCCTGCTCGGGGAACAGGCCCGTATGCTTAAAGCCGGTGGGCCGCACGATAAAGCGCAGGTCGCGGTAGGCGATGGGCCAGCTATCCGGCAGGGGGCGGGCATATTCCCAGTGGCCGCCGCCGGTGGGGGAGCGCAGGTAGCGCGCGTGCACCTGCACGGGCTCGTCCATGGGCCACACCGCCTGCGGGTCGGGCCGCAGCAGCGTGAATTCGCCCCAGCGCTCCAGCTTGTTGCCGTCGCCGGCATCGAGTATTTGATAATCTTCCCATGCGTCGGATAGATACATATAAGTCCTTTCAGCGGAACGATTTTGGGCCTTTGTGCGATTGCTTTGTATCGCAAAAGCGCGCTTTTTAAGAGCGCACTTGCAAAAAAGTCGAAAAGGGTTATTGGCGCGGCGGCGGGGCGTTAGGTGCCGGGGATGAGGCCGAGCAAAAAGTTGGATCGGTAAAAGAACCCCGCAAAAACGGATTCGTTCACCATCGTGTGGATCTGCTCGAACTGGCCCAGCGAGGTGAGGAGTATGGGCAGCAGCATAAACAGCAAAAACAGCGCGAACATGCCCCGCAGCAGCCCCAGTCCCGCGCCCAAAACCGAATCCCCCGAGCGCAATACCGGGAAGGTATAGGCATAATCCGCCCCGTTGATGATGAAGCCGAGCAGCAGCCGCACGGCTAAAAATACCAGCAAAAACATGAGTATGTTGATGAACACGCACACGATGGTTTGGTTGAAGTAATCGCCCAGCGATACCACGCCCTGGCCGGCAAACGCCTCCTTGGCGATATTGGCGGTGATGCGCTTGCCCATGGGGTAGGGCAAACCGGCCGCCGATATGATGCCCGAAAGGTCGGTGGAGCCGATGGAGCTGATACCGGCGCGCACATATTCGGCGTTTACGATATATTCGCTGCCCTCGGTGTAGTAGAGCATCATGTTGTAGAGCGACGCGCTGGATTTTACGGCGTGGGCGCACAGCGGCATGAGTAAAAGCCCCAGCACGGCGGATAGCACATACGCGCCAAGGTTTAACAGCGTAGAGATGAAGCCACGGTAAAAGCCCAGCAGTACAAACAGGGCAAATACGGCAATCACGGCAAGGTCGATTAAGTTCAAGGCGCACACCTTCCTTTCTGCGGCGCTATTTTATGGGGGAAACATACAGCCCGTTCCCGGCGGTAAAAAGCGCATACCCGCCCGCGAGCTTTTTTACGGCGCGCACTTGCATGGGCAGCGGCACCTTGCCGCTGAGCTTGCCCGCCGAAGTGTAGGTGTATAGGTCGGTAGGCGTGCAGGCAACCAGCTTGCCGCCCGAAATAAACGCGCTGATGGTATCGGCGGGGAGCTGCACGTTTTGCGCGGCGGCGCTGGCCACATCCCCCTCGGGTAAAGACAACAGCCGCACCACGCCGCCCGCGATTTGGCCGCCCCGCCGGGTATACAGCATGAGCGGGGTGGAGGAGGTGGTGGAATAATCGGCAAGCTCCCAGCCATATACCAGCTGGCGGTAGGCTTCGGAATTTCCCATGCGGTTGTAGCGGATGAGGTTGGCCGTACCGCTGAGGAAAATGCTGGTTTCGGTAAACACGACCTTATCCACCAGCTGGCTGTGCACGCTCACCACGCCGGTGGTGTGGTTGGTGGTAAGGTTGTAGGTGGTTAGGGTGGATATCGGCAGCGAGCCGGTCACGTTCAGCTCGAGCGTCCACAGCGTTTCTTCCCCGGCCTTTGCAAACCCAAAGTTGATGAGCGCCCCGGGCGCAAAATCCAGCTTGTCGATTTGGTCGCCCTGCGCGTTGTAGATGAACAGGGAGGAATTGCCGTCGCCATCCTTATTGAGCACGGCCACATGCTGCGCGTCGCAGGCGACGGACAGCACCGTGCCGGTGAACAGCAGCGAGGCCTGCGCGCCCACGATTTGCACGGCGTTGTCGTTATACAGCACCATGAGCGCGGAGGAGGAGGCCAAGCGCACATCCTCGGAGCTGACGATAAAGGAGGTGTTCTTCTTCGCGTCCGCAATATCGTCATAATAGAGCTTGCCGCCGGAGAGGTATAAAAACCCGGAGCCGGTATAGCTGTAGTTTGCGTCTACATTGAACGGCAGCGGAGAAAAATCCGCCGTGTTTTTGTGCGCCGAGAGCAGCACAAAAACGCCCAGTATCGCACCGCAGATGAGCAGCGCCGCCCCCAGCAAAACCGCCAGGCGGGCGCCCGTCTGCTTTTTGCTTTTTATGACGAACCTGCGTTTGCGCATATATCCTCCGACCCCTGCTATGCCTGCGACGCCAGCAACACGCGCAGCGCGCCGGGCAGCAGCCTAAATGTGACGGGCACGTTAAGGCCAACCTCGCCATCCAAATTGAGGGGGCTTTCGGTCGTACAGTCCACCTGCACCGCATCGGTGCGGAAATAGGTGATTTCGGGCAGGCCGATATGCTTCCCCTTCACAAACCGGGGCAGTATGGCGAGGAACCGGCCCAGCGTCATATGCTTCACCACACACACGTCGAATTGGCCGTCAAACGGGCAGGCATTGGGCAGCACCTGCATACCGCCGCCGAAGAACCTGCCGTTGCCCACGGCAATCAGCAGGGAATCCTGCTCGAGGGTCTGCTCGCCATACCGTATGGTGAGGTGCAGCGGCCGCAGGTGCGAAAGCGCGCGAACCAGGCCCAGCAAATAGGGTATCATGCCGGTAAAGCGCTTTTTGAAGGATTCGGTGCACTGCAGCACATCCACATCAAAGCCAAAACCCGCTTCGTTTATAAAGAACTTGCCGTTGGCTTCGCCGGCGTCTACCTGACGGGAATCGCCGCCCAGCACCACGCCCAACGCTTCTTCTGGCTGGGTGGGCAGGCAAAGCGTGCGCGCCAGGTCGTTGCCGGTGCCAAAGGGGAGTATGCCCATTGTGGCGCTCGTGTTGCAAAGCGCGGAGGCGACCTCGCCCACGGTGCCATCGCCGCCCACGGCGATGATGCGCGTTTTACCGCGCGCGAGCGCCTGCTTGGCAAGCGCGGCGGCATGCTGCGGCGCGGTGGTAAGCGCTTTGCCGTAGCGGATGCATTTTTGCTTGAGGAGCTGTTCTACCTGCGCAAATTTGCGAAGCGCCGCCCCACTCCCGGCCACGGGGTTTACAATGAAAAAGTAATCATCCATGCCTTCACCCTACATATTCACATTTGTGCCGCTGCTTACCCGGGGGTATGCAAAGCTATAAAATCTTATCATAATAATAATCCAATGCGCGCAAAATGTACAGCGGCGCACGCCAATTTACCACGAAAACACACAAAGTTAACATTGCGCAATTGCGGCGCGCACAGCGTATGCGGTATAATACATAAAATAGATTATAGCATATATCCTGCCCTGCGGCAGGTACGGCGGCCTGCGGGCAATAAAAAGGAGGCAACCGATGCAGTTTACAAAAATGCACGGCCTGGGCAACGATTTTATTTTGGTGGACGACCGGGAGGGCGTGTTCCCCACGCCGGAGAACGGCGCGGGGGAATTGGCGCGGGCCATGTGCGACAGGCGGGCCGGCATAGGCGCCGATGGCGTGCTGCTGCTGCAAAATTGCGGCGAGGCGGATATTCAAATGCGCATTTACAACAACGACGGCAGCGTGGCCGAAATGTGCGGCAACGGCATACGGTGCTTTGCGAAGTATGCGTATGACCGGGGCGTTGTGCGGCAGGAGAGCTTTTCGGTGCTGACCGGCGCGGGGGAGCAGCGCGCCTGGATCTGCGCAAACGAGGGGGTTGCCGCCGCCGTGCGCATCTGCCTGGGGCAGCCGCTGCTGCGCAAGCCCGAAATACCCATGGCGGGGGAGGGCGCATGCAATCTGGAGCAGATTACCGCACTGGGGCGCACCTTCACCATCGGCGCGGCGCGCCTGGGCGTGCCGCATATCGCGGTGTTCTTACAGGAGGATATAACCGAAGAGGACATTTGCAAGTATGGCGCGGCGCTGGAGCATCACCCGCTGTTCCCGCAGCGGGCCAATGTGAACTTTGTGCAGATAGCCGGCGAAAACACCTTGCGCATACGCACATGGGAGCGTGGCTGCGGCCGAACGCTGGCTTGCGGCACCGGCTCGGGCGCGAGCGCTGTGCTGGCGGCGCGGGCGGGGTACACCGGCAGGCACGTCACGGTGCAGCTGCAGCTGGGCGAGCTGGATATTGTATGGGCGGAAGATGGCGTGTATATGACGGGCCCCGCCGCCTATGTGTTTGAGGGCACTTATTGATATGCATTATACATTACATCCCCTGGGCGTATGCTCCAGCTGCATCGATGTGGACGTGATAGACGGCCGGGTGCACAACCTTGCCTATACCGGCGGCTGCAGCGGCAATCTGCGCGCGATGAGCGCGCTGGCCGAAGGCATGGAGGTGGAAGCGCTGCTCACCAAGCTATCGGGCATTGCCTGCGGCACCAAGCCCACCTCCTGCGGCGACCAATTGGCCAGCCTGCTCCGCACGGCGCTGCAAAAAGAAACCGAAGCACTCTAGCAAAAGGAAGGCGGAAGGCAAGGGCGCTTCCGCAGGATAAAGCATGATAAAAGTCGATACGGTGCTATTCGATTTGGATGGCACGCTCCTGCCTATGGAGCAAAAGGAATTTATACGCGCCTACTTTGGCGAGCTGGCGAGGCGGTGCGCGCCGCTTGGGTACGAAAGGGAACCGCTGATTGCCGCGCTGTGGAAGGGCACTTCCGCCATGATAGCAAACGACGGCGTCGTCGATAACAAAGCGCGGTTTTGGGAGGTGTTTCTCCAGGAATTGGGGGAGCGCGCGCAGGAGCTGGATGCCGAGCTGGAGGATTTTTATGCCACGGATTTTAACCGTGTCAAGCAGGTTGTGCGCGCCCCGCAGGATGTGCGGGGGCTGCTGACCACCCTGCGCGCCAAGGGCTACGGCGTGGCCTTGGCCAGCAACCCGATTTTCCCCGCGGTGGCGCTGCGCGCCCGCCTGGCTTGGGTGGGCCTTGGCGCAGAGGATTTTGACCTGGCTACCAGCTACGAAAACAGCGCTTACTGCAAGCCCAACCCAAAGTATTTTTCCGAAATTTTTGCCCAATTGGGCAAACGGGGCGAGCAATGCCTGATGGTGGGCAACAACCCGCGGGATGATATGGCCGCGGCGCAGGTGGGCGCGCAGGTGTTTTTGCTGACCGACTACCTCGAAAACGAGCAGGGGCTGGATATTTCGCCCTACCCGCACGGCGATTTTGCCGCGCTCGTTAGGCTGATAGAGGCGCTGCCTTGATTTTTTGTTGCCCTTACCCTGCCGGAGCGAATACCAGCCTACCTTTTCCCAAAGCAACTTGAAATAGCTTCTTTTTATGAGCTAACGACCTAAATATTCTCCTAAAATAAACTTCTCTCTACCATGCGAAGGGGTCTGGGGACGGCGCCCCGTCCCCAGTCGGGGTGCGGGGGCAGGTGCCCCCGCGAAAACGTTCCCCCAAAAAATATCCCTCCCCGGGGAGGGGGTAAGGATGGCCGATGCGCATGTCCGATAAACGATCCAATTTTTTTGAATACGATTGGCAATACGAGCAGCGCCCCGCGCGGTTCGTGGTGGATATGCAGCTGCGCGAGCAGGCGCATGCCCGGCCATTTTTGCTGCAGCTATGCTGCCAAACCAGGGAGGACGCCCCGCTTGCGTCCCGCGCGCTGCGGCATATCGAAGCCATCCAAAAAAAATGCGAAAAAACCATGGATGTGCGCTTTGCCGGATCTATACAAGACCAGTCCCGGCGCATACTGTTTTTTTATACCCCTGCGCCCGAGGCGCTCGAGCAGGCCGAAGCCATACTCTCGCGCGAAAGGCTGCTGCGCTGCGCCGCGCTGCTGCGCGAGGATGCCGCGTGGGAAGCCTATGACCGCCTGCTGTACCCCGACAGCGCCAAGCTGTATACCGAGCAGAATCGCCGGCAAATCGCCCTGCTCGAAAAGCACGGCGACGCATTGCTGCCCAACCGGCGCATTACGCTGCACCTATACTTCCCCGCCGAACCGCTGCTGGGGTTGTTCATCGAAAGCGCGCGGCTTGCGGGCTTTGCGGTGGGCGCGCCCGAGTTTGCGCCGGAGCAGGAGCTGCCCTATGGCATCGCGCTGCATCGAATCAGCGCGCTCACCAAGCAGGGGCTTGACCGTTTAACCACCCAGGCGATTTATTTGGCCGCGCAGTACGATGGCCAGCTTATGTCCTGGTCCTGCCCCATCACAAAAAAATCGCCGCTGCGGTAAGTGTAAAAAATCGAGTTGTACCCCTCCAGCGGAGGGGTTTTTTGCTTTAGCGTTTTTACCCATACTTTGGCCCACGCGCGCCCATTTTTGTGCTTTCAAGCATGCCCAGCAGGGGGCGCACAGCCCCCCAAAAGCAAGCTTACCCCTCCACCCCATACAGCCGCACGGCCAGCCGTTTTACGAGCCGCATGCGGTTGCGGCGCACGGTGGCCGGGTCGCACATAAGGCGCAGCGCAATGTCGGCCTCCCGCATACTTTGAAAATACCGCAGCTCCACCGCGGGGTAATATGCATCGCCCGAAATGCAGCTGAGCGCGGTTTGCAGCTTGCGCAGCTCACGCTCGTTGGCGGCCAGCCGCGCCCGCAGATGCGCCATCTGGTCGGCATGCAGCTCCTGCGGCGAGGTGTGCGCGCCGCCGCGCCCAAAGGGGCCTGTCGGGCTGTAGCGAAATTGCAGCAGCTCCACCTCGCCGTTTTCCAGCTCGGCCAGCTCCTCTTTATCATCCCCCACCCGCTCCCGCAGTATGGGCACGCGGTATAACCGCCGTTCCGTGGCTTCGTAGGCGGCTTCCCCGCTTATTTCAAGCGCCGCGCCGCCATAATGGCGTTCCAAATGCAGGGCAGAGAGCATATGGTTTTCGATTTGCGCCATGTTTTCCATTCGAGTCGCTCCTTTCATAATGATGTTTGCGGTCAGAAAAAGCAGAACAATTGTTCGATTACTGGTATCATATCGTATCCGCCAGCTTGGTTCAACGGGGAAAATACGCAAAGTACCAAAAATGGTATCAATTGTACCGAATATGCCGGAAACAGGCAAAAAGAATGCCCGAAGGTTGCCGAAAAAGCGCGCTTTACCGCCCCGCAAAACTAGGCTATACTGGGCAATGTAGAACAATTGTTTAAGGGCGCTCTCGGCACGCGCGCATGGTGCGGGCCAAGGGGGCTCGTTTTCGTTTTGCGAGGCGCAAGCGGAAATACCGCGTTTAAGAAAGAAGGAAGGAGTGATGGGTTGCGGTTTATACTCAAGGGCTTGCCCAACGCGCGGCAGGCCGATTTTTTTGCCAGCCGGGCCCGGCATACGGCCTATGGCGGCGCGCGGGGCGGCGGCAAAAGCTGGGCCATGCGGCGCAAGCTGGTGCTGCTTAGCCTGTACCATCCCAATTTAAACGCGCTGCTGCTGCGGCGCACGCTGCCCGAGCTGCGCGAAAACCACCTGATACCGCTGTTGAAGGAGCTAAAGGGCGTGGCGGACTATAACGGCGCCGAGCGGGTGTTCCGCTTTTGCAACGGCAGCCGCATACGCCTGGGCTACTGCGATGGCGCCAACGATGTGTATCAGTATCAGGGGCAGGAATACGATGTGATCGGGCTGGAGGAGGCCACGCACTTTACCGAGGAGCAGATGCGCTTTTTGACCACCTGCAACCGCACCGTAAAAGCGGGGTTTCGGCCGCGTATGTATTACACCTGCAACCCGGGCGGCGTGGGGCACGGGTGGGTAAAGCGGCTGTTTATCGACCGGCGCTATGCGCAGGGGGAGCGTAAGGAGGACTATGCGTTTATCCCCGCGCGCGTGTGGGATAACCCGGTGCTGCTGCAGGCCGACCCGGACTATGTGCGGGTGCTGCAGGCGCTGCCGGAGGAGCTTCGCAGGGCGTATCTCGACGGGGATTGGGATGTACACGCCGGGCAGTTCTTTCGGGAATTCGCGCGCGCCGCGCATGTGGTGCGGCCGTTTGAACCGCCCGCATGGTGGAAGCGGTTCCGCTCCATCGATTGGGGGTATAACGACCCCTGCGCCGTGCTTTGGCACGCTGTGGATGGCGAGGGCCGGGTGTATACCTACCGCGAGCTGTATGTGCGGCACACGCGGGCCGATGCCGTGGCCGCGCAGATGCGGGCGCTTTCCGAAGGGGAAGCCATCGCCTATACGGTGGCCTCGCCGGATATGTGGCAAAAGCGGGGCGCGGTGTTAAAGAGCGAAGGCGGCTTTGAGGGCGAGAGCATCGCCGAGCTGTTCGCGCTATCCGGCGTGCCGCTCACCCCGGCGGATAATTCCCGCGTGGCGGGCTGGCAGCGCGTGCGGGGCTATTTGGCGAGCGCGCCGGATGGCCTGCCGCGCTGGCAGTGCTTCGATACCTGCGAAAACCTCGTCCGCACGCTGCCGCTGCTCTCCTTCGACCACCATAACCGGGAGGACGCGGCGGACGGCGAGGATCACGCGCCGGAATCGCTGCGCTACGCGCTGATGTCGCGCCCGGCGCACAGCGTAGCGCCGGCTTCGCCCGCCGCGCGGGCCTATAACCCGCTATCCGGCGAAGCGCCGGGGGCGCAATCGTTTTTGACGATTTAAACAACGGGCGTCCCTATCTTTTACACAAACGACACAGGAGGAAATGAACATGACCCAATCAGAGATCACCGCCGCGGCGGTATACGAGCTGTTTCACGAGTTTTGCGCCGCTTATGGCGCGGAGTGGGCGCGGCTGAACAAATGCGAGCGCCTATATCATGGCGACCATTGGCACGGCATACCCGAAACCGACCGGGGCGAACCCCGCCCGGCCACGCCCATCATACAATCCACCATCGAAAACATGCGCGCCGACCTGATGGACAGCTACCCCGAGGCCATCATCGTGGCGGACGACCCCGCCTATGCCGAGGCGGCGGAGCTGCTGAGCGCCGCCGTGAAGGAAAATCACACGCGGGGCGGCTACAGCCGCGAATATGGCAAGCTCACGCACGACCTTTTGGTGGGCGGCTACATGGTACAGGAAACGGGCTATGACCCGCTGCAAAACGGCGGCCTGGGCGGCGCGTTTATACGGCAGGTGGATCCGCGCGGCATCGTGCTGGACCCGCTGTGCGACGACGTGCAGGATTGCCGGGCGATATTCAAGTTCCGCCCCTATCCCCGGGCATGGTTCGAGCAGCATTACCCCGGGCAGGCGGCGGCCATGGATGCGGACAGCCCCGCCCTGCGCCCGCTAAGGGATGCGCTGCTAGCCCCCACGGATGCCGAAAGCATACTGCTGCTGGAGTGCTGGCAGCGGGAATATGACGCCGAGCAGGGCCGCTGCCAGGTACATATGCAAAAGCTGGCGGGCGGCGTTTTGCTGGAGGACAGCCGCGGCCTAAAGCCCGAGGGCTACTTCGCCCACGGCGAATATCCGTTCGTCCTCACATCGCTGTACCCGCGCAAGGGGAGCTGCCTGGGCTATGGGCTGGTGGATATGTTTGAGCGGACGCAGCTATATTCGGATAAGCTGGATCAAATCGTGCTCAAAAACGCGCTGATGGCCTCCCACAACAAGCTGCTCGTCACGGGGGCCAGCGGGTTTGACGTGGGCGACCTGCGGGATTGGAGCAAGGAGGTGCACAAGGGCGAAAACCTCAACGGCGTCACCTGGTTTCCCACCGCGCCGCTGCCCGCCTACCTTGTGGGGTATGTGCAGGCCATGCGGGAGAGCATTAAGCAGGAGAGCGGCGTAAACGATTTTTCCCGCGGGATGACCAGCGGCGGCGTTACCGCGGCCAGCGCCATCGCCGCGCTGCAGGAGATGAGCAGCAAGCGCAGCCGCATGGCCGCCCGCGCAATATACGACGCCTTCGAGATGGCCGTGCGGCAGGAAATCGAGGTGGAGCGCGAGTTTTGCACCCTGGAGCGGAGCGTGCTGCCGCAGGGCGGCGCGCGGCGCGCCTTTTGCGGCAAGCTCATGCAGCGCAAAACCGCGCTGGGCAACTGGGTGCCGCTGGAGTTTAGCGTGAGCGTGAAGGTGCAGCGGGAAAACCGCTTTGCCGTGGCCGCGCACAACGAGCTGATGCTATCCCTCGTGCGGTTGGGTATGCTCACCCCGGATATCGGCATGGAGTTGATGCTGTTTGACGGCAAAGCGCAGGCACAGGCATTGATGCAAAAGAAGCTGGCCGAATTTGCGGCGCAAGCCCAATCGGAGGCGAAAGGGGACGGCGCGCCCTCGCCCATCGCCGCAGATCAAGCGCAATCCGCCGCGCCGAGGGCATAGCCCGCTCTCGCGCCGCGCACACTACCGTTTGAGAGGAGCGTGAAGCATATGGGAGAGAAGCGCAAATGCCGCAAACGGCCCGCAAGGCCAGTCATACCGCCCCGCGAGGGCGCGGCGCCTATACCCTCGGATGTGCAGGGCAGCTATACCGGCATGGGGGAAAACGGGGAGCGGCCCGTACAGGATGCGGATGATTTATAGGGGGAACGCTTTTGCAGGGCTTTGGGGGGAGAAGCGTTTTTTGAAGAACGTTCTTTGGGGAACGTTTCGTGCGTACTTTTTGGGGGAATGTTTTTCGCGGGGGCAGGCCCCCGCACCCCGGCTGGGGACGGGGCGCCGTCCCCAAACCCCTTCGCATGGAGGGAATAAGTTTTTGCACAGGGGTACTAAGGTCGTTGTCCCGTGGAGAGAACTTCTTTCAAGTCACTTTGAAAAAAGTGCTGGACTTTACTCCTGCGGGGGTTGGGGGTGAAACCCCCAATTTATCTTATAAGTGTTCCCCCTCCCTTGGGAGGGGGCCAGGGGGTGGGGTGCAGCTCCATTTCCCAATTCCGTAAAGCAAAAACCCTAAGCTCCCCCGTAAACAAAAAAGGAGAAACCATATGGAAAACAACTCTGCTCTGGATGCCGCGCTATCCTGCCTGCACGCGATCTGCGCGGATGAGGAAGCGCGGGATGCCGACCGAATCGCCGCGGCCAAGCTGCTGCTCGAACACGCGGGCGGCGGCGACGCCCCCGGCAGCCTCACCATCGTGATGGAGGGCATACCCTCGGAATATGTGGTATAGCGGGATTGCTGCGCGCCTTTGCGCGCGTGTGCTATACTAGGGTAAACCGCCGCGAAAGGAGGGCACCCATGCGCACGCTAACGCTATACATCACCGAAGCTTTGGCCGGACGGGAAGTAAAAAGCCTGCTTGCGCATGAACTGCGCATGTCCGGCTCGCTGATTGCCCGGATAAAGTGGCGCAGCAGCGGCATATTGCTCAACGGCGTGCGGGTATACACCAACGCGCGCGTCCGCACGGGCGATACGCTGGTGGCGGAGGTGGGGGATGACGCATCCCGCCCCGGCCCCGCGCCCATGCAGGCCCCGCTCGACATACTGTGGGAGGATGCGGATATACTCATACTAAACAAGCCCGCCGACATGGTGGTGCACACCTCCACCCGCGGCCCAAACGAATTGACCGTGGAAAACGTGCTGGCGGCGCACCTGGCGCCCGGGGAATACCCGCACCCCGTAAGCCGGCTGGATAGGGGCACCACCGGCATTATGACGCTGGCAAAAAACGGCTACATGCACGAGCTGCTCCGCCAGCAGTTGCACACGCCCGCGTTCCGCCGCGAATACCGCGCCATCGCCGTGGGGCGGGTAACGCCCCCCTGCGGGCGCATCGATTTGCCCATCGGCATGGCGCCGGGCTCCACCTATCAGCACGCGATTTGCCAGGGCGGCGCGCCCAGCCATACCGAATATGAAACGCTGCAATATTGCGATGGCCTCACCCTGCTTAGGCTGACGCCGCATACCGGGCGCACGCATCAGCTGCGGCTGCACATGGCGGCGGTAGGCTACCCTCTGCTGGGGGATTGGCTTTATGGCACCGCGGATGCCAATCGCATCGCCCGCCCGGCGCTGCACTCGTATGAGCTGTGGCTCACCCACCCGCTTACCGGCGAGGAGCTGCATTGGGTAGCGCCGCTGCCAAAGGATATGCAAAGCTTGTTTCCCGCCCTTTAGCCCCTCTTAAAAAGAGGGGCTTTTCTTTTTTTGGGCGATATGCGGTATTGAGCTTTACCCCTTTTTATCGGTTGATCGAGATGCAACGAACAGTCCCCCGAACCCAAAAAATCCCCCTCCCTTAAGCGGGGAGGGGGCTGACAGATGGCAGGCGCGAACCCGTATTTACGCCTTCACCCTGCGATACGCCGCCGCGGCCGCGATAGCGGCGACCATGAGCAGGGCGAAGCCGGCCACGCCGGCGCGCGCGCCGGTTTTGGGGATGCTCAGGGCGGGGCCGGTGATGATGGGGTCCGCATTGGCCGCCCAGGTGATGGAATCCTCGGCCTTATAGTTCCAGCCCCATGCGGCGCGGATGTTATCATCGCTCATGTACATTTTGCCCTCGTCAATCAGCTGGTATGTCACATCGGCATTGCCGTTGCCCAGCCAGCGATACAGCTTGAGCACCGCCATGGAGTCATCGCCGCTCGCAACGCCGGTCACCTTGCCGCTGCCATTGCGGGAGAACGTCGCGATGGGGGTATCCGTGCCCACGGCCGCGCCCTTGTTATAGAAGGCGAGGGAGGCGCTCTGCACATCGATGGTGTAATCGCCGTTGTCAAACGTGGCGGGCAGCGGGCGCTTGGAGATGACCTTGGCCGCTACCTTGGCGGTGTCGGTATCCATCACGCGCAGGGAGAACACCGGCGCCGCGTTGGTGAATAAGTAGCTGCTGCCCGCGTTGGCCTGGTTGAACTGCGAGGGGGTCATAAGCCCGATGCCGCCCGCTTGGGGCACCACATAATAGGTGCCGCCCGCATAGGTATCGAGGGGCAGCGCATAGGTGCCGGCCAGGTCGAGGGAGGTAAGCTTCACCTCCAGCTCGGCGGTATCCTTTACCTCCTCCTTTGGGCTGGAGGGGATAACGACCTTGATGGCAAAGTAGACGTCCGCGCCGTTGACGGCCTTTGCGTTGGGCTCCACCACGGGGTAGGAGGAAGCCAGCGCGCCGGTCTGCCGCGCGTACTTCACGACATCCACCTCGTAGCCAAAGCCATTGGCGTTGGAATCGGCGGCGGGCGCATCCCAGCTGAAGGCGAACGCCACCGTGGCTGCGCCCAGCGTCATAACGACGGCAAGCGCGATTGCAAGTAGTTTCTTCATACGGTTTACTTTCCTTTCGATGCATTTTTGCAAGTGCGGCCGGATAACCCGGCTTTTTGTATGCCCGCGCAGCCTTGCGGCCGTTTGAGCACATCGCTATCGTAGCATCGAATATTACACATGTCAATAAGTTTATTACATAATTGTAATAAGTAATTTATTCCAGTTAATCATTTTGTAATAATATTTGGAATTTCGCCCAATGGCTGGGAAAGCGTTTCTGCATTTGATTAAAAAGCGCATCCTCCCTAAGCCGTGTATAAACACACCAGTTGCAGGCAAAGCTGTAAATATATGCGAGGGAGGTGTGCGCAAACATGGTTCGATTCAAGTGGTTTTCAGTCCTTTTGGCCGCGCTGGCGCTGCTTTGGGGCGTGAGCAGCGCGCAAAGCATGGGCGCGCGCGAAGCAACCTGCGCTTCGCGTGCGGATATACTGCGCCTGCACATCATCGCCAACAGCGACAGCGAGGCGGATCAAGCGGCCAAGCTGGCCGTGCGGGATGCGATTTTGCAGCATGAGGCGCGTTTTGCCGGCAGCGCCGACAGCGCCGACGCGCTGGGGGCGGCGATTCTATCGGATGGCGAAGGCTTGCTGCGGGCGGCGCAGGCCAGCCTGCGGCAAAGCGGCATGCCCTATGGCGCGCGGCTGAGCCTGGGCACCTATGCCTTCCCCCGGCGGGATTACGCGGGCAAAGTTTACCCCGCGGGCGCGTACCGCGCGCTGCGCATCGTGCTGGGCGAAGGCGGCGGAAAAAATTGGTGGTGCGTATTATTCCCCCCTCTATGTATATTGGAACTGCCAGCTGGGGAAATTGAAGGTGACGCGATGGATTTTGATGCCCGCATGTTTGAAAGCGAGGCGGAAGCGGTGGAGTTTAAAAGCTTCCTGCTCGAACAATTGCACGCGCAGGGCAAAACCGCTTTGACGCCCGCAAGTGCCGGGGAAGAACCCAAGGCGGGCCTATGGAGGCGCATTTTACAACTCTGGAGGGAAACTACATGATGCGAACAAACCAATTTCGGATGCATAGGCGGGCGGCGCTTTGCCTGCTGCTCGCATTTTGCCTGACGTTGTGCCTGCTGCCCTTGCGGGCGGACGCGGCAACGCTCAAGGTGGGCAGCCGGGGCGATGAGGTAAAAACGCTGCAGACCAAGCTCAAGCGCTGGGGCTATTACTCCGGCGGCATAGACGGCATATTCGGCAGCGTCACCAAGGCCGCCGTGGTGTATTTTCAGCGGACCAACGGGCTTGCGGCGGATGGCATTGTGGGCCCGGCCACCGCAAAGGCGCTGGGCATGGCCGATACCGGCGGCTCGGGCGGCGGCGGCACAAGTGATTCCGGCGGCAGCTCGGGCGGGGGCGGCAGCAACAACGACATGTACCTTTTGGCGCGGCTGATATATGGCGAGGCGCGTGGCGAACCCTACAAGGGCCAGGTGGCGGTGGCGGCGGTGGTGCTCAACCGGGTAAAGAGCAGCGAGTTCCCCAACAGCCTCAGCGGGGTCATCTACCAAAAGGGCGCGTTTGACGCGGTGAGCGATGGGCAAATCAACCTTTCGCCGGATGAAAGCTGCATCAAGGCCGCGCGGGACGCCATGAACGGCTGGGACCCTACCGGCGGATGCCTATATTACTACAACCCCAAAACCGCGACCAACAAGTGGATGCTGAGCAAGCCCGTGCTGCTGTCCATAGGCAACCATTCGTTCTTTAAATAGACCGCGAAAGGAGAAAACCATGCAGGAAAACGAAGTATACGAGGATGGCGCGCAGCCGGAGCAGGATTTTGGCCATGCGGACAAGACGCCGCGCCAGGGCGGCGGCAAGCGCCACGGCATGGGCTGGTATGTGCTGCCGGCCGTGCTGGCGCTGGCATTGGCGGGCGTTGTTTGGTGGGGCACGCAGCAGCGCGCCGAGGCGATGGATTATAAAAGCACCGCCGAGAGCATGTACCGCCGGGCCTATGGCGAGCTGAGCGATAACCTATACGAGATGGAGAGCGGGCTGGGCAAGCTGCAGGCGGCCAATTCCTCGGCGCAGCAGATATTGCTGCTGGATGACCTGTGGCGGCTTTCGGGCAGCGCCACCAGCTGCATGGCGCAGCTGCCGCTATCCCATGTGGATACCAAGCAAATCAACCAATTTGTGGTGCGGCTGGGCGACTATGCGCATTCCCTCACCAAAAAGGCCATACGCGGCACGGCGCTCACCGAGGAGGACGCCAATACCATCGCCGCGCTGCGCAACGCCTGCGCCAAGCTCGCCATCGAGATAGGCCAGCGCTACACCAGCGGCAACATCCCCCTGCTGCTGGAGCAGGATGGCTACTATGCCTCCGCGCAGGCAGCGGACGCCGCGGCGGATGACGCCGCGCAGCAAGGCGAGGGGCAGGACGCCGGCAGCAAGGATAACGAGGGTATCGAGGAATTCCCCACCCTGATATATGACGGCCCCTTCGCCGAGAGCGCCGAAAAGCAGGAGGCCAAGGGCCTCACAGGCGGCAATGTAACCAAGGAGCAGGCGCAAAAAACCGCCGAGGGCATCGCCGGGCAGGCGCTCACCTATAATGGGCTCGTCGAAAGCGCCATCCGCGCGCACGATTTTAGCGGCAACGACGAGCGCGGCAATTGGGTGGAGGCAGAGATTACCGAGCAGGGCGGCGCGCTGTTGTGGTACATGCGTTCCGCCTCCGGCAACAAGGATGGCCGGCCGGATGACAGTGAGGCCGCGCGGTACCGCGACGCTGCGCTCAAAAAGCTGAGTGAGATGGGGTATGAGGGTATGCAGTCCACCTATGCGCAGTATTATGGCGGCAAGGCGCTGATCAACTGCGCGGCCACCCAGGCCGACGCCATACTCTACAGCGACCTGATTAAGGTATGGGTAGACCGGGAAACGCTGGAGGTAATAGGCATAGACGCGCGCAACTACCTGTTTAGCCATGTGGAGCGCGCGCTGCCGGCGCTTTCCCTGCCCATTGAGGAGGCCGAGGCAAAGGTATCCAAAAATTTGGAAATCGTGAACCGCGCGCTGGCGCTAATCCCGCTTTCGCCGCAGAGCGAGCAGCTGTGCTACGAGTTTAAATGCACCTTGGGTGAGGATTCGTACATCATCTACATCAATGTGGAAACCGGCGACGAGGAACAGATATTCAAAATCATCGACAGCGAGAATGGCACGCTGGTTATTTAGCCTAAGATGCGGGAACGGGGAGAAAGAGAGAACGGGCGCGCCGGTTGGCGCGCCCTTTTAGGGTTATCGGTTTTATGCCTTTTGCCTCAAACCGCGTATTTTTCCTTTGGAATTTCGAACATATGCCGGTCACGCCGATCCACAATGGTGGTAACCACGTTTTTACCCTGCCCCAAGCGCTGCGCCATTCTCAGTGCGATGACCACATTGGCCCCCGATGACATGCCGCAGTATATGCCCAATTCCTGGCAAAGCCGGTTTGCCATATCCCTGGCTTCCTGCGCCGTAACCCTAAAGAACATATCCGGATACCCCGCCTCTACCATCTGCTGTATGATAGACTTCTCCTGCAACCATTTTTCCAAGCCCATTGCGGTGGAAATTTTGCTGTTGCGATCCGAATAGGCAAATTCAGCCCTTGTGCATTCATCTTTTTTTAGGTCGAGGTATACCTCGGAGCCGCTTGGTACCACCCCAAATATTACCCCCGGCCGAAGGCCCTTATCCTTTAGCCCCAGGCAAAGGCCATAAAGCGAACCGCCCGCCCCTACCGAGCAGCCTATGGCGTCCACCTTGCCGTCCAGCTGTTCGTATACCTCATAGGCGATGGCTTTTTGGCCCAGATAATTATACTTGTTGTATATTTGATCCACCCATACGCTGGCCGGGTCGGCGGCCTCCAATAGGGAGCAATCCATCTTCCCGGTCATAACATGGATAAGGTCGGGCTCATCCTCCTTAAGCAATTCTATTTGCTCCGCGGTCAAATATTTAAGCGGATCACTGGTAGGCTCCACCTCCGGCCCATATGCTTTTGTTATTAGCATCCGGGCATCATCGCCCTTTTCAAACATATAGCGGTACAGCATAAAATGCGCCTTGTACCCTTTCGCCGCGCACACCATGGCAAGCGCGGGGGCGGTGTTGCCGGCCGAGGCCTCTACCACCATGCCGCCTGCGGGCAGCTTGCGGCCGTTCCAGGTATCTCCCCGCTCGGCGCCCTCCACCATGGCTAGCGCCATACGGTCCTTATAGCTCCCGCTGGGATTTAAGTTTTCCAACTTCACGAATACATCCGCACTCCCGGCCGGCAGCAGCTTGCTTAGCTTAAGCAATGGTGTTTTTCCTATAGCCTCGGTGATGCTCTCAATGTAATCCATGTTTTTAATCCTCCGATATGCTTAATTTAAATTTTGATAAGTTCGCGAGGCGTATTCGTTAGATATTGCGCGCCGTCCCCGGTGACCACTACGGTATCCTCTACCTGTACGCCACCCCAGCCTATCTCGTAATAAGGCGTTTCGATGCACAATACCATGCCCGCCTCCAGCACGGTGGGGTCGTTGTGCGCAATAGACGGCAAATCGTAGGTGCTCACGCCAATGCCGTGCCCCACATGGTGCCGCCAGTAGTGTGGAATCCCCGCTTTTTGCGTTTCCCTTACGGCGATTTCAAAGATTTCACCGGCGGTAACGCCGGGCTTTATGGCAGCGATGGCCCTCTCCTCGCCAGCTCGTACCGCGCCATAATAGGCCTCGGCCTTTGGATTATGCCCCAACAGCGCGGTGCGGGAAAGGTCCGAGCAAAATCCGCGGTATATGCATCCAAAATCAAAGCGGATTGCGGAGCCTTCCTGCACTTTGTTCCAGGGCCTGTTCCAGGTATCCGAAAAAGCGCCGCGCGCATTGGCGGTTGCCACAAAGAAGTGCGGGTTGGCATCGCGGGCCGTCACTTCCTGTTTGTATAATCGCTCCATGTCATATTCGCTGGTTCCGGCCCGGATGGAGGGTATGAGCGCCAAAAGAGCGTCCTCCGCAACATTAGCGGCGTTTTTTAAAAGAGCAATCTCCTCGGGATGTTTCACCGATTTAATCCTGTGCAGCATATGATTGCCGGATAGGAGACACTTCCCCGCCAATTCCGTTTCCAGAGCATTCCAGGTGCCGGGCGGCATACGCGCCTCGTCCACGGCAATGATCCCGGCATTGGGCGCTATATCCCTTACCGCCTGCGCCAAGGCCTGCGCCGCCGATGCGTAGCGCCGGTCTATCGCCGCCCGCAGAGCTTCGGTATACGCATCCTGCCCGGGCATATGGAACCGAAAAGCGCCCAAGGCGTATATCCACCCGGTATATCCGGCTTCCATCACGGTAGGCACATCCGCAGCGGATACAACAAGCCCCATGCCGCCATCCTGAGGCTGATACACCAAATAGCACTCGGCGGAATATAAAATTTGCATCCCTACCGAAGAAAAGCCGGAAAAGTACTCCGTATTGGCGGGCAGGGAAGTGATGATCAAATCTATGCCCTGTTCCCGGGCTATTTTCGCTGCCCGATCCCCTCTAAATTGGGCCAATGTCCTTTCCATACATGCACACCTCACATTTTTTTATCATCGCCGCAGCCCAACCACGGGGCCGCGCGCCGCAAGCGCGGATACAGCAGCGCAAAGCACACCACCCCCAGCAGGGACTTGATAAAGTTAAACGGCAGCAGTACGGGCATCATGGCCATTACCTGCCCTGGAGCAGTGCCAAATTGCAGCCGAAGTATGACCAGGTTCAGCGGTATGGAAAACAGCATCCTGCCCACCGGCGCAATCAGCGACGCCGCCAAAACCCGTTTGGGCCCACCTTGCTTGCCCACGATGAGACTGAACAGCAATATGAAAATCCCGCCCGCCAAAAAGTCTGAAATCGCGCCGAATATATTGGAGCCGGTGCAAAAAAGAAGCACGTCCTTTATCAGCAGGGAGCAAAGGCCCACCACAGGCGATACCAGCACCGACAGGAGGAGCAACGGCACCTCGCTGAACTCCATTTTTAAAAACGTGGCGGAAGCAAATAGCGGGAATGCCGTTAGGCGCATGATGATAAAAGCCAGTGCGCCCCCCACCGCGGCATATACAATATCCTTTGTTTTCATAAACGCATCTCCCTCCCTTGGTACGACAGGGCTCCCTTTATTTTATCTGCGCGGGCAAATGATGGCGCATAGGGAACACGCCCCGCCTGCCGCGCGCTGTTTTTTACTTTGCGTGACCGCAGCAGCGGACCCTAAACCGGCCCATAGTTTAACCGATACCCGTTAAACGCACCCCGATATGATTGCTGCCGTATCGCTTGTTCATACCAATAAGCATGGGCGTCAAAGCTTCTACCGCAGGGGAAAACAGCAGCGACCCGGCATCGAAGGCCTGCAGGCCGATTTGCTTCGCCAGCTCCAGCGCCGCTTGCTTGGGCTCTTCATCCCCTACTA
The DNA here is from genome assembly GCA_031261085.1 of Christensenellaceae bacterium. Taxonomy (GTDB): domain Bacteria; phylum Bacillota; class Clostridia; order Christensenellales; family CAG-138; genus Pelethousia. The sequence goes on from JAISKB010000014.1 coordinate 48,050, forward strand.
TCAGCACATCGCCGGTAATGGCGCTGGTCAAATCGGTAAGCAGCGCAGCGGAAATGGTGTGGAAGCCCGCCGCCACAAGGCTGTTCTCCCCCAGTATCGCTTTGGTTTGCAGCGCATTGGAGCCTTCGGCCGGCGGCGCATAGCGCAGCGGCTTAAACGCCAAAGGAATGGTTACATCCAGCACCGGCTTCGCCGCCAATATCGCGCGCAATGCCTCTACAGTGGCTTGGTGCCCCACCGACAGCACCGCCAACACCGCAAGGTCACACGCGCGGGCTGCATCCTCGTTCGTCATCCCAACTATGTCGCCGCACCCGGTGGCCTCCCGGGCCGCCGCCGCCGCGGTTTGCGCTTTTTCGAGCGCCCGGCTGCCGATGATAACACGGTGCCCTGCCTTGGCCCAACGCAGAGCCAAACCATATCCCATATCCCCGGTGCCGCCGATTACTGCCAGTTTCATCGTATACTCCCTTTCTATTTGCCCAAATAAGCCTTGCGAACATAATCATCCTGCCGCAGATCGGCGGCCTTACCCTCCAGCGTCAGCTGCCCGCTCTCGATCACATACGCCCGGTCCGCAATGGAGAGCGCCATATTGGCATTTTGTTCCACCAACAATACAGTAACGTTCTCTTTTTTGTTGATATTCGCTATAATATCCATCACCTGTTCCACGATGCGCGGCGCCAACCCCAGCGAGGGCTCGTCAAACAGCATAAAGGAAGGCTGGCACATCAAGGTGCGGGCTATAGCCAGCATTTGCTGCTCTCCGCCGCTCATGCTTCCGGCCAACTGGCTGCGCCGATCCTTCAAAATCGGGAAATGCGCATACATGGATTCCATCTTTTCCAGCACCCGCTGCTTTGGCAAAATATACCCGCCCAGGGACAGGTTTTCCTCTACCGTCAGCTTAGGCCATACGCGCCGCCCTTCGGGGCAATGGGCAATGCCCAACCGCACGATTTGCTCGGGCAGCAGCTTATGGATATCGGCGCCCCGGTATTGGATGCTGCCCGCGCTGGGATGCAGCAACCCGGATATGGTGCGCAGCGTTGTGGATTTCCCTGCCCCATTGGCGCCTATCAGCGCTACAAGCTCGCCCTCATCTACATGCAAGGAAAGACCATAGATTACCTGCGTCCGCTTATACGCTACTTTGATGTCCTTTATTTCCAGCACTATTCCTCCACTCCTTTACCTAGGTATGCCTCAATGACCTGAGGATTCATGCTTATCTCATCCGGGCTCCCCTCGGCGATCATTTCACCATGATCCAGCACCAGTATGCGATCGGATATTTCCATAACCAACCGCATGTTATGCTCTACGAGCAGCACCGTTATGCCTTGATCCCTGATTTTGCCAATCAGCCGCATGAGCGACACGGTTTCCTCGGGGTTAAGGCCTGCGGCAGGCTCATCCAGCAATAGCATCACCGGCTCTGTAGCGAGGGCAATGGCGACCTCGAGCAGGCGTTGCTGCCCATATGCAAGGTTGCCGGACAATACGTTCGCCATCTCCTCCAAGCCTACAAACCGCAGAATAGCATTGGCCTTTTCCCGGGCTTCCCGCTCTTCCTGCCGATATTTTTTACTATAGAGAATGCTGTCCAGCATCGTCGCTTTCTGCAGGCGATGGCTGGCTATCACCATGTTTTCAAACACGCTGAGCCCAAAGAACACCGCCGTTATTTGGAAGGTGCGCGCCAAGCCGCAGGAAGCAATTTGGTAGGGTTTTTTACCTATCAATTCCTCTCCGGCCAGCTTCACGCTGCCCGAGGTAGCCGCAATGCTCCCGGCAATCATATTGAAGGTGGTCGTTTTGCCCGCGCCATTGGGCCCTATCAGCGCCAATATCTCGTTCTTCTTCAAATCAAAGGAGATGTTTTGCACCGCCGCCAGGCCACCAAACCTTTTGGAGAGGCCTCGCACCTCTAACAGACGATTTTCATCCAAAAATGCCATGGCTCACTCCCCCTTTGCGGCCGGCGTTTTTTGGCCGGGCGCCAGCTTGTAAACAATGCGGCCATATGCCCTGGACAGTACCGGCATCAAGCCCTTGGGCATAGCCAGTACCGAAATCATTAAAATCAAGCCGTATATCGGCAGGCGCAAATTATCCACAGCCCGCAGCGCCTCAGGTACAAAGCTGAAAATGATGGCTCCCAGCACCGGGCCCATTATGGTGCCCTTGCCGCCGATAATCAGCATCAGCAATATCGTGACGGTATAGCTGAAGGTTATTACATCCGTACTGATAAAGTGTGTATAGTGGGCATAAAACCCACCCGCGATGCCCGCGAAAAAGCCTCCCACCACCGCGGCGACCATGGAGTACCGGGCAAAGCTGATGCCTACCGAGTTTGCCAAGGCCTCGTGCTCTCGCAGGGCCACAAAGGCGCGGCCTGTGCGGGAATCCACAATACGATAGCAGATGAACACCGTGATTACCGCCAATACCAGCCCAAAATAATAGGATGATATCTTTGATTTGATTATCAAGCCGAAAATAACGGGCGGGGGGATTTCCCTCAGGCCCATTGGCCCATTGGTGACCGCAGTGGAGTTATTGATAACGAGGCGCACGATCTCCGCAAAAGCGGTGGTCATAATCACAAAATAAGAGCCGCGCATCCGAAACGTGACCAACCCTATCAAAAAGCTGCAAACCACCGTAAACAAACCCGCCAGCAGCATGGCCAGCAGCACAGGTACCCCCAGCTTGATGGCCAGCAAGGCCGATGCATAGCCGCCCAGCCCCAAAAAGGTTTGGTGCCCCAAAGATAGTTGGCCTATATAGCCTGTGAGCAAATTGAGCCCCTGCGTCAACATGATATACATCATGGCCAATACGCAAATGTGCATGAAGTATTCTGATTTCACAAACAAAGGCAGCACGGCGGCCACAGCCAGCAATACGAATACCGGCAGTTTTTTCATATTCATGCGTGTATCCTTCCCTAGAAGCATTTTATGTAAGCGGGCGAAGCGCGAAAAAGCCCATTAAAGTTCCTTTTTGCTGAACAGCCCATTGGGGCGGAATACCAGCACCAAGATAACGATGATAAAGCTGTAAGCGTCCTTATATGCCGCTGAAAGATAGCCCGCACCCAAGGACTCCACCACGCCCAGCAGAAATCCCCCAAATATGGCGCCCGGGATGTTTCCTATGCCGCCCACGATGGCGATGGCCCAGGCCTTCGTTGTGACGGAGGAACCCATAAAGGGTGAAATGGTCAAATAGCTGCCGCACAGTACGCCCGCCAGGCCCGCCAATGCGCTGCCATATGCAAACGTAAGCGCGTATATTTTGCGGATGCTGATGCCCGTCATGGCCGCCACATCCTTATCCTGGAACGTGGCGCGCATCGCACGGCCCAATTTGGTTCGGTGGATGATGATTTGGGTGAATACGATGACCGCTATGGTAACTATCAGCACGAAAATGCGCAAAGACGTGAAGGTAAGGCCGCCTATCGTTAACGGTTTAAGCGGAAATGGGGTGGGTATGGTGCGCGGCACGTTGCCCCAGAGCATAAACACGCTGTTTTGCAGGAATATGGAAAGCCCCACCGTTACTATAGCTGTAGTAACAATCGGCACCTCGTATAGCCGCCGCATGAGAATACGCTCGAACACAAGCCCCAGCATAAAGCAGATCGCCACCGTAACGATGATGCTTAAGAAGAAGTTGAGATGCAGCGCTTGGGTGACCCAAAAGGCCACTACGCCGCCCAGCATATAAAATTCCCCATGGGCATAATTCAAAATTTGCATCAGGCCAAACACCATGGTAAGGCCGATCGTAAGCAAAGCATATGTGGATCCGATGATTAGGCCGTTTGCCAATTGCTGGAAAAACTCTAACATATAGGTATTTCCCCCTTATGATACGAAACGCGTAAGACATCCGTCGGGAACCCGGCCGCAAAAGCCAGGCCCCGACAATTGGCAATGTCACTTTTTGTAATCGATGATCTCGATGCTGTTATCCTCTTTTATTTGGGTGAGGATGACTTCGCCGTGGGATTGGCCAAATTCATCGAACTTTATCGTGCTGCGAAGGCCTTCATATTCAAGGCTCCGCAAAGCATCGCGTATAGCCGTACGGTCCGCACTGCCGGCCTCTGCTATTGCCTGGGCAATAATTTCTACCGCGCTCACGCCCTGCACCACAAAGTAATCCAACGCGGTGTCGCTGTTGGCGGCATTCCATTCCTCGGTAAAAGCCTTGTTCTTTTCGTTGGGCACGCCGCCCACCATGCCATCTTCCGCATAGTATTCAATGAAATATACGCCCTGCGCCGCATCGCCAATCAACGAGCGTACCATGGAGGCATTGTTCCCGCTGGTGGACAGTATTTTAAAATCACCCATGCCGGATTCCACCATCTGACGGATAAGCGTCGAGCAGGATTCCACATCCTGTGTGATAATCACCGAAGTCGCGCCCGAATTTTTGATTTTGGTAAGCTGGGTGAGATAGTTGCCTTCGCCGATGATGATGCCCTCGGTGGTCACCGTTTTGGCGCCGACGCCTTCCAGCACGGGGATGTAGTTTTGGGTTACCGAGAGGCCCCAGTCGTTATCTACCGGCATATAGGCCACTTGTTCAAAACCCAGCGCAGGCAGATAAGGGCCTACCATCTCCGCATCGATGCCATTGGTAGAGCTTATGCGGAAAGCCCACTCGCTGCCCGAGGTAATGGCCGGGGATGTCGCTATGGGCTCTAGCATTACAACGCCGTTTTCTTCACACAGCGGCAATGCGGCCAACGAGGCGGAGCTGCCATAACAGCCTACAATAATGTTTACCTTGTCCTGGTGAATCAGTTTTTCCACAGCGCTCATGGCAAGGGCCGGGTCGCTGGATTGGGTGTCCTCAAAGATGATCTCGATAGGAGAGCCGTTCACGCCGCCCGCGGCATTGATTTTATTGGCGGCAAATTCCATGCCTTTGCGTACCCGCGCGCCGGATACGCCCGCCGAGCTGCTCAAAGGCAGCACCGCGCCGATCTTTATCGCTTCCCCCGAAGGAGCGGCAGCCGGTGCTTCCCCTGGGGCGGCAGCCGGAGCAGAAGCGGGCGCCGTTGGCGCGGAAGCGCTCCCGCTGCATGCCGCCAATAGGTTGGCCAGCATGAGGATGGTGAGTACAAGCGCTAAGAATCTTCCCTTTTTCATTACTTTTCCTCGCTTTCTTTTTTTGGTAGAGTTTGGGACTATTTGACAAACTCCGGCATGACCGTTTCGGAAAAATACTGCATCATGTCCAAAGTATGGTCCACGGTTTTTGTGCTGAACAGCATAGCGGCAAAGGTAGTGACGCCGGCCTCCACATAGCGCCCAATGCGCTCCTTGATATATTCCGGGCTGCCTACCAGCGAGATATCCCGATAATCCAGCTGCTGGTTTTTGAGCGTAGTATTCTTTAACGAAAGCTGATGCTTATACATTTGAGATTCCCGGTACCCGGCCTCAGCTTCCTCCTGCGTATTTGCAACATATACGAAGAACTGCGGCGCTACATCCAGCCCGCTCATATCGCGGCCCGTCCGCTCGGCTATCGCATATATCTCATCCAGGCCGGAGCGCACCTGCTCTACCGGCAGCGCCGCAGGCAGCCAGCCATTGCCATGCCGCGCTACCCGGCGCCTGCCCACATCCGAGTTGCCGCCGATATACACCGGCAGCGGGGTTTGCACCGGCGGCGGGTAACATTCCACATCGTTGAATTCGTAGTATTTCCCGCCGTATGAGCAGCTTTTCCCTCCCCACAGCAGGGTGAGCGCTTCCAGCATTTCATCCAGCATTTCGCCCCGTTTAAACCCTTCTACCTTGCTGCCAAACGTGTTTTGGAATTCCTCCAAATACGCGCCTATACCAGTGGCAAGCAGCACCCGTCCCCCGGATAGATGATCCAAAGTAGCCACTTCCTTGGCGACGATTACCGGATGACGGAATGGAGCCACCAATAGCGCGGTGCAGACCTTAATCGTGCTGGTAGCCTGCGCTACCGCCGCCAGCGTAATCAGCGGCGCGTAATAGCGCGGCGCGGTACCAAATTCTTCCTTCACATACCGCTGCGTAAGCACATGGTCGTTACCCCATACGGAGTCATACCCCATTTTTTCTGCAGCCTGGGCAATGCGTACATTGTCTTGGGCGCTTGCAAACGGGATAGGGTACATCAGCCCTTCTTCGCCGGTAGGGATACCCACACCAAAGCGAATTTTCTTGCTCATATGACTTCCTCCTCTTCCTCTTTATAAAAAACGAATTATTCCAATACCTCAAACAGGTAGCGCCGCACGGATGCCATGTTTTCCTCCATGGGCATTTCGTCATACTCGAAGACCACCGGCTGGGTAACCCCTGCATCCAGCAGCCCCTGCAGGCGCGCACGGCATTCTTGCGGGGTGCCGGATATCGTCAGCTTATCCAGCATATCCTCCGTCACAAGATCCACCCTGGGGTTGGCCTGCAAAAAGCCTTCTCTAAACAAAGACGCTTTCTCCGCGCTTATGCCCGCCCTGCGCATGATAGGATGATCCCCATGCAAGCCCATATAATAGGCCAGCTTCTTCTTCACGCGCTCCCTGGCCCTTTGCCGATCCTCATCTATGCTGAAGAGCAGATATGCCGCAATGGTAAAATCATCGCCAAGCTCCCGCCCGGCCTCTTGGGCGCCCACAGCCAGCTGCTCCTTCACCCAGCGTACATACTCGGCCGATGTGCCCACCGAAAGCAACACGCCATCGGCTAACCGGCCCGCCATACGAAGCAGCTTTTCGGATTTCACGCCATAGATCAGCGGGAGCTTGCCATGCACCGGCACTTTTGGCACAATACCAGCCGTGTGGAACACTTGGCCATCCAGGTTTATCCTCTCTCCATTAAACATGCCGCGCAGTATTTGGGTACATTCCTCCAAAGAAGGCAGTATTTGCCCAAAGGGGATGCCCATCTGCTTCTCTATCCAAATGGCGTTGCTGGAGCCCAGCCCCAGCAGCAAACGCCCGCCAGCGTACTCGTGCAGCGCTGCGGCCTCCATCGCAATCAAGGCCGGATGCCTTGTATAAGGGTTGAGCACGCCAATGCCAATATCGATGTTGCTGGTGGCCGCGGCACAGGCGGTGGCAATGGTAAATGCGCCGCCGCAAAAGTAATCCTCCGCCACCCAGCAAGCGCCATACCCCATCCTTTCGGCCAGCGCCGCATATGCCACAGTTTTTTTGATGGCCGTTTCTCCCAGCACGCCTATACCAAAGTTCCGCTTTTGCTTCATGCCTGCCCCTCCTTTGCTGCCTGCGCCATAACCCGCCGCACCACGCCCTTCACCTTTTCTGCGGTAAACGGCATTTGCGTGATTCGTTCCCCCAAGGCATCGGCCAACGCGTTGCCAATAGCGGACGCTACCGGCACGATGGTGGGCTCGCCCAGCCCTTTGGCCCCCATAGGCCCTACCGGGTCGCAGCCTTGGGCAAAGCCGGTCGTGATTTTGGGAACATCCTTGAACGTTGGCAGCTTATAATCCAAAAAGCTGTTGTTGAGCATGTGACCATCCGTGCCATAGCAATAGTTTTCGTACAGCGCAAACCCTATGCCCTGCGCTACGCCACCTTCTATTTGCCCTTCCGCCAGCATGGGGTTTATCAGTTTGCCGGCGTCATGTACCGCATAATAATTTAGCACCTCGACCTTGCCGGTATCCTTATCCACCTCTACTTCAGCCACATGCGCGGCAAAGGAGTATGCGCAGGATATATTGCCATACTTGGTGACCTTATCGGCAATCACCACATCCGGCGGGATAAAAAAGCCATCACAGCGCAGGTTCGTGCCCGCGTGGGCATAGATGTACTGCAGCGAAACCTCGGCCACAGTGGCGCTCCAGCCCGTGCCATCCGTTACAATGCCCTGATGGATCGTAAAGGTATCCACATCTCCGCCACGCATACCAGCGGCGGTTTCCAACAGCGCGCGGCGCACAGCCGCAGCCGCATGGCGCACGGCATTCCCGCCGTTTACCGTGATGCGGCTGGCAAACGCGCCAAACGCGAAGCCCGCGTATTCGGTATCCACACGCAGCACGCGCACGCTTTCCATCGGCAGGCCAATCTCCTGGGCCGCAATTTGGGCAAATACCGTGCTTGCCCCCTGGCCAAGATCCCCTTCGGCACACATCACCATCGCTTCTCCGCTCTCATTCATGCTGATATAGGCGGTGGAGCCGTCAAACGCGGGGAAGCAGGAACGGTTGCCATTCACATGGATGACGCAGCTCATGCCTATGCCATAGCCAAAACGGTTGGCTTTACGCTTTTCTTCCCAGCCGGATATGCGTTTGACCTCATGGATGCACTGCTCCAGCTCGCAGCTGTTTATCTTCCAGCCATGAGCGGTGACATACCCCGGATGCACTGCGTTTACGATGCGGATTTGAGCGGGATCCATAGCTAGCTCTTTGGCCAGCATATCCATCATGCTTTCCACCATAAATGTGCCCTGTGGATTGCCAAACCCCCGGAACGTGCCGGTGGATACTTTGTTTGTGTATATCAGCTTGGCCGTGGTGCGGATGTTTTCAAAGCGATATAGGTTTTCGATACGCGTCGCCGCGGTATCTATCACGATAGGCGAATTGATGCAGTAGGCGCCGTTATCCGCCAGCACCAAGGTTTCCTTGGCCAATATGCGGCCGGTTCTATCCGCCCCCATCTTCAGCTTCATGCGCATGGGTACCCGGCTTGGGGTGCAAGCTAAATCCTCCCGGCGAGAATACATCATTTTTACAGGGCGCCCGGCCTTGCGAGCCAGTACCGCCGTTGCCGGTATGATGTGCTGCCAAACCTTGCCTCCAAAGCCGCCGCCCAAAAACGTTTGGTGTATGCGCACTTTGCCCAGTGGCAGGCCCAGCACTTGCGCTGTCTTTTCGCGGATAGAACCGCCTGGGCTTTGGGTATTGGCATAAATATCCGCGTTGCCATATGCATCAAAGGCCGCCAAGCAAGCCTGTGGCTCTATATACGCCGGATGAGCCGGCGAAGTCTCAAAGGTTTCTTCCAAAATTACATCGCATTTTGCAAAGGCCGCATCCACATCGCCCCTGCTATAGGTTATTTGATGGGCTATATTTTCCGGCGTCACATCATGCACCAAGGGGGCGCCCGGGGCCATGGCTTCATCTAGCGTATACACGGCGGGCAATACTTCGTATTCCACCTTAATCAGCTTTAACGCCCTGTGCGCGGTGTCTTCATCCACCGCCGCCACCGCCGCCACTTCATCGCCTACAAAGCGCACTTCATCCTTTGCAAATATATAGTGATCCGAATACTGCGAAAATCCAATCAGCTCCCCGGATGTATCCGCCCAGGTGACGACCGCCCTCACGCCGGGCAATCGCTGCGCCTCGGCAGCATCTATACTCAGGATTTTCGCATGGGGGTGGGGGCTGCGCAGCACCCTGCCATATAACATTCCCGGCATCTCCACATCCGCGCCATATATCGCCTTGCCCGTTACCTTTTCGCACGCATCCACCATGGGCACGCTCTGGCCGACCACGCCCTGATCGGTATCGGCAACGATGGCAGCATGTATCTTAGTCATTGCCATCCTCCGTATACAGTACCTTAGCCGCTTCCTTCACGGCGTCATATATTTTTTGATAGCCGGTACAGCGGCATAGGTTGCCCGCCAGCGCATCGGCAATTTCAGCATCATTTGGGCGATGGTTCCCCTGCAATAAGGCATAGGCGCTCATGAGCATGCCCGGCGTACAGTAGCCGCATTGCAGCGCGCCTTTTTCGATAAACGCGGTTTGCAGCGGGTGCAGCTTGCCGCCATCGGCCAGGCCTTCTACCGTTAAGATTTCACTTTTATCCGCTTTCACCGCCAATACAAGGCATGCGTTCACCGGCCGGCCATCCATAAGCACCGTGCAGGCGCCGCATTCACCTTCGCCACAGCCATATTTGGTGCCTGTTAACTTCAAGGTATCTCTGAGCAAAGAAAGCAGCGTACGGTTGGTTGCGACGGTAAGCGCATATGCCTCGCCATTCACCTTAAAGGAAATATGCCTTTCATCCATCCTCCCGCACCTCCTTGCCCAACTTTGCTGCGCAGCGCTCCAAGGCTCGCTTGGTCAAAACGCCCACCATATCCCTGCGATATTCCGCACCGGCGCGGTAATCGGTAATGGGCCGGCACTGCTGGGCCGCCATCCGCGCACATCGATCGAGCAGTGACAAGCTCATGACCTGCCCCACAAGCTGCTCGCAGCCCTGTACCAATATGGGGGTGGGCGCCACCGCGTTAAGACCGATAACAAGGGATGTTACCGCGCTGTTATCATCCAGGCCCACCATAGCGGCTACACCAACCATCGCTAAATCGGATGCTTTGCGCGGCCCGTGTTTACAATATGCGCTGGCGCAACCCACCGGCGGCGCAGTCAGCCGGATGGATAGCACCATCTCGCCGGGCAGCAGGGCGGTCTTCTTCGGCCCGGTAAAAAATTCGATTGCGGGCAATTGCCGGGAGCCATTCGCGCTCGCCAATGTGAGGGAACTGTTATACAGCAACACCGGGGCCCCAAGATCGGCCGAGGGCACCGCGTTGCACAAGTTGCCTGCCACGGTAGCTATGTTGCGCACCTGCGGCGTGCCCACACTGCCGGAGGCCTCCGCAAGCGCCGCATATTGCGGCAGGTTATGCGCCCATTCCATCACCTCATGATGGGTTGCCGCCGCGCCAATCACGACATGCTCGGTCTCTTCCCGTATCCCCTTAAGCGCATCGATGCCGCTAATATCCACCAGCGCCTCCGGCGAAAGCAGGCCCTCCTGCATCTGTACCAATACATCCGTACCCCCGGCAATCAGCTTCGCAGAGCGCTGACCCAGCAATTGAACCGCCTCAGCCACCGCTGCCGGCGTATAATAAACAAATGGTTCTATCAAGATGAACACCTCTTTAAAACTGTGTGGTATATGGAAAGATGTCGTATACTGTATAAACTGTACAAAATGCAAAGATATCGATTTTCGACGCCTGCCAAGATTTAGGCTATAACAACAATACACTGGTGATAATTTTATGTCAACAATTTTAATAATTTTTATATATTAATTCAAATATATTTATTTATTCACTTAAAATTATGCCATTTTATTATATAACAATACATTATATTATAAAAAGTACGTTTTTAATTTTCGTTATTTTTTATTAAGAATAACGATTGGCCGTTGTTTTCATTGACTTTTTTGCATTATCTAAGTATACTTTGGAAAACGAAAACGAATTCGTCAGGAAAAATGCCTGCTCTCGCATTGTTAAGATAATTTTTTATCATTTATAGTTAAACCGCCGCTGCCCGCCAAGGAGATCATATGAAAACGCTGTGTGTGCATATGCTGGAAGGCATACCGGAAATTGTCCCCGGAACCCAATTGGGGCCGGTAATTCACCAATCTATAACGCAAAATGGCCTTATACTGTGCCCGAATGACGTGCTGGTGATAAAATCCAAAATCGTATCAAAGGCCGAAGGATGCCTGTTTCGAAAGAGCGACCTGGAGCCCTCGCGCTTTGCGCGTCAAATCGCCAAAACGGTAGGCAGGCCGCCGGAATATATAGAATTGGTACTGCACCAAAGCAAAAGCGTGGTAAAAATGGCGCCCGGCGTTCTGATTTGTCAAACGCACCATGGTTTTGTGTTGGCAAACGCAGGGGTAGACGCTACCAACACCGGCAAGGAAGACTTATATGCGGCCCTCCCCTCCAACCCGGATGCCAGCGCCAGGGAGATTGGGCTATACCTTGCAAAAGTCTGCGGCGTGCAACCGGCGGTCATCATATCCGATACCTTTGGCCGCGCTTGGCGCACAGGCCAGACCGATTTGGCCATCGGCATCTTCGGCATGGATGCCCTCCGGGATGAGACCATGAATGGACGGGACAGGGAAGGGCGCCCTCTGTACTACACAAAATCGGCGGTGGCCGATGAACTGGCGGGCGCCGCCGAGCTGCTGGGCGGCAAGGATAAAGCCCTGCCCGTGGCGCTGATACGGGGCTTCCCCTATACATCTGCGGATGGCAGCGCCCGCGCGCTTATTTACCCGCCCGAAGAGGATTTGTTCCTATGAAGAACGCCGCGCAGCAAGCCGGTTAAAGCCCAAATAAGGCGGCAAACGAGTGCCCTGTATACGGTAAAAACACAAAATCCCTCGGCAAAGCCAAGGGGGTTTGTGCAAAGTAGGCATTCAAAATATGCTTATTCGTTTTCGCTCTGTATAGCACGCAGATAGCGATAGATCGTAGGCGCCGATATATCCAGCATGGCCGCCGTTTCTGCCACCGCGCCTTTTAGGTTGAAGTAATTCATTTGGTATAGGCTCGCCATCACCTGCTTCTTTTCCTCGGTACCGAGCGCGCCCGCGTGGAACGCTTTATCCAGCTCGGTTTTCTCCAGCGCTTTTTGGAACATCGTTTGCTTTATCTCTTCCAAAGAGCGCAGGAAATTCTCGGTCACTTCATTTTCGAAGGTATTGGACAGCATATCTTCGCTCATGGTCACCTCGCGGTCCACAATCGCCTTGAGCGCAACAAATTCGGAGATATCGACATTCACGACCATCAGCCCAACGACCCGATTTTTCTCATCCCGAATAAAGAAAGTAGAGGTGCGCAGGGGTTTGTCATCCACCAAGGATCGCCCTTCGTAGTTCACTATATAATCCCTATCGCGCCATTTTTCATCCAGCAAAAGATTCAGGCCGAAATCCGTGATTTTCCCCCCGACCTTGCGCCCTGTTACATGGCTGTTTTCGATTGCAACGATCGTATGGTCGAGGTCTTCCAAATCGTGCAGCAAAACCTCGCAGCGCGGCCCATAGATCTTGGCAAAAAAGCTGGCCAGCTTAATATATGGCTCAAAGATTTTTTTGTTCGTTTTCACAGCTTCAATCCTTTGCCCATCATAAATAGTAATGCTGATTATTTCTCATCGAGCGTACACGATGGATTCATTTCTGTCAATTCATGCGGGTATCCGCCGGGGTATGGCCATATAAGAACAACACCGCTCCCTCATCCCTCTTCCAGGCTCTTCTCCAGCTTTTTTTTTACCCGCTGGAGGGCATTATCCACGCTTTTTTTGCCGCAATGCAGGTGCTCGGCGATTTGTTGGTAGCTCATGCCGCTCAAAAAGCACTCCACCACCCGCTTTTCACGCGGGGAGAGCAGCGTATCGATGCGGCGGAGCATATCCCCCTCGGATTCCTTGTGAATCAGCATATCCTCGGGGTTTTCGGCGGTCAGCTCCAGCACCTCGGTAAGGTCGCCCTGCCCGGAGGCGGCGCTGTAAAACGAAACATAGCTGTTGAGCGGCATATGCTTGCGCCGGGTGGCCGTTTTTATGGCGCTTATCAGCTGCCGCGTGACGCACAGCTCGGCAAAGGAATGGAAGGCGGCGTTGCGGGTGGGGTCATAATCGCGGATGGCCTTGTAAAGCCCAATCATGCCCTCCTGTATCAGGTCGTCCCGGTCGGCGCCAATCAAAAAATAGGGCCGCGCTTTGGCGCGAACGGTGTTTTTATACCGCTCGTAAAGCAGCTCCTCGGCCTGCGCATCCCCCGCGCGCAGCGCCGCCACCAGCTGTTCATCGGTTGGGAGAGCACCTACATGCGCCATGCCCGGCTTACCCCTGCCTTTTCTTTTCGAACATCAATATCGCCGCCGCCACGCCCGCGTTGAGGGAATCCATCTTGCCCGTCATGGGTATGGCCACCAAAAAGTCGCACTTCTCGCGGATCAGGTGCGAAAGGCCGCTGCCCTCGCCGCCTATAATCAGCCCCACCGCGCCCTGCAAGCGGGCTTCGGCCATGGGCGTGCCGGTCATATCCGCACCGGCCATCCACAACCCCGCATCCTTAAGACGGTCTATCGCACCGGCCAGGTTGGTTACGCGGGCGATTTTCATATACTCCACCGCCCCGGCGGAAGCCTTGCAGGCCGATGCCGTGACCGACGCGCTGCGCCGCTTGGGGATGATGACCCCGTGCGCGCCCGCGCATTCCGCGCTGCGGATGATGGAGCCCAGGTTGTGCGGATCCTCTATGCCATCGAGCAAGATGACGAAGGGCGGCTCGCTGCGCGCCTGGGCCACGGCCAGTATATCGCTGATTTCACAATACTCCACGCCCGGCACCTGCGCCACAATGCCCTGATGGTTGCCGGATTTTGTCCCGTGCCCAAACGGCATACAGAGCAAGTCCAGCTTCGCCCTATCCACCTCGCGCAGGAGTATGTTCCTATCCCGCGCCAGATTGACCACCTCGCGCAGGGAACCATCCAGCTCCTTTACGACCAATATGCGGTCTATGCTGCGGCCGCTCTTTATGGCTTCCCGCACGGCGTTGCGCCCCATGACCAAATAGGGCAGCTCATCCTGCTCGACCGGCAGCGGCGCGGCTTCGGGCGCCTGCCGCTCATATTTGCTGCGGTAGGGTTTATCGCCATAAGTAGCTTTGCCGCTTGGGTGCTTGTTGCCGTATTTTTGATAATAAGGCTCGCTCTGCGGCGCTTGCCCGCCCTCGGGCTTGTCGCTTTTGCGATAGGCTGGCTTATCGCCATAGGGCGCTTTGCCGCCCTCGGGCTTGTCGTATTTGCGATAGGTCGGCTTATCGCCGCGCGGTGCGCCGCCCTCCTTTTTATAAGGCTTGTCGCCATGCTGTATGGCGCCATCCTTGTTGCCGGGGCGGCGGCTGCCGGTGCTTTTGGGGCCATTGCCCGAATTGTTGCGTGTGTATGCCATGGAGGAGGAACCTCGCTTTACTGATTTTTAATGTGTTCTATGACCCAGTCGCATATATCGGCATCGCCGGGGACGCCGGCAATGTATGCGCAAAACGCGGCGTCCAAATCGTGTACCGCGGCCTGCTGCCCGCAGGACATTTTGCCCTCGGTGCAGCGCCCCGCCGCGCAGGGCGGCCCCGCCAGCTTAAACAGGGCGGGCGCTTCCCGCCTAGCTATCCCCAGCATGCACCAGGCCAGGCGGCGTATTTCCCATTGGGCGCGGCGGCAGCAGCGCAGGTTAAAAAAGTGCAGCAGCTCCCGCGCGTTCATGGTGATGATCATGCGGGTCTCCGCCGCGTTGGGCAGCACGAAGCGGGCATCCTCGGCGGGTATGCCCCGCGCGAGCCACTTTTGATACATGGCGTATTCGGCCTGCATATCGGCCTGGTATTCCAGCACGGCCGCTTCCCCCAGCGCGCGGATGGAGGGGGGTATGATATAATCCAGCTGGTGCTTGGTAACATACCGCTGCGACTGCACCGAAAAGCTGGCAAGGCGGTGCCGGGTAACCTGCGCGAGCAGCGCGCGGGATACGCCTTCGGCCCCAAACGTGAAGCTGGCGTGCTCTATGGGCGAAAGATGCCCCAGCTCCACCAGTTTATCCACAAAGCCCTCGGCGCCCGGCAAAACATCGTCGTACAGCTGCTCCACATCCACATCGCTATAGCACAGCCTGCCGCCCAGCGCAACGGTGCGCACGGGTTCCCGCGTGGCGGATAGCAGGCGCACATGCAGCTTGCGTTCAGGCATGGTCGGTTTCCTCCTTTAAATCGGGGGTGAGCGCGGCGCGCAATATGGCGGATAGCCGCGCATCCTGCCCGCTTAAATATAAATAGCCGAGCAGTGCCTCAAACCCGGTGGCGGTGCGGTAATCCGCAATGGAGGCGTGCTTGGGCACGGTGCCCATATGGCTGTTGCGCCCCCGCCGGTAGATATACAGCTCGTCCTCCAGCAGCATGCGCTCCACAGCGCGCAGCGCCTTGGCCTGCGCGGCGGCGCATACCCGGCCCGCGGATTGCACATGCAGGCCATGCACGCCCGCATCGCTGGATAGCACCAGCTGCGTGCGCACATACAGGTCGTATACGGTATCGCCGATATAAGCCAGCACCAGCGGGCTGAGCAGGCGCGGAGCCTTGCCGGGGAGCCCCAGCGCCGCGTTGACGCCCGCAAACAGCGTGGCCGTTGGCTGCGGTAAGCCGCTATCATGTTCCATGCATTCTATTATACCCGGGCGGTTTGCATAAGTCCAGCGCGGTTCTAGGCGGGCGGCGGGCTGGGCGGCAATTGGGAGGCGGGGCAGGGCAGGGTTTGCAAGTATGCGATGACGCCGGCCACGATGCCATTGGCCAGCTTTTGCTGATAGGCGCTATCCTGCAGCAGCAGCTCCTCCTCGGCGTTGGATAAAAAGCCGCATTCCACCAGCACGCTGGGCGCGGGGGTTTCGCGCACCACGAAATAATCCCCGGGGTTGCCGTGCCGCGGCGGGTACTCCAAACGCTCGCAAATGGAAGCGATCACATATTCGGACAGCTGTTTGCCCGCCTCGCTGCCCTTCATGTAAAACGTCATGGGCCCCTTTACCGAGGCATCGGTGAATTTATTCATATGTATACTCACCACGATATCCACGCCCGCGGTGTTCATAATCTCCTTGCGTGCCTGCATATCCTTCTTTTTGGTATCCGCCAGCGCATCGTCGCCCGTGCGGGTAAGCAGCACCCGCACGCCCCAGGCCTGCAGCTCTTCCTGCACCAGGCGGGTCACGGTCATATTAAGGCCCTTTTCCACCACCTTGGTTTTTGTGCCCACCGCCCCGCCATCCGCCCCGCCATGCCCCGCATCCAGCACGACGATATACCCGGCCATAAGGGCGGTTTGCGTCGGCAGCTCCACAGGCAGCGCAGGCATCTCGGCGGGCAGCGGCCCGCTGCGGTAAAACGGCAGCGCGGCATACGCGAGCAGCAGCACGAGGGCCAGCGCGCAAAACGTATCGAAAATATGCCGCCAGGGCAGCGAACGAAGCAGTTTCAAACAAATCACCTCACAGTGACTATATTCGCCAAAATTGCGCCATATGAGAAGCATACCCCCACTGCGCAAAAGTTTTTTATATTAATATTCCACATCCTATGCACCTGTCCTGAAAGGAAAAAGGTGTATATACATTGCATAATGCGCAATGTATCCACACTTCCAACATAGTTATCAACATAAAAGAGGGCTGAACTGGCTGGTTTGGATGATTTGTCCACCTTTTCAACAGATGCATAATCGAATTACAGCCTGCAAAATATGCAGAAAAAGGCAGGAAAACCGCATGTTTTTTAGCTATAAGCAGATTTTCACAATCCATAATTTTTAATATGAACGGCTACGGTATGAGAGAGTTTCCCGCCCCCATGGCCCCGCTGATATAAGCGAACAAGCTTAAAGCCCGCCAATATGGCGGGCTTTTAAAATACTATGCCGTTATACGCAACTGTTTACTTCGCGCTTTGGCGCTTTTTGCGGAACGCGAACGCCAAGGCAATGCCGCCCGCCACACAAAGCAGCCAAGCCGCGCCACCGCCGCCGCCGGTTTTGGGGGGCAGTATAGGCAGGGGCAGGGTCACAGCGGAGCTTGTCCAATCATCATCATCGTCTTTACGGCCGCCTGTAGTCGTGCCCCATTGCGCGTAAAGGTCAACGTCAACCTCCGCCACGCTCAGCGAGCTGCCCGCGGCGTAAGCCGTTCCGCCGCCGCCCGGCTGTGTATTCCACCCTTTAAAAACCAACGCTCTCGGGGCGGTTAAGCCAATCGCTTCCTGCACCGTATGCGATGAATTCGCCGCCACTTCAACCGACCAATCAGAGCCGGAACCGGCGCCATTCGCATGGTAGTAGACGGAAACGTTGCTTGCGGCCGTGCCCCACTGGGCATAAAGGTCAACATCAGCCTCCGCCACGCTCAGCGAGCTGCCCGCGGCGTAAGTTGTTCCGCCGCCGCCCGGCTGTGTATTCCACCCTTTAAATACCAACGCTCCCGGAGCGGTTAAGCCGGTCGCTTCCTGCACCGTGTGCGATGCGTTTGCCGTCACCTCAACCGACCTGTCCGCGCCGGAAGCGCCGTTTGCGTGGTAGTTCACAAAGGGCTTTATTTCCCCGCTTCCCCATTGCGCATAAAGATCTATGTCACTCTGCGCTACGCTCAGTGTGCTGCCCGCGCTGTAGTGCAAGCCTGTGCCATCCGGCAATGTGCTCCATCCCTTAAATACCAATGCGCCTAGGGGGGCGGTTAATGCGCCCTTTCCCTGCACCGTATGCGATGAATTTGTGGCCACCTCAACCGACCAGTCCATGCCGGAAGCGGCGCCGTTCGCGTGATACTTTACAGACGGCTTCTCCAGCTCGAGCAGCGTGATTGCCGCTTTGTTCGCGGCCGGCAAAACCTGCTTCTCAAGCTCCTTGTCTATATAATCCGCCTTCGACCCAAGCAGCGAATAGGTGGTGGCAGTAGTGTCGGCGGTAAGCCAATACCCAATCATGCCGCGGGCATCCCGCGGACTGGTTTCAAGGTAGGTCCATAGGGTTGTGTCGGCGCTGAAAATATCTTTGCTGTCATTTTGGAACTTGCTGACGATCCATTCGAGCCCAAAGGAATAATCGGTGCGGACAGGCGTCCCGGCAACCTCATCGCCTTGGTATAGCTCTGTTTCCACCAAGGTGAGCGGCGCGCCCGTAGCTTTCGCAACCGTGCGAATCGGAAGGTAATAAAGAGGCTCGCCAGCGCCGTTAACCGGGCGCACAGATGTGGTGCTCGCTGTGGAAGCAGCAAAACTGTTATTCATAACCGTGACGACCGAAACTTCATCGCCAAACTTTATGGTGACGGAAGCCGGGGCGCCTTTGCTGGCGCCTATTACGACCTCATTGGCATTGGTGCTTTGGTTGAATGCTATAACCTCACCGGCGTTCACTTCGATATTTAAGGGGCCCTTCATGGGCGCGCTGTTTGTGGCATAGCCTATAGCCGGGCTGGAATACCCCGCATAACCGGTGCCGCCGATGGCCACGACCTGCGGGCTGCCCGTCCCATCGGAATTCCCGATGATAATCGACATGTCGGTAAGTTGGCTCTTATGTCCGGCGACAACCGCACCTGTCCCGATTGCGGCGCCGATGGAGCTTAGTTTATATGCATAAACCTTGGCGCTGTCCAAAATACGGATCGAAATGTCCTGACGGCTACCGAGTCCGCCGCCACCCCGGCGGCAGTCGCTCCCGCCGATGGCCGCGCTGCAGCCCCATCCGGCAGCATAAGCGTAAACCACCGCGCTGCCCTGGATGGTTATATCCGCCTGAACACAATCTCCGCCCGCGCCGATAGCGGCTCCGGCGCTGTTTGTACCGCCCTGATTGCTCTGCGCCCTGACGACCGCGTTCCCTCCGATGACGATCACGCCGCCGGTTCCCTCGGAACCCCCGCCTATGCCCGCGCCGCAGCCGTTAGCATCTTGGCCGGGGCTGCTTGCCGATACATGCGCGCTGCCGTCTATCGTGATATGCCCGCCGTCGCCGCCGTATCCAGCAGTGGTTGAGCCGCCGCCGCCGATGCCCGCGCCTAAGGCCGTGCCAACGGAGGTTACCGTGACGCTGCCGTTAATGTGTATGGTTCCCGCATGACCAAATTGGCCCGTGCCGCCTATACCCGCGCCCGCGCCCGTGCCGCCCGCCTGCACATTCAGCGAGCCGGAGCCGTTTATAAGGATTGTGTTGCCCACCGGGACGGAAACAGCCGCCGCGCTGGACGAAGTCAGATTGTTCGTCCCGGTCACGACAAGGTGCGCGTTTGCCCCATTTGTTAGGCTGATTCTGCTGCCGACGCCGGCCGCCGTGATGCCAACAATTTCAATCTCAACAGGCGCGGTTATGGTTTGGCTGGCGCCATCCACGCTGATGACACGCCCGGCCGGGACAGCCCCCGAAGCGGAAACGTGAACGACATCCACGCCAGAGGTGAGACCGCTATCCGTGACGCCATTATGGGTCACGCTGAAGGTGTTTGCTCCGGTAAATGTTATAGAAACGTTGCCGACGGCCAAATCATATGTATAATCCCCCGCCAACACCGCGGCGGGCGCAAGCGGCAACAGCAGCACGAGCGCCAGCAGCGCCGCCAGGCCTTTATACCTCTTTTGCATATTCCTTCTCCATATCCTTTATATTTTAACTCGTTATTAAAGAACGACAATTATTTGATTTTTATGTATTTTTAATTACTATTTATACTATATTAGTTTAGCCTATGTCAAGGTTTTTAAGGCGCGCGCATACTTAAAAAACAAAACATGCAGTTAACAACGTATATATAGCAGTTTACATCATATATAAATCATTTACAACATAAAACGAGCGTTTTAATATTATATCGAACCAATTTATAGTGGCTTCTATTTATGAATAAGGGCTAACCCTCCCGCAAAACACAAAAAATACCCCCTCAAACGAGGGGGCACGGGCAGGCTGAATTTATACCTGCAATTCCTGCATGGGCGCGGCATCGCCCAGGCCGGGCAGGGTGCTGTGCAAAAACTGCTCCACCTGCTCTGCACAGCGGCCTATATAATCGGCCGGGTTGAGCACGGTTTGCAGCTGCGCCGCGTTTAGGGGGAACAGCGGGTCGGCGGCGAGCCGCTCGAGCAGGTCACAGGGCCGCCCCTGCTTCATGGCCTCGGACGCGGCCATGGCGTGCGTGCGGATGCATTCGTGCAGCGTTTGCCGGTTGCCGCCCCGCTTTACGCCCTCCATCAGCAGGTTTTCGGTAGCCGCGAAGGGCAAATAATCCTGCAGCGCCTTGGCCACTATGGCCTCGTTCACCACGATGCCGCTCGCCACATCGTAGTAGACGCGCAATATCGAATCGGTCGCCAAAAAGGCTTCGGGCATGGAGATGCGGCGGTTGGCGGAATCATCCAGCGTGCGTTCAAACCACTGCGCGCTGGCGGTCATGGGCGCGTTGAGCGCGAGGGAGAGCACATAGCGCGCCAGCGAGCAAATACGCTCACAGCGCATGGGGTTGCGCTTATATGCCATGGCCGAGGAGCCGACTTGCGCCTTGCCAAAGGGTTCCTCCAGCAGGCGGTCGTGCTGCAGCAGGCGCATATCCCCCGCAAAGCGGTATGCGCTCTGCGCGATGGAGGAGAGCACGTTTAAAACCCGGCTATCCAGCTTGCGCGGATAGGTTTGGCCGCATACCGGGTAACAGCGCGCAAAGCCAAATTCCGCGGCGATGCGGCGGTTCATCTCATCGATTTTGGCGCCGTCGCCCGAAAACAACTCCATAAAGCTGGCCTCGGTGCCGGTGGTGCCGCGGCAGCCCAAAAAGCGCATGCTATTTAGCACATCGTCCAGTTCCTGCACATCCAGCGCCAGGTCCTGCATCCAAAGGCAGGCGCGCTTGCCCACCGTAACGGGCTGCGCCGGTTGAAAGTGCGTATACCCCAGCGTGGGCAGCGCCTTATATCGCTCCGCAAACGCGCCCAGCGCCTTTAGCACCGCCACGAGCTGCGCGCGTATGGCGAGCAGCGCATCGCGGTAGATGATCAAATCGGCATTGTCGGTTACATAGCAGCTGGTTGCGCCAAGGTGCAAAATGCCGGCCGCGTTGGGGCAGCACAGGCCATAGGCATATATGTGCGCCATCACATCGTGGCGGACCTTTTTTTCGCGCGCGGCCACGATATCGTAATCGATATCCTGCGTGTGCGCCGCCAGCTCAGCCACCTGCCCGGCGGAAACCGGCAAGCCCAGCCCGTGCTGCGCGCGGGCCAAGGCCACCCAAAGCCGCCGCCATGTGCCATACCGCATATCGGCGGAAAACAGGCGCTGCATCGCATCCGAAGCATAGCGGCTGCACAGCGGGTTTTCATAACGATCTTTCATCGCAAGCTCATCCCTGTCGGTTGCGCGTCAGCGCAGAATGATCGCATCGCGGCCGGCGCCCACCGAAACATAGGTGATGGGCGCGCCGATTTGCGCTTCGATATATTCTACATAATCCTGCGCGGCCTGCGGCAGGTCGGCATAGTTGCGCACGCCGCTTATATCGCAGCCCCAGCCCGGCATCGTTTCTATAACGGGCTTCGCCCCGGCCAATGCCGCCGGGAAGGGGAAATCGAACGTGCGCTTGCCGTTTATCTCATATTCCACGCAAATCGGGATTTCCTTCATATAAGAAAGGACATCCATCTTGGTGAGCGCGATGCAGGTTGCGCCCTGCACCTGCACGCCATAGCGCGTGGCCACAAGGTCGATGGGCCCCACGCGGCGGGGGCGCCCGGTTGCCGCGCCATATTCCGCGCCGGCCTCCCGCAGCTTTTCGGCCTCCTCGCCAAACCACTCGGCGGTAAAGGGGCCTTCGCCCACGCAGGTGGAATACGCCTTTACGATGCCCAGCACCTCATCCACCTTAATATCCGGCGCGCCGCAGCCAATGGGCGCATACGCCGCCAGCGGGGTGGAGGAGGAGGTATAGGGGTAAATGCCAAAGTCGATATCCCGCAGCGCGCCCAGCTGCGCCTCAAACAATATGCTCTTGCCCTTGTGCTGCGCCTTGCGCAAAAACGCGCCGGTATCGCAGATATACGGCTTGAGCTGCTCGCCGCAGTTTAAAAGCCAGGCGAGGGTCTCTTCAAAATCGCAGGGCGGCGCGCCATACACGTTTTGGAGGGTTAGGTTTTTCCACCCCAGTATGCCCTGTAACCTTGGCTTGAGGTAGTCCGGGTAAAACAGCTCCCCCATCATGATGGTTTTCTTTTGGAATTTATCGCTGTATACCGGGGCGATGCCGCGCTTGGTGGAGCCATACTTGGCATCCTTCAGCCGTTCCTCCTCCAGCGCGTCCTGCGCGCGGTGATAGGGGAACACGATGGTGGCGCGGTCGCTGATTTTAAAGTTGGCGGGCGAGATGGCCACGCCGCCCTGCCGCAGCGCGTCCATTTCGGCCAGCAGCGACTCGGGGTCTATTACGGTGCCGTTGCCCAGCACGTTTACGATTTCCGGCCTAAAGATGCCGCTGGGGATAAGGTGCAGCGCAAACTTGCCATATTCGTTTATGACGGTATGGCCCGCGTTGTTGCCGCCCTGGTAGCGTACAACCACATCGTATTCCCTCGCAAGGAGATCCACCATGCGGCCCTTGCCCTCATCTCCCCAGTTGATGCCCACTATGGCGCAGTTTGCCATTGCTTTTTCCTCCTTATATCCGGCTCAGTATTTACAACCCTATAATACCATGTTTCCTATGCGCAGCAGAATATACCTCCTGCTTATGGGGGTCTTATATTTTTGGATATGGGGCTTGTCCCGCCGCCTTAAGGGGGGGCTAGGGAACGGGGATGGCGTCCCTATACTCCTCCAGCAATCCTTTCAGCGCGGCCACATCCGTCGCCTGATTGACCCGCACGCGCAACGCCGCGGCGCCGCGCAGGCCCTTTACATACCACGCCAGGTGCTTGCGCATCTCCACCGCCGCGCGTTCCCCCTTCCACGCCGCCATGCGCGCAAGGTGCTCCATCGCCATATCGATACGCTCCCGGCCGGTGGGCGGCGCATACGCCTCCCCGGCGAGCGCGGCCTTAATCTCTTTAAAAATAAACGGGTTGCCCTGCGCGCCCCGCGCCACCATGATGCCATCGCAGCCGGTGTGCGCGCGCATGCGCACCGCGTCCGCGCCGGTAAACACATCGCCGTTGCCTATGACGGGTATATGTACGGCCTGCTTTACCGCCGCAATCACATCCCAATCCGCCTTGCCCTGGTACATTTGCTCCCGCGTGCGGCCATGCACCGCAACCATCGCCGCGCCGCTGTCCTGCGCCACCTTGGCAAATTCCACCGCGTTGCCGCGCGCGCCGTCGTAGCCCTTGCGGAACTTTACCGTCACCGGCAATGCCGAAGCCTTGGCCACCGCCGCCACTATGCGCCCCGCCAGCGCGGGCTCCAGCATAAGCGCGCTGCCCTCGCCGTTGCCGGTGATTTTGGGCGCCGGGCAGCCCATGTTGATATCGATAACCGCCAGCTCGCCGGCATAACGCTCGCAGATATGCCGCGCCATTTGCGCCATAAGCGCGGGCTCGCGGCCAAACAGCTGCACGCCGCAGGGACGCTCCAAAGGGGAGGTTTGCAGCAGCGCGGCGCTGCCCGCGCCGCCATAATACAGCCCCTTGGCGCTGATCATTTCGGTGTATGTAAAATCGCACCCCAGCTCACGGCACAGGGCGCGATACGGCAAGTCCGTTACACCTGCCATGGGGGCCAGCAATATGGGGAACGTGGGTAAGAACGGGAGCGTCATTGCGGTATCAGCGCCAAGTTCGGCGTGGGCTTTGGCGGGTCCACCGGGTTTTCTTCCAGCAAGATGATGTCGCTGATATACCAGCGGCCCTGCATACGGCTGAGCTTTACGCGGTAGCGCACATCCACCCAAGCGGGCAGCTTTTCGCTCGGCGCGCCCTCGTTTGCCTTGCCCGAAAGCGCCAGCATACGCTCCGTCACCCGCACGGAGGCGGTGTTATCCCAGGGGAGCGCCACGATGCTTTGCACCTGTAATTTGTAGAGGAAGTTGGATATGGTGTACTCGCTGTAAGCGCCGTCATACAGCGCATGGTCAAGCGCCACAAAATCTTGCGTAAAATATTCGGTAAGGCCCGCGGTAGAGCCGTTTTGCAGTATACACTCCGCGCGCGCCTCCATGCCTTCGGTCACCAATATGTAGATATTGCTGATATACATCGCTTCTACAAACACGATAAAGGCCAGCACGATGATAACCACGATGGCCAGCAGCGTACGCAGCACATACCAAACGGATTTGCGCGCCACGGTATATTGGTTACGGGACATAACATACCCTGCCTATTGCAAAAATTTCAGCCGCCGCGCGGCCCTTTATCTCTATTTGTTATCATAGCATACCCGGTACCGTTTCGCAAATGAACATATGGCGGCGGGTAGAACCCGGGGCGCGGGGAAGCGCCCGCGTCACCCCATAAGTATTCCCGCTGTTTTTGGCGCATAAAGCAATTTTCAAACCGCGCCGTCAGGCAGGGGGCGCTGTGCTTTCCACATATGCCGGTAGGCCATATAGGAATAAATCGTGGCGGATAGCCAGCCGATTACCCAGGATACCGCCAGCGCGTCAAACCACAGCGCGGCCGCCAGCAAAAAGCTGAGCACCACGCGGAGCAGCAAGTCCACAAAGGTAGAAATCATGAACCCGTGCATAACGCCGCCGCCGCGCAGCACGCCATCGGATATGATTTTGATGGAGATAATCGGGTAAAAAGGCGCCACCACCCGCAAAAACCGCGCGCCCAGCGCGATGGCCTGCGCGTTGTTGGCATCGGCGGCGTTCATGAACATACCTATGCAGGAAGGCCCCCATACGAAAAACAGCGCGGCAACCGGCAATGTGAGCAGCGTCATCATCCCTATGCCGGCGCGATGCCCCAGCCGCACGCGCTCGGGCTTATTGGCGCCCAAATTTTGCGCGGTAAACCCGCTGATGCTGTTGCCCATGGAATTGAAGAGCGTAACGACCACCGCGTTGAGCTTGGCGGCGGCCGAAAACGCGGCGATGGCATCTACGCCAAAGCCGTTTACCAGCCCCTGCACAAACAGGTTGCCTACCGAAACAAAGCTCTGCTGCAATATGCTGGGCACCGAATACCGCATGATGTGCATCAGCATTTCCCACGAAAACCGCGGGTAAGGCTCTTGCACGGGCACCCGGTTTAAGCGGCGCAGCAGGCACAGCACCGAGAGCACCGAGCATATGCCCTGGCAGATAAAGGTGGCCCACGCCACGCCGGCCACGCCCCAGCCAAAGAAATATACAAACACGAAATCCAGCAGGATATTGCTAAGAGACGAGGCGATAAGAAAATACAGCGGCGTTTTAGAATCCCCCAGGGCGGCGAATATGCCGGTGCAAATATTGTAGAGGAACAGGAAAACAAGCCCGTATATGTAGATGTATAAATACAGCTTCGCATCGGCGAATATATCCGCGTCCGTTTGCAGCAGGCGCAATATGGGCGCGCAGGCAAACTGGCCGATGCCGGTGAGCAGCAGCGCCGCGCCTATGCTGGCGAACATCGCCGTATAGATGGCGGTTTTCATTTTGGCCAGCTCCCGCCCGCCAAACAAGCGGGAAATCACCACCATGCAGCCCATGTTCATCCCCACCGCGACCGCGATGAATATCATGGTAACGGGGGCGCTCGCCCCCACCGCCGCCAGCGCGTTTTTACCCGAAAACAGCCCGGCGATGGCGCTATCCGCCATGTTGTAAAGCTGCTGGAACAGCACGCTCAGCAGCATGGGCAGCGCATACGCTATAATTTGCCGGGCGGGCTTGCCCGATGTGAGATCCGTCATCATACAGGCCGTCTCCTTTTCATCGCAATACCGGCAACCATTATAACGCGATGCCCCCAATTCCGCAAGGAAAAGCGCCGCTTTGCGTGCATTCCACCCGGGTTTCGTTCAATTGGAGAACAGTATCGCTTTCAAAATAAAAAAGAGCAACAGCAGCCAAACAAAAACGATGGGCAGCGCATAGCGCCATTTTTTGGGCTTGCCCTGCGCCCAAAGGCCCTCGGCCTCCTTTTGGCACGCCGCAAACAGGTCCTTGGGTATAAGCCGAACCGTCAGCGCGATGAAGCAGGGCAGCAATAGCACATCGTCCAAATATCCGAGCACGGGGATAAAGTCGGGTATCAAATCCAAGGGCGAAAGCGCATATCCCACCGTGATGCCCGCGAGTATTTTTGCCATAACCGGCGTTTCCTTTTTTTGCAGGGCGATAAACACGGCGGGGATATCGGTCGCCAGCCGTTTTGCCCTTTCCTTCAAGCCCATTGTTTTCCTTTTTGGCTAAGCGCCAAAGCCCAGCATATACAGGCCGACGAGGAGCAGCAATGCCGCCACATAGTTTTGGAACTTGCCCTTTTCCATATTTTGTATGATTTTGTTGGCGCAAAAGGTTCCGCCTATCATGGCCAGCCCCATGATGAGGCCGGTGAGGATTGCCGCGCCATTTATGTTGACCAGCTGGCTGTAAATTACCGTTTTGAGTATGTGCAGGGCGGTGGCGGTGGCGGCTTCGCTGGCGATATAGGCGACCGGCGGCAGCCCTAACGATAAAAACACCGCCGCGCCGATAGGCCCGCCGCTCCCCGCCAGGCCGGATAGCAGCCCCACCACGGCGCCGCCCAGCAGCATGGTTTTATCGCCCGCCCGAAATTCGGCTCGCTTGATTATTTTGAACAGAACCAGCGCGATGAGCGCCGCGCCGATGCAGCGGGTCACCAGGCCTTTGGGCAGCAGCGCGAAGCCAAACGCGCCCAGCGCCGCCGCGGGCAGCGCGGTTGTGCAAAACAGCCCCACGGGCTTCCAGTCTATCTGCTTCCACCCGAACGCCATGCGCGAAAGGTTACCCATCAGCTGCGCGATGGTGAGCACCGGCACGGCGACCTGCGCCCCCACGCAGGCCGTTACCACGGGGAGCAGCAGCAGCGCCCCGCCAAACCCGGCCGCGCCCGACACAAAAGCGGCTATAAAGCTTGCGGCTACTAAGATGATGTATACCATAATTTGCCACCCCAGCCCCCCTTGTATCCCAAAATGATTCGGGATGGATATGCCCCCGCAAGTAAAACCTCTTAATACAGTTCCCCCTCCTTGGGGAGGGGAAAAGCGCCCCCCCTCATAGCCACTGATGGTTCCCTATCATATACAGCTTCAGCGCGATTTCAATCGCCAGCCGCTGCTCATGGTCCCGCAAATCCAGCCCCGTCACCTCGCATATCCGCGAAAACCGGTATTTCACCGTGTTGTAATGGATAAACAGCATATCCCCCGCGCTCTTCAGGTTCCAGCCGCACCGGGTAATGGCCTGCAGCGTGAGCAGCAGGTCGGATTTATACCGTTTATCGTGCTCCACGATGGGCGGGATGTATTGCGCATAAAACTCGCGGGATTCCTCGCTGCCCGCCGTGGTGTACAGCAGCCGGTATATACCCAGGGAATCGTAGAACAGCACGCAGTCATAGCGTTCTAATTGGTACGCCAAGTCGATGGAGGCGCGCGCCTGCGTATAGCTGTGATGTATATCCTTTATGTTGCCAAAGTATTCCCCCACCCCCATGATGATGGTAAAGGGCACGGCGCCGGCGAGCTTTTTTTGCACGGCGGCAAATACCTTGTGCAGCCCCGCGCGCAAAAGCTCCTGCTCCTGCCGGGGCGCAGGGAGTATAAACGCGATGGTGTCGCTCTGCCGGTAATGCTTGGCCTGTGGGAAAACCTGCCGCATCGCCTGTATCGAAGCGTCGAATATGGTTTGGGCGCAGGCCTCCAGCCGCGCGTTGGTCTGCAAGTCCAAATTTTTGGTATAATATCGCTTGATATTGTTGATATCCACGATGGCCACCTGGCCGCCCTCGCTAAAATCCCAGCCAAACAGGTTTGCGCGGTTGTGTATCTCGGTTTCGGCCTTCACGTTGTTGCGCAGCAGGTCCTCCAAAAACGCATTGCGATATTGCCCTTCGAGCAGCGCCTTGGAGCCGTGCAGGTGCTCCGCCTGCCTTAGCAGCGCCCCCTGATACTCCACCAAGCCGCACAGCGCAATGCGCTGCACCTCGTTTACCTCGCAGCTTGCCGGCAGCGCAACCAGCGGGAAGCTCAGCGCATCCGCCTGCCTGCGCGCCGCCTGCGATATGCTCCCCGCGCCGCGCGACCATATGCCCAAGCCCGCCGCGCCCTGCGCATGCAGGCCCTGCACCAGCGCTTCTAACGCGCAATGCTCTATCGCTTGAGCCGTGGCAAGCGCAAACGCCCCACTTGGCATGGCGGCATCCAGCCCGGTTACCACCGCAACGGTGGAGAAATGCTGGCCTGCCCCGGCCTTGCCTGCCACAAGTTCCAGTGCCTCCAGCGCGGGCAGCGCCAACAGCGCATCGATCGTCACGCGGTTTATCCTCCATGTACATAAGACTGCTATCGTTTAGCGTAAAAAATGCGCAAGGCTTTGTATGCTTCGTATAATAATTATACTATACCGTCCCTGTAAATCAAGGGGGATTTGCGGGTTTTTTGTTTTTTGCTGCGGACGTTCCTTAAAAAGAAAATCCCCTCCTTGGTAAGGAGGGGCAAAGGGAGGACGCTCCTCCCTACAGCTGCCTTAACGCCTCCAACAGCTCCGTTTTGGAAGCCGTCTTTGCATCCTTGGTTTTGAGTATGCGGGCGGGCACGCCGCCCACCACCACGTTTTCGGGCACATCCGCAAGCACCACGCTGCCCGCGGCGACCACGGAATTTTTGCCCACGCGCACGCCCTCTAGTATAACGGCGTTGGCGCCTATGAGCACGCCATCCTCTATGACGACGGGCTGCGCGCTGGCCGGCTCTATAACCCCGGCCAACACCGCGCCGGCGCCTATGTGGCAGTGCGCGCCCACGGCGGCCCGGCCGCCCAATATCGCGCCCATATCGATCATGCTGCCCTCGCCCACGCTGGCGCCGATATTGAGTATCGCGCCCATTAGGATGATGGCGTTATCGCCGATTTGCACATGCTCGCGGATGATGGCGCCCGGCTCGATGCGGGCGTGGAGATTTTTCACATCCAAAAGGGGGATGGCCGAATTGCGGCAGTCGTTCTCTATCACGATGCTTGCGATAGCGCTTTGGTTGGCCTCGAGTATGGGCGAGAGCGCCGCCCAATCGCCAAACACGATTTTATCGCCCGCGCCAAACACCTGCGCCTCGCCATAGTCGATGGGCGCGTTTTCTTTTATATATAGCTTGACCGGGGTTTTCTTTTTTGCCCCGCCAATATAGCGTATCAGTTCATAGGTATCCATGCAGGTCAGCCCTCCCCAAACAATATCTGCTCGAGCGTATAGCGTCCGTTCGGTTTGCCAATAAGCGCGCGCGCGGCCTTAAGCGCCCCCGCCGCGAATATCTTGCGGCTGGCGGCCCGGTGCGTCAGCTCGAAGGCTTCATCCTCGCCAAAGAACAGCACCGAATGCTCGCCGGCCACCGTGCCGCCGCGTAGCGCGTGCACGCCGATCTCATTGGGCTTTCGCTTGCCGCACAGGCCCTCGCGGCCATATACCGGCGTGCGCGCCCCCTGCGGGTCCAGCGCGGCCAGCAGCAGCTTGGCGGTGCCGCTGGGCGCATCGGCCTTTTGGTTGTGATGGGTTTCGGTAAGCTCGATGTCAAAGTCCATCAGCGGTGTGGAGGCGATGGCTTCGAGCAGCTTTTTAAACACCGCAACGCCGATGGAATAGTTGGCGCTGTGCAGCACCGGCGCATAGGCGCCCAGCGCGCCAAGCGCCGCAAGCTGCGCCTCGCTGCAGCCGGTGACGCCGGATAGCAGCGGCGTTTTGGTGCGCTGTATGTAGGCCGTGGTTTGGGGCAGCAGCGCCGGGGCCGAAAAGTCGATGGCGACATCGGCGACCTTACCCAGCGTTGCCAGCTCGTGGGCGTTATCTATATCGATGGCGGCCGCAACGCGGTCGCCCGCCGCCAAAGCGAGTTGCTCGATCATGCGCCCCATGCGGCCATACCCAAGCAGCAGGATATCCATTACAGCAGCCCCACTTCCTGCATGGCGGCATGGAGCCTGTTGGCCGCGGGCGCGCTCATGTCATAGAGCGGCAGGCGGGTGGGGCCCACTTCCAGACCCATCATGTTTAACGCGGCCTTGATGGGGATGGGGTTGACCTCGCAGAACAGCGCGTTGATTAAATTTAGGTGCTTGAGCTGCGACGCAAGCGCCGCATCCTGCCGGCCGGCAAAATAATCCGCCACCAGGGTTTGCGCTTCGCGGGGCTGCATGTTGGCCCACACCGATATGACGCCGCTGCCGCCTATCGACAGTATGGGCACGATCACATCATCGTTGCCGCTGTACATGGCGAAATCCTCGTTTAAATATTTGGCGATGCGGGAGGCATAGCTCATATCGCCCGAAGCCTCTTTTATGCCCATGATATTG
This sequence comes from Christensenellaceae bacterium, assembly GCA_031261085.1. Lineage (GTDB taxonomy): Bacteria > Bacillota > Clostridia > Christensenellales > CAG-138 > Pelethousia. The sequence continues at coordinate 78,956 of JAISKB010000014.1, forward strand.
GGGTGCGGAGCCAGACGGCGCACCACGTTTTCGGATATGGAGCAGCCGGTGCGGCCGGGCACGTTATAGAGTATGCAGGGGATATGCACCGCGTCCGCCACGGTGGCAAAGTGGCGATACATGCCCTCTTCGTTGGTTTTGTTGTAGTAAGGCGTGATGACAAGCAGGCCGTTCACACCCATCCGCTCATAGCGCAGGCTGCGGTCGAGCATGGTTTGCGTGCAGTTGGAGCCGCTGCCCGCTATGACCGGTATGCGCCCGTTCACCTTCTCGACCGTAAAGCGGCATACCGCGTCATCCTCCTCGTTGGTCATGGTGGAGGATTCGCCCGTGGTACCCAGGGTGATGATACCCTTGGTGCCGCCCGCGATTTGGAACTCGATCAATTCGGCAATCTTTTCAAAATTCACGCTGCCATCTTGGTGAAAGGGGGTAACGAGAGCAACCATAGAGCCTTGGATATGCATAGGTATATTTCCTTTCTGTGTCGTTTAAAATGCGGGGCGATATACTATTTCAATTTGCTGCATGCTTGCCGCCGTTATGCTTTGCCCCGGGCCAAGCGATAAAGCAAAGCCGCCAGGCGGAACGCTTGACGGCTATATCGGTGAATATATCCTTTGGCTGCGAACCAAAGAAGCTATTTCATCAGCCAGACAGCGCCCCTGCAAACATGTTGCAGACAGTGTTGGAGATATTCTCCCCAATCCCATCCCGCCCACATACCTGTGAACAGAATTCGGCGGAATTGCTGCACACCGCAATCATAACCCGTCGGCTCCTACAGTGCTGGTCGCATCCGCGCCTCTATCTTGTTAAGGATAGTATCATGTATTCGATGTGAAGTCAATACGGAATTGCTTGCTATTGGGGGGGCGGGCAGGCTATAATCAGGCAAACGGGAGGTTTGCCATGCAAGAGCTGTTAACGCAATACCGGCGCGCGCTGCACCGCATCCCCGAGCTGGATAGCGCGCTGCCGCAAACCGCGCAATATATACGCGGCGCCCTAAGCGGCCTGCCCTGCCGCGTTACGGAGCCCATCGAAAACGCCGTGTGCGCCTTTTTTGACGCGGGCAAGGCGGATACGATCGCCTTCCGCGCGGATATGGACGCGCTGCCCATCGCCGAGCAAACGGGGCAGCCCTATGCCTCCTGCATCGCGGGGCAGATGCACGCTTGCGGGCACGATGGGCATATGGCGCTGCTGCTGGCGCTGGCGCAAACGATAGGGGCGCGCTTGCAAGCATTGCCGCACAACGTGCTGCTGCTGTTTCAGCCCGCCGAGGAAACCACCGGCGGGGCAAAGCGGCTTTGCGAGAGCGGCGTGCTGGAGCAATATGCCGTGCGCCGCCTGTTTGCGCTGCATATTTGGCCGGGCCTGCCCGCGGGGGAGCTGGCCGCAAAGCCCGGGGCCATGATGGCGCAAAGCAGCGAGGTGAGCGTGCACATCGCGGGCAAAAGCGTGCATATCGCCAAAGCCGCCGAGGGCGCGGATGCGCTGCTGGCCGGGGCGCGGTTTTTGTGCGACGCCTACGCCATGGCGCAAAATGAGTTCCCGCCCGACGAGCCGCGTTTGCTCAAGTTTGGGTACCTGCACAGCGGCACGGTGCGCAATGCGCTCAGCGCCGATACCGAGCTGCTGGGCAGCCTGCGTTCCTTCGACGCGGGGGTGTTTGCGCAAATGAAGCTGCGCCTGCGCGAAATCGCCGATGCGCTCCAAAAAGAAACCGGCTGCGCCTTCAACATACATATAAACGAGGGCTTCCCGCCCACCCTAAACGACCCCGCTCTGTATGCGCGGGTGATGGCGCATTTGGGGGCGGAGGCGCCCCGGTTGCTTGCCGCGCCCAGCATGACCTCGGAGGATTTTTCGTTTTACGGCCAGCGGGTGCCCACCCTATTCGCGTTTTTGGGCGCCGGGGATACAGCGCCCCTGCACGCCAACACCTTCGATTTTGACGAGAAAATTTTGCTCAACGGGCTTGCGTATTATGAGCGGCTGCTGTATTTAAGCTAACCCCCTGCGGGGTTAAAGATGGCAATAACATCAAAACTTCTTGTTTGCGGGGGCTTGCCCCCGCAAAACGTTTTTCAAGAAGAAATCCCCTCTCTTTTGAACGGGTGCGCAGGATGGGCTGAAGCAAATATTATGATTTTATCTCCAAACATGGTATAATTGAAGTACATATCGAGAGAGAGGAGCGTTTGATTGAAGCAACTCAAAGTCATATTAAACGAAAAATTTTCAGAATCCCTGCGCGCGGTTCTCCCGGTAGCCATCATCGTTATCGCTTTGTGCTTTTCTATCGCGCCTGTACCCACGAGTATGTTTATGGCTTTCGTCATTGGCGCGGTTTTGCTGGTGTTTGGTATGAGCTTATTCAGCTTGGGCGCGGATATCGCCATGATCCCCATCGGCGAACGCATCGGCGCATTCATCACCAAGTCGCGCAAGCTGTGGGTCGTGCTGGCCGTGGGCCTGATTATCGGCATAATCATCACGATTTCGGAGCCGGATTTGCAGGTGCTCGCCAACCAAATACCCTCCATCCCCAATTTGGTGCTAATCGTTTCCATCGCGGTGGGCGTGGGTTTGTTTTTGGTGATTGCGCTTTTGCGCATCCTGTTTTCGGTTTCCATCTCGCATATACTCATCGCGCTTTATGCGATCGTATTCGGGCTGGCGTTTTTCGCCCCCGGCGATTTTTTGGCGGTCGCCTTCGATGCCGGCGGCATCACGACCGGGCCTATGACGGTGCCCTTCATTATGGCGTTTGGCATAGGCGTTTCCTCCATCCGCAGCGATCAACACGCCAGTACCGATAGCTTTGGCATGGTCGCGGTCTGCTCCGTTGGCCCCATTTTAACCACGCTCATCATCGGCCTGGTTTATCACCCGGTCAGCAGCGACTACACGCCCGTCGTGGTGCAGAGCGTGGCCGATTCGCAGCAGCTTTGGGGGCTGTTTACCAATATCCAAGCCGGCTTCCCCAATTATTTTAAAGAGGTCGCCCTCGCGCTGGGCCCCATCGCGCTGTTCTTCCTCGTATTTCAGCTGTTTTGGTTTAAGATGAACCGGCATACGTTCTTAAAAATCGTGATGGGGCTGGTATATACCTACCTGGGCCTCGTGCTGTTTTTGACAGGCGTAAACGTGGGCTTTATGCCGGTGGGGTATTTTATAGGCCACCTCATAGCCGGGCTGCATTATAATTGGATCATACTCCCGATCGGGATGGCGATAGGATATTTCATAGTGGCGGCGGAGCCCGCGGTGCACGTTTTGAACAAGCAGGTGGAGGAGCTTAGCTCGGGCGCAATCCCCGCGAAGGCCATGAAGCTGAGCCTCTCCATAGGCGTATGTATATCCCTGGGGCTTTCGATGCTGCGGCTGCTTTGCGGCATACCCATATTTTGGTTTTTGGTGCCCGGGTATGCGTTGGCGCTGCTGCTCACGTTTTTTGTTCCCAAGCTGTTTACCGCCATCGCGTTCGATTCCGGCGGTGTGGCCTCCGGGCCTATGACCGCCACGTTTTTGCTGCCGTTTGCCATCGGCATATGCGATGCTTTGGGCGGCAACATCGTTACGGATGCCTTTGGCGTGGTGGCCATGGTGGCTATGACGCCGCTTATTACGATACAGGTGCTGGGCATTTTCTACGGGGTGCGCTTAAAAAGGATTCAGGCAAAAACCAAGCGCGATGTGGTTACATTGCAGGTGGATGACCTGGATATAATCGAAATATAAAGCAGCTTTTGTGAGCGAGAAGGATGAAGATGTTTGATATATCTCTTGTTTTAACAATAACGGACAGGGCGCTTTGCGAGGAGTTTATCCAGTTTTACAAGGAGCATGGCGTTTCCGTTGTGTTGGCCTCTTTTGGCAAGGGCACGGCCACCAAAGAAACGCTGGACCTGCTGGGCCTGGAAGAGGTGGAAAAGGGCATCCTGTTTTCTGTTGCGCAGGGCGAAAACATAAAGCCCATCATCAAAGGGCTAAAGAGGGACTTGCAGATAGGCGTGCCCGGGCGGGGCATCGTATTAACGCTCCCAATCAGCAGTGTTGGGGGCCTTACCGCTATAAAAATGCTGACAGATGGTCATGAAACGGAAAGGATGGAAGACCCCATGGCTGAAGAAACACCCTTTGTGCTGATTATGGTAATCGCGAATGAAGGCTATACGGATCTTGTGGTGAACGCGGCAAAGATGGGAGGCGCCACCGGCGGCACGGTGATTCATGCCCGAGGCATAGGGCTGGAAGAAAAGAAGAAATTCTTTGGCGTTTCCATCTCCGATGAAAAGGAGATCGTCTTTATCGTTTGCCAGCACGCGTGTAAAAACCAAATCATGAAGTCCGTCATAGCCGAGGCGGGGTTTAACAGCAAAGCGCAGTCCATCGTGCTCTCCCTGCCCGTGCTGTCGGCAAACGGCCTTTGGGCGCTGGATCACGCGGCGGACGAGTAACCCTTACATCGCCTGATAAAGCCCCCCTTTGGGGGGCTTTTGTGTTAAAAACGCGGCCGCCCTGACCGAAATTCGGCTTTTTCACACAGAGCGGGGCCGCCACTATAAAATATACGAAACTGCTTGTTTACAAACGATTTTCCACGCACTATAATAGAAACAGTAATAGAATGGGGGAGGATGGCAGGATTCCCTCCAAAGCTTGTATAAACAGGGTTTATATGGGGCTTGTTACATAACACAGAATAATTTTCTTAAGCGGTGCTTATCATAAAACACAAGATAAAGGAGATTATTATTTTGCAACTCATTGTAGAATTATTCGGGAACGTAGGCAATTTTACATGGCAGCAGGCGCTGATGATCGCCATTGGCGGCGCGCTGATATGGTGCGCGATCGGCCGCAATATGGAGCCTTCGCTGCTGCTGCCCATGGGCTTTGGCGCCATATTGGTCAACCTGCCCTTCGTCAACACCGAAGCTATCGAAACGCTGTTTAACGCGGGCATCGCCACCGAGCTGTTCCCATTGCTGCTGTTCATCGGCATAGGCGCCATGATAGACTTTGGCCCGTTGCTATCCAACCCCAAGATGATGCTGTTCGGCGCGGCGGCGCAGTTCGGCATATTTTTTACGCTGGGGATGGCCGTATTGCTGGGCTTCCGCTTAGCGGACGCGGCCAGCATCGCCATCATCGGCGCGGCGGATGGCCCCACCAGCATCTATGTGGCAAACTATTTCCAATCCAAATATCAGGGCGCCATCATGGTGGCCGCCTACAGCTATATGGCGCTGGTGCCCATCGTGCAGCCGCCCATCATTAAGCTGTGCACCACCCGTGCGGAGCGGCTGATACGGATGCCCTACAAACCCAGCGCAGTATCCGGCATCACGCGCATACTGTTCCCCATATTTGTAACGTTGGTGGCCGGCACCATAGCGCCCAAGAGCGCCGAGCTCATCGGCTTCTTGATGTTTGGCAACCTCGTGCGCGAATGCGGCGTGCTGGGCAGCTTATCCCAAAGCGCGCAAAACGAGCTCGCCAACCTCATCACGCTGCTGCTGGGGCTTGCGGTAGCCTTCCGCATGCGGGCGGAGATGTTCGTTACGGTAGAGACGCTGGTGATATTGCTGCTGGGCCTGGTGGCGTTTATATTCGATACGGTAGGCGGCGTGATGTTCGCCAAGCTGATGAATCTATTTACCAAAAACAAGGTCAACCCCATGATAGGCGCCGCGGGCATATCCGCCTTCCCCATGGCCAGCCGCGTGGTGCACAAGATGGGCCGTGAGGAGGATCAGGCCAACTTCTTGCTGATGCATGCGGCCGGGGCCAACGTGAGCGGGCAAATCGCCTCCGTCATCGCGGGCGGCCTGGTGATTACCTTGGTAGAAAACGCCCTTGCGGCGCTATAAGGGGAGGAGAAAACGATGTTTGATTTTCATATAGACGGCGCGGCGCTGATAGAGGTGCTCCCCCTGCTGGGCAAGGGCATACTGGGCGTGTTCCTCGTAATTTGCGCCATATGGGCGTTTGTGTGGGCGCTCAATAAAATCACGGCGCCAAAGGCGTAACATCAAATTCCTTGCGCAAAAAAAGAGAGGTTCGTCTACCGAGCCTCTCTTATTTTATGCGGGGTTGCTTGCTTTGCCTACGCGCCCGCTTGCTCCGCAAAGGTGAGCACATACCCATCCGTATCCGCAATGGCAAATTCTTTGGCGCCATAAAACGAGGTGTGCATATCGCAAAGTATGGCGTGCTTCGCTTTAAGCTCTTGATACAGGCCATTTAAATCATCCGTATTGATATACAGCGTTGCCGAGGGCCGCACCCTGGCAGTGGCTAAGGTAGGGTATTCCTCCGCCAGGCTGGTGCGCTCCTGCAGCATGAGCGTTAGGTTGTCCTTGGCCAAAATGGCGAATTGCAGCGCGTCCTTTTTACCGGGCACCGAGGCGACGATCGAAAACCCCAATATATCCCGATAAAACGCAACGGATGCATCGACGCTTTCCACCATCAGGTTGGTCGTCATATTTGTGTACATTGCAAAGCCCCCCTTTATTGATATGGATAAGTATAGGGGAAGCGCCGATGAAAGTATTGTATAAATGCGTCAATTTTGGTAAATTCGGATCAATTCCCGGGGTGTGATGCCTATGTTCTTTTTAAAATCCTTAATGAAGTGCGCCTGGTCATAATACCCGGCGCTGCTTAGGCCATCGCCCAAGGTCGCCCCGTTTGCGGTTAAAACCGCAAGGCACTTATGAAAGCGCACGATGCTCTGCACGACCTTGGGGGGCAGCCCATAGTGCTTTAAGAACAGCCGCTGGCATTGCCGGGGTGTGAAATGCAGCAATTGATACAATTCCGCCGCGGTGGGCACAACGCCCAGGCTTAGCTCATCGAATAAGGAAGTAAAACGGCTGGGCGCCCGGCCGCATGTTAACGTTTGGAAAAAGCTTATGAAGTATGCCTTGGCCTGCTCGAAGGGGAGCGAAAAGAACCTGTCGCGGTCAAAGCCCGCGCAGGCGGCTTCCACCGGCACAAAGCAATCCATCGCCGCCGTTGCGGGCAGTCCGGTCAGCTGAAAAAACGCGCCCGGCTTTAACCGCGCCCCCATAAAATGCGCGGGCAGGTCTACCTTAAAATGAAAATCGGTATTGCGCATCCCCACAAAGCCAACCTGCCGTTCATCCAAGCTCGCCACAAGGTCGATACACCCATCGGCGATGATGATATTCTCGATGGAGGTTTTGCGGGCGGAGCGCGGCCGCATCTCCCAAAAGCAGATGACGAAGCCGCTCAGCTGCGGGATCGTTTCCTCGGCATATTGCACGTTTTGAGAAAACTCCCGGCTTAGGATATAGGGGATTTGGATGGGGTAATACATGTCAATAGCCGAAATTGCCATAAAACTGCCGGTACATCGGCAGCCAGCCATTGCCAAAGTACCCGCCTTGCGCGTCCATCAGCGTCCATGTGCCATCTATTTTGACCATGTTCCATTGATGCTTCCACTTGCCGGCGTTGATATGCTTGCTCTTAAGCCCCGCGGCGCCGCAAAGCTGCGTGACCGCCTTGCAAAAGCCGGAGCACGCGGCCTTTTTTAACACGAGCGCGGCATAGGCCTGGTTGCCAAAATTGGTTTTATACGCCTCGTTGGATTGATCATCCTGGAACGCCACATTGTTATACAAGTAAGAAAATATCGCGTTGGCTTTATCATAATCGCTCATGCCCGCATGGATATATTGCGCCTTAAACGCCTTAACCGCTTCGCTGGTGAGCTTATCGCGTTCCTTCTTGGTGGGCAGCTTGTTGGTGGCCGCGGCGGCCACACTGCCCGCATTGCCGGCAGCCGCCTTAACGTATTTGGTGCTTACCCAGCCCTGCGCACCGTTATAAACCACCAGCGACCATTTGCCGTTGGTGCCTATGCGCGCAAGCGTTGCGCCGGCCGGTATGCCGCCCTCTATCGCGCTGTATTTGGTCCCCGGGCCTGTTCTAAAGTTGATGGAAGCCGTAGTGACCACGGTATCGTTGGTGGTTTTTTTGACCGCATCCGCCGCGAACGCGGCCTGCGGAAGCAAGACACCGCTCAGCAAAAGCATGATGAGAAAAACCGCGGCAAGGCGCAAAGGGCGATGTAAAGTATGCATAATTTCTCCTTAATAATATAATTTTTATGTTCGGTCAACGCCAACAGGCAAGCGATGCAACTATGGCGCTTAAAACAAGGGGTTAGAGAAATATCAATCCATCACCAAATTCAAATACACATTCTTGGGCGTGCCGGGCCCATAGCCCAGCCCCCACCACGCTATATCCTCGCCGGGCAGCGCGCTGCCTGCCGGGCAAAGCGCATAGGCGCGGGCGGCATGCCTATCGTGCGCAAGCCGCGCGGCCACGGGCGAAAGCAGTTCCCCAGGCAGCGTGGTTTCGAGCAGGGCCAAGGTGCCGCCCTGGCAGCGGCCCAGCAGGGCATAGTCTTTGCCATCTAAAATGATGCGGTAGGCAAAGCCGCCGTTGCCCGCATTTTCGGCGAGTATATATGCCAAGGTGGCTTCATCATAAGCGATATGCGCCGGCACGTTCGCTTGCAGCCAGGCGGAGCGCAGCACGGCGAAGCAGGCCGGGGTGAGCGGTTCACAGGTAAAGTCCAGGGGCGGCGCGGCCAGCTCCAGCGCCGCGCGGCGGATGGCGCAGGGCTGCGCAAGGCCGATGCGGGCATAATAGCTTGCCAGCCTTTGGTTGGCGGGGTGCAGAAGGTAGCCCCGCCCCGTGGCGTCGCAATGCTCGTATAGGAAGCGGTGCATGCGCGCGCACAGGTTGTTTTGCCGGTGCGCGGGCAGCACGCCTATGGCGTAGCCGTAATAGGCGGGGGAAGCTGTGGAACCCTGCCGCAGCATGGCGGGCAGCAGGTGGATAACCCCCACCGGTGCGCCGCCGCAGCGCGCCACCACGGCGCGGGCGCGGGGGAACACGGCGCGAAAGTACCCATCGATATAAGCAGGCGGGTCGCCGAAGCATACGCGCCACAGCGCCTTGAGTGCGGGGATATCGCCGGGGCCTGCCCAGCCGATTTGGTATTGCATAGCGCTCCTTCATGCGGTGCAGAAATTACTTTATTATAGCATGCCTGCGGCCGGTTTACAAAATGGAACAGGTGCGATATACTCAAACCATCTCACAAAGGGAGCGTGGCATATGCAGCAAGATGAAACCCGGCTGGAATCGGCAGAACAACAGCAGGGCATACAGGATGAAAACGAGCCGGAAACAACCGAAGAACAGCAGGACATAGAGCTGGAGCCAAGCGACCTGGAGCGCAAGGTAGCCGCCATCCCCCCCGCGCAGTGGAAAGCGTGGCAGGCGATATGCGGCGGGGCGCTGGGTGTAATCTCGGGGCTGGGCCTTTACTTTGCCCGAACGGAGACCTTTTCGGCATACGGGTTCCCGCTGGCGCTGATACTCATGATGCTGGTGCCCTCTATGGTGGCGCGGAGCGTAAAGCGGGATATTACCTATGGACGAAGGATCGCGCTGCTGGCGTTTGCCCTCATGCTGGTGCTGCAGCTGGCGCTGCTGCTGCTCCACATTATTTAGAGCAATATTTGACAAAATGAGCGATAAACCGCTGCAAAAACAAAAGCGCGCCAAATGGCGCGCTTTTTTATTGCCGCAATGCAAGAGGGTTAGCCCAGCAGCAAAATATCCTTTGGGCATATTTGTATGCAAAACGCGGCGGAGTCGCCCTGCCACTGCGCCTTGGGCAATTCAAACCGCAGCAGGGGCGCGCCGGGCAAAGCGCCCTGCACCCGCAGCATAAGTATGACGGAAAGCACATCCTCTACGGCGCGCGCCACCGTGCAAGGGATGGCGTTTGGGGCGCCGGGCTCACACAGCCGCAGGCTGTGCACGCGGATGCCCACCTGGCATATATCGGGCGGCACATCCTCCTCGGTTTCGAGGCATAGGTTCCACTCCGGCAGGGTTACGTGGCGGGGTATGCTTGCGGGGCGGGCGGCGGCATAGTTTTTGCAGCCCGAAAGCCGGGCCGCGCCCACGGTGCCGGGGCTATCGAACAGGGCGTGCTTTTCGCGCACGGGCTGGGTTTTGCCCTCCTCCATAATGCATATCTCCCCGCAGTTGCGAAATATCTCATCCCGGTCGTGCGAAACCCACATGCGCACGCCGTGGAAGGCGGCTAACGCATCGCTCAGCTCCAGCTCGAGCTGCCACTTTAGGTAGCTGTCCAGTGCGGAAAACGGCTCATCCAGCAAAATGGCCTGCGGTTCGCTCGCGAGTATGCGGGCCAGCGCCACGCGCTGCTGCTGCCCGCCCGAAAGCTGATGCGGGCGAAGGTGGGCGATGTCGCTTAAGCGGAGCATGGCCAGCTTTTCGGCCACGCTCTCGCGGCGCCGCGCCTTATGCCGCGCGTGCGCCCCCGTTGCGATGTTTTGGAACACCGTCATATTGGGGAACAGCGCATATTGCTGGAACAGGTAGCCCACCCGCCGCCGCTGCGGCGAAAGGTTGATGTGGGCGGCGCTGTCGAAAAGCACCCGGCCATCGAGCGCGATGCGGCCCGCGTCCGGCGTTTCGATGCCCGCGATGCACTTGAGCGTCATGCTCTTGCCGCAGCCCGAGGCGCCCAGCAGCGCCAGCGTTTGTGCCCCGCTTTCAAATTGCGCCCGCAGATGGAACGCGCCCAGCGTCTTTTCAATATCCACATATAAGCTCATGCGCGGCGCACCTCCTTTTGCGCGCGTTCACGCCGCTCCAGCATATTGACCGCCATGAGCACCACAAACGAGATGGCGATGTTGATCATCACCCATTTAAACGCCAAAGCGTCGTTATCGGTGCGCCACAGCTGGTATACCGTGGTGGAGATGGTGGCGGTGCGGCCCGGCGTATAGCCCGCCAGCATGCTGGTGGCGCCATATTCGCCCAGCGCGCGCGCAAAGCTGAGCACCGCCCCGGCCAATATGCCCTGCCGGCAGTAGGGCAGGCGGATGCGCCAGAATATATAGCTGTTGGAAAGCCCCAGCGTTTGCCCGGCATACGCCAGCGCCGGGTCGAAGGCCTCAAACGCGCCGCGCGCCGTGCGATACATAAGCGGGAAGGAGACCACCACCGTTGCGAATATGGCGGACCACCATGTCATCACCAGCTTGGTATCGAACACGGCCAGCACCCACGCGCCAATCAGGCGCTTGGGCCCCAGCACGCGCAGCAGCAGGTAGCCCACCACGGTGGGCGGCAGCACGAGCGGCAGGGTGAGCACCACATCGAGCAGGCCCTTTATGACACGCGGCGTTTTGGCTATGTAATACGCCGAGAATATGCCGAAAAAGAACGTGACAAACGTGGATATTGCCGCGATGCGCAGGGAGTTATAGAGCGGATACCAATCCATGCGTGTATCCTCCTAAGGGTTTGCTATACGCACACAAGCGCAACCCGAAGGCGCGCTTGTGACGAGAACAAAATCTTTTTGCCTAAAGGCATTATGCGGCGGGCGCGAAGCCTACGCCTTCGAACACGGCCAGCGCATCCGGCGATTGCAGATAGGCGAGGAAAGCCTTGGCCGCATCCTGCTGCTTGCTCACGTTTAGCACGGCGGCGGGATAGATGACCTGCTTGCACATATCGGCGGTGGCCAAATCGGCCACGGCGAGCCCGGCGGAGAACGCATCCGTCGCATAGACGATGCCGCAGTCTACCGAGGCTTCGCTCACCTGCGTGGTGACCTCTTTTACATTGGTGCCATAGCTGATTTTCTTAGCCTTTTCCAAGCCCTCGAGCAGGCCCAGGTTGGTGAGTATTTCGATGGAATACTGGCCTACCGGCACATCGCTGTTGCCCAGCGCGATAAGGTCGCAGTTGGCAATATCCGCAAAGCTTACTATGCTCTTGGGGTTGCCCTCGGGTACGACCAGCGCGACTTTATTTTCCAACAGGTTGAGGCGGGTGCCCTGCAACACAAAGTCCAGCGCATCGGGGTTAACGGTGGCGTCCTTGCTGCTGTCCAGCTCGTTCATCTGCTTTTGCGCGGCGGAGATGAACAGGTCACAATCGGCGCCCTCTTGAATTTGCGTTTTGAGCGTGCCCGAAGAATCGAAGTTGTATACGATGGTCACGTTGGGAGCCACGGCCTTATACAGGTCGGCGATCTGCGTCATGGTCTCGGTCATGGAGGCGGCGGCAAATACGATCAGCTCCACCGGCTCCGGCTCCGGCGTGGGGGCAGGCTCTTGTGGCGCGGGCTCGGGGGTAGCGACGGGCGCCGCGGGTTCCGGCGTGGCGGCGGGCGCCGCACAGCCCGCAACCAGGCAGGCGGTCATAAGCAGGGCAATCAGTATGGTGGTGAATTTCTTCATTTTAGGTTAGCTCCTCCGTTTTTAATTAGGTATTTATATGCACAAGCGCACAGTGCGCCGGTGTAGCGTGAGGTATGGCCGGCCGCCCTACTTGCCAAACGGGCAAACGGGGTACCGGCAGGGCGTGCAGCCCAGGCACAGCCCGCCATTGCCCAAAGCGGCAATATCCGCCTTGGTGATGGGCAGGCCAGCCGCAACGCGGGGCAGCATCAGGTCGAATATGGTGGCGGCGGCATACATAACGCAGCCGGGCAAGCCCAATATGGGCAGGCCGTTTTCGAAATACCCCACCAAAAACATGGCGCCGGGCAGCACGGGCGCGCCATAGCTGATGATGCGCGCGCCGCTTTCTTTGATGGCGCCGGGGGTGTTGTCATCCGGGTCCACACTCATGCCGCCGGTGCACAGTATGATGTCTACGCCCGCCGCGCGCATATCCTCGATGGCGGCGCGAATCGCGGCGTTATCATCCCCGGGCAGCGCCTGCTTCACAACGGTTATGCCGTAGGCGGCCAGCTTTTGTTTTACCACCGGGGTAAAGGTATCGGCAATCAGGCCCTTTTGCACCTCGTTGCCGGTGGTGATAAGCCCGGCGGTTTTGCGCACATAGGGCAGCAGGGAGAGCAGCGGCGCGCCCGCCGCCCCGGCAATGGCCTCGGCCTTAACAAGCTTGGCTTCCTCCACCACCAGCGGTATCACCCGCATACCGGCGAGCTTATCCCCCGCTTGCACGGGGCTATACCCATGCCGCGTGGCGATGATGATATCCTCGATGGAATTGATGGCGCAAAGCCGCGCCGTATCCACCACAAACAGCCCCGCCGTCTCGGCGGTCAGCTCGATTTTGCCCTCGCGCACCTCGCCCCGCGCCATATGCGCGTTTTTGGTAATGGCGCAAAGCCGCTCGGCGGCATCGTCTTCGTGCAGCATGCCGGGCTGCAGCTCCCACACATACAGGTGCTCCTTGCCCATGGCAAGCAGCATGGGGATATCCTCTTCGCGCACCACATGCCCCTTATGGAACTGCGCGCCCTTGTATTCATCCTTTACAATGCGCGTCAAATCATGGCAGAGCACATGACCTACTGCGTCTATTGTCTTGATTTGTTTCATATAACAAGTGTAGCATTATACTTTTCAAAACACAACGAGCGTTGAGTTTTATAGAAAAAAACAATAAAGATAGGGGACACGGGGGCTTGCCCCCGCAAGCAAAATCCCTTTATCCTCTTCCCCTTCCCTCAAAAATAAAACCCCCTCTATAAAGAAGGGGTTAAAAGCCGCATCAGATTTTAAAAAAACACATGAAATATCAGCTGATCGGATAACACCAGCAGCCCCAGCGCACCTACATATATGGCGAACCCCAAAAGGCTTTTGGTGCGAAGCAGCCGAAGCATCCAACGGATGGCGAAATACCCGCTTAAGGCCGCCGCCGCCGTGCCCAGGGCAATGGCGCCCCAGCCGATGGAGCCCACGCCGCCATGCAGGGCATTGGGCAATTGCAGCACCAGTGAGCCCAATATGGCAGGGATGGAGAGCAAGAAGGAGAACTCCGCCGCCGCCTCTTTATTTAGCCCCATCAGCCGCGCGCCGGTGATGGTGGAGCCGCTGCGGGATATGCCGGGCAATATGGCGATGCCCTGCACCAGCCCTATGCCGGCGGCATGATGCGGCCGCATGCTCTCGATATCGCCCTTGCCCCGCGCGGCGCGTTCCCCCACATACAGCACCAGCGCGGTAATTAAAAAGCCGATGCCCAGCAGCTTCCCCTCGTATGCTTCCGATATGATGTCCTTGCAGAGCAGCGCGATGGCCGTGGTGACGGCGGTGGCCAGCAGCAGCATACCCGTCTTTTTTTGGATCGGATGCCGAAGGATATCCCAAACCTGCCTCCAATACACGGCAAACACCGCAAAGAGCGTGCCCACATGCAGCATGGTATCCAAAAAAAGCGTGCCCTCCTGCAGGCCAAATATGGTTTGCAGCAATACCAGGTGCCCCGAGCTGGACACGGGCAAAAATTCGCACAGGCCCTGAACCAGGCCCAATAACAGCGCAAGCGCAACGTTCATGATGCTACCTCTTTCCCATAAAGTGGAATTGGTTATTCCATTGTAACCTTGGCAAGGTGGGTATACAATGAAAATTTTGTGAATAATCGCATATACAGGCGCCAAAAAATATGCGATGATGTATCATATAGGTCAATATAATAGTATGCTAAAATGGAAAGGGAATATTTCATGCAGCAACAAACTACCGCCAAAGTGAAACGCCCGGCGCGTAAGTTCGATTTGAAATTCGATTTAAAAGAGGATTGCATTACGCTCGCCGTGATAGCGGTGGTCTGCTTTGTACAATCGGCGGCGCTCGCCGGTTTTTATGTGCCGCACGGCTTTCTTTCCGGCGGGATAACCGGCGTCGCCATGCTTATCAACTATTCCTCCGGCCTGCCAACCTGGCTGTTTGTATTGCTGCTCAACATACCCACCTGCCTGCTGGGCCTCAAATACCTGCGCCCCAAAAGCATGCTGTTTAGCACGGTGGCCCCGCTTTTAGTGGCGGTGACGATGCGCCTGGTGCAGGGCTGGGATTTTGGCGTGCAAAACCCGCTGGTATCCGCCGCGGCCGGCTCGGCCATCATAGGCGTATCCGGCGCGTTTGTGATACGGCGGGATGCCACCATGGGCGGCACCGACATCGTCACCTCCATACTCAGCCGCCGCTACTCCATCCCCATGGGGAACATCAGCATCGCATACAATGTGGTTATCATGGGCGTGTTGGGCTTTATGCGGGGGCTGGAGCTGGCGCTGGTATCCATGGTGGCCATGTTCATCTGCAATATGGCGTTTAACGCCGCGCTGCGCGCGCTCAACCGCACGGTCAGCGTGTTTATCATTTCGGATAAATGGGAGGAGCTGGCCCCGATGCTGCTAAATAACCTGCACCGCGGCGTCACCTACATACAGGCCGAGGGCGCCTACACCGGGCAGCCCCGCAAGCTGGTATATTGCATCATGCGCCCCGCCGAGCTGTCGGGCGTGAAACGCATCGTAAAGGACCTGGACCCGCACGCGCTGTTCTCCATCATCGAAACGCAAGAGGTGGTGGGGCGCGGGTTTGGCTCCTTCAACTAGTACGAAGGGAGATACCATATGCCCAGCCGCACCGACCAATGGCTGCAGAACCATCGCGCCGCGCTTACAGCCTCGCTGCAGGAGATTCTGTGCATACCCAGCATAAAGGGGGAACCCGCGCCGGGCGCGCCGTTTGGCAAGGATGTAAAGCGGGCGCTGGACGCGGCGCTTTCGCTCGCCGGCTCGCTGGGCCTCGCCACAAAAAATTTGGAGGGCTACATAGGCTATGCCGAATGCGGCCAAGGAAAAGAGCAGCTGGGTATACTCGCGCATTTGGATGTGGTGGGCACGGGCGCGGGCTGGGTGTACCCCCCGTTTTCCGCCACGGTGGCCGAGGGTAAGCTGTTTGGCCGGGGCGCGATGGATGATAAAGGCCCCGCCGTGGCCGCGCTGTATGCGCTGGCCGCCGTGCAGGCAAGCGGCCTGCCCTTCACGCGCCGGGTGCGCATACTTTTGGGCTGTGACGAGGAGAGCGGCTGGGGCTGCATGCGCCACTACGCCCAGGTGGAGCGTATGCCGGACCTGGCCTTTTCGCCGGATGCCGACTACCCGCTGGTCAGTGGCGAAAAGCACCTGTGCCAGCTGCGATTTCGCGGCGCATTCGATTCGAATATCACCATACAGTCCGGCGACACCATAAATATCGTGCCGGATTTTGCCGTGGCGGAGGTGCCGCTGGACGCGGCCTTGGCAGCGCCGCTTTGCGCGCCCTATCAGGCGGCGTGCACACCCCTCCCCAGCGGCTGCCGCATCGCCATCAAGGGCGCAAGCGCGCACGCCTCCACGCCGGAGCTGGGTGAAAACGCGCTGCAAAAGCTGTTGGAGCTGCTGTGCAAGCTCCCGCTCACGGGCAAGGATGCCGAGATGCTCGCCGCGCTGCACGGGCTGTTTGCCCGCGACCTGCATGGCGAAAGCTTGGGCCAAAGCTGCGAGGATGCTTCGGGGCGGCTGACGCAAAACGTAGCGATACTAAGCTGGGGCAAGCAGGGCATAGCGGAGCTGGCGCTGGATTATCGGCTGCCCATCTCGAAGGATTTGGAAACCCTAAAAGAAGCGGTGGCAGGCTCACTCGCGCCGCTGGGGCTAACGCTGTTTGCGCAGGATTGCAAGCCCGGGTATTATGTGGAGCCCACGAGCGAGTTGGTGCGCACGCTGCTGGGCGTATATCGCGCCCGCACGGGGGATTTTTCGCCCCCTCTGACCATTGGCGGGGGCACCTATGCGCGGTGTATCCCCAATGCCGTGGCGTTTGGCTGCGAAAGGCCGGGTGAGCCAAACAACATCCATCAGGCCAACGAATACATCGCGTTGGATGCTTTATTCGAGGATGCCTGCATGATGGCGGATGCGATTGCGGCGCTGGCTTGCGAGGGGTAAGGGGTCAAAATTGAGGTGAAAGCATGTGGAAATGCCCGAGGTGCAACCGCGCCTTTGACTATGAACCGCCGCACCACTTTTGCGATAGCGGCGCGGTGACGATTGGCGACTACATAGCGGGGCAGGCGCTGGATGTGCAGCCGCGCTTGTGGGAGGTTTACCGCGCCATGAAAGCGGCGCTCCCCCACACGAAGGAGAAGATCAGCTACCGCATGCCCACGTTTTGGGAAGGCAGAAACCTCATCCATTTTGCGGCCTTTGCGAAGTGGATAGGCTTGTTCCCCGGCGGCGAGGCGACGGCTGTTTTTGCCGATAGGCTGGAGGGCTTCCATACCTCAAAGGGCGGCATACGGCTTTTGCACAGGCAGCCGCTCCCGCTGGGCCTGATAACCGAAATCGCGCTTTGGTGCGGGGAGCATAACGCAAAATGAACAAACCCGCCGAAGCCAAAAACGATATCATAACCCGCCTTATTTTCGGCATGGGCATAGGCTATTTGCTATTCCTCATTTGGGCGATACTTTGGAAGTGCGGCTTGCCCTTTTGGGGCGATGGCACGCTGCGCGCCCTCAACCTGCTGCCGCTAAACGGCAACGCGCGGTGGGAATTGCAGTTTAACATAGCCGTTTTTGTGCCGCTGGGCTTCTATATCTCGGCGATCAAGCCGAATTGGCCGCTGTTAAAGCGCGTTTTGGCGGCCCTGCTCACGAGTTTTTTGCTCGAAGCGGTTCAATTTGCTTTGGCAATCGGCCGCAGCGATATAACCGACCTGCTGATGAACACGCTGGGCGGCATCGTTGGAATTACGGCGTTTTGTGCGCTTGCCAAGCTGCTTGGGAAGCACGCGCGCAAGGCGATTTTTGTGGTTTGCGTTTTGCTCACGCTGCTTACCCTGTATATGACGGTGTCCTTTATCCGCTTCGGGCAGCTGAACATAGGCTTTATGATAATTAAAATGTCGTGAGGTGCAGGTATGCGCCGTGAAATGCTGAAAATTCCGCTTGTGCGGTATAAAGCCCTTTGATTTCTTTCACATAAAAGGCCGGGAGCTGTTCACTCCCGGCCTTGCGCATGGGTAAATGCCAAGGCGTTAGGACCCCAGCGAGTTGGAATCGACCTTGGCAAAATATTCCCTTGTGAGTTTGATGACTATCGGGGAGAGCGCCAGCAGCGCAATCAGGTTTGGAATCGCCATGAGGCCGTTGAGCGTATCGGCAATATCCCAGGCCAGGTTCAGCTCCATCGTAGCGCCCACGAGCAGCATCGCGATAAACAGCAGCTGATAGGGCTTGATGACCTTGGGCCCAAACAGGTATTCCGCGCAGCGCGTGCCATACAGACCCCAGCTGAGTATGGTGGAGCCCGCAAACAGCGATATGCCTATGGCGACCACGATGCTGGCGCCATTGCCAAAGTAGGAGGCAAACGCGGCGGTGGTGAGCGCAACGCCAACGGGCGCGCCCTCCACACCCCAGCTGGCGGCGCCGCTCATGAGTATAACCAGCGCGGTCATGGTGCAAATTACGGTGGTATCGGCAAATACTTCAAAAATGCCGAATAGGCCCTGTTGTACCGGGCCCTTGGTATCGGCCGCGGCGTGCGCGATGGGCGCGGAGCCCAGGCCGGCTTCGTTGGAAAACACGCCGCGCGCAACGCCCTTTGTCATGGCGGTGCTGATGCTGATGCCTATCGCGCCGCCCACGGCAGCCGTGGGGTTAAACGCGCCCCAAAAGATGTTCTTAAGCACGGGGCCGATGTTGCCGATGTGCGCGAAGATAACGATAAAGGAAGATATGATGTAAATAACCGCCATTATGGGGACCAGGCTCTCGGTCACTTGGCCGATGCGCTTGATGCCGCCCAGGTAGGTTAGCGCCACGATGATCGCCATCACGATGCCGGCAATCCACTTGACCGTATTATCGTTGGAAGCGCCGCCCGAAATCATGGTGGCCGCCTCCGAAACGGAGCTTGCGATGGAGTTCATTTGGGTCATGTTGCCAATGCCGAAGCAGGCGAGCGCGCCCAGCACCGCAAATGTGATGCCCAGCCACTTCCACTTGGCGCCCAAGCCGTTGGTAATATAATACATCGGGCCGCCCACCCAGTCGCCATGGGTGTTGCGTTCGCGGTATTTGATGGAAAGGGCGACCTCGGCATATTTGGTGACCATGCCAAACAACGCCGCAACCTCCATCCAAAACACCGCGCCGGGGCCGCCAACCGCGATGGCGCCGGTTACGCCCACGATGTTGCCCGTGCCCACGGTAGCCGCGAGCGCCGTGGTAACGGCCTGTACCGGGGAAATGGCGCCGGGATCGGTTACCGCATGCTTTTGGAAGCATTTGCCCAGCGTGTTCTTCATGGCATGGCCAAAGCGGCGGAATTGGATGAACCCAACCCGGGTGGAAAGATATATGCCGGTGCCCACGATTAAAATCAGCATCGGGGGGCCCCAAACGATGCCGTTGAGGGCGCTGTTGAACGAGCCGAGTTGTTCGATAAAATTCACAATACATACCTCCCATTAAAGAATAATGCGTTCAAGCATCTGCAACGAGCTTTTCTTAACCCACCGGATGGCCTCATCGGCAACGGCAAACGCCGCGCCCAGAGGTTCGCTTGAAAAGAGGGAACGGATATACAGTTGCAAAAACTTAGGATGCGAAAACTTGGGATGGGCATCCGTGCGAAGTAGCGGGATAAGAAATGCCGCAGCAGGGAACACTATGTATATATTGTATGTACTTACTGTGAACGTTTCAAGAGAGGCGGCGCATTAAGGTGGCGTTTCTTAATTATTTTTACCAATTTCTTTATGTTATCTTAACGTAATTAAAATACGTTATGAATTTTAATATTTAAAAATATTCATTTTTTGCAAATAATTGCGAATATTTTCACTAAATTTGACGGAATCGATTGTTAAAAATTCTAAAAACAGCGAAAACACGCTGTATGCTGTAAAACATCCATATATTTTGTTAACACGGCGCGATTTCGATGGTATACCGCGCGCCGCGCTGGACATACTAACGCATAAAGCCGAATGCTTCGGCAAAACGCAAGGAGGATAAACATAAGGATGAAGAGGAATATACTGATAGCATTGGCGCTTTTGCTGCTATTGCTTGCGGTAGGCTGCATGAAGAACAACACGCCCAAGCCCACGCCCGCGCCCCCGGCGGCGATTGCCACGCCGGCTGTGCCGGCCAGCCCCGCGGCGCCCGATACCGGCGTTATCACGCCCCCGGGCACGGATGCGGGCACGATTGCCGGGGAAAACGCCATTACCGGCTTTGCCGAGGGTGAAACCGTGAAGGAGACCGAGCTGAATGAAAAGGTGCGCACGGCGATTAAGCAGGCGTACAAGGATGCAAAGATTAAAACCATCACCTTTGCGACCTATCTCAACGATCAGGTATACCATGTCGTATTGGATGGAACAACCGCCGGCAACACGGAGCAGTTTTATGTAAAAGCGGATGGCACCATCGTACCCTATGAGGCCAATACCGATGCGCCCAAGAGCGTGCAAGCGCCCTAAGCGGCGAGGGCTTACAAGGAAAGCGCACCTGTTTGGGTGCGCTTTTTGCGTGGATGCCATATTTTATGCCGGGCAGAACGCCTGCCCTATGCCTGCAATGCCTGAAGCGCCGCTTCGACGGTCGCGTTTTCGTGAATCAGCTTGGCGATGGCCGCCGTATACTTGGCCGGGTTCGCATGGCCCCAAATATTGCGGCCCATGGCAATGCCCGCCGCGCCCGCATCCAGCGCATCGCGTATTTCCTGCAGCAGCTGCTCCTCCGGCACCTTTTTGGCGCCGCCCAGTATGACGACGGGCGCATACACGCTTTCTACCAGCGTGCGCATGCTTTCGATGCTGCCTGTATATTCCGTTTTGATGATGTCCGCGCCCAGCTCCGCCGCCTGACGGCAGGCAAACATGATGTTTTCCGCCGTGCGCGCGTCCTCGCCGCCCTCAAAGCCGCGCGGGAGCGCTTCCGCCACAACGGGCAGGCCCCAGCGGTGCGCCAGCTGAATGTTGCGCGTTAGCGAGGCCAGCGTCTCGTTTTCGTACCGGGAGCCCGGGAAGCACATGGTGATGATGGAATCCGCCCCCATCGCCAAGGCCTGTTCCGGCGTGACGACCGTTTGCAGCGGCTTATCGTGCGCGCCCAGCTTGGATACCCCGCCATCGATGCGCAGTATCACGCCCTTGCCCAAAAAACAGCCCGCGAACTTGTCGAGCATGCCTACCGTGGAAAGGAACGCGTCCGCTCCCGCCTCGGCGCATGCGCGTATCACCTTGCCCGGGTCCTTTAGCGCGGGCAGCACGTTGAAGTTCGCGCCATGATCCATTGCCAGTATCAGCGCCTTGCCATCGGCTCTAAAAATATGATTTTTGCGGTGGACCGTACTCATTTATTCCTCCTAACACCGCCGCAGGAGCGCGCAGCGGCAAGCCGCCGCGGGCCGCCCAAGCGGGGTTTACTTTGCGCAAATCAGGCGGTATACGCCTTTATGCTTTCTTCGAGCGTGGCGCGGGCTGCCTGTATATCCAGCTCCACCTGCTTTTTTACCTCTTCGAGGCTGTTGAATTTGGCCACGCCGCGTATCTGCGTGTGCACGTTCATGCATATGTATTGGCCATAAATATCCTGTGAAAAGTCCAATATGTAGTTTTCGACCGTTAGATAATCGTAATTATCCACCGTAGGCCGCTTGCCGATATTCGCCATGCCCTTATAAACCTTGCCGTCACATTCGGTAATCGTACCATATACGCCATCGGGCGGGAGCTGCTTGTTGGGCGCAAAGCCGATATTGGCCGTGGGCATGCCCACCGTTCTGCCCAAGTGCTTGCCCTCCTCTACCCTGCCATATACAAAATAGGGGTGCCCCAGCAGCGCTTCGAGCGTTTTATAGTCGCTCGCGCAAAGCGCGTCCAGCGCGCGCGCCGTGGTTATTTCAGCGCCGTCTTGCGTTGCCGTGCCGCAGGTAATCAACTCGTAGCCGCATACCCCGGCCAGCTCTTGGAGCACGCCAAGGTTGCTGTCGTTTTCGCCCACCACCACGGCCTTGGCGCCCAAGGCTTTGGCTGCAACCTCGCGCAATATATCCGCATAGGTTAGGCCGCAGGCTTTAAAGGAAACCAGCGCGAACAGCCCGCTGTTTGCCAGCAGCCGCCGCTTTTCGGCCTCTGTTGTAAGGCGCTTGGGGCCTTCGGCCGCCGCGTCGCCATCAAAGCTTAGCAGCACGGGCGCAAGCCCTTTGGCTTTGGCCGTTGCCAGCAAGCTATCCAGCACCGCGCGGTGCCCTTTATGCAGGCCGTCGAAGCTCCCCAGCGCAACGCAGGTATCGCGCATCGCAAAGTCGTCATCGGTTATATGCTTCATTTTGCTTTCGACCTTTCGCATATAAGTTGCACCGCCGTGGGGTTTACCCACGGCGGCGCGATATAAGGGGGTATGTTATGCCTTGTTGGAGCGGGTGCCTAAGAAGTAGATCGCCTGACCTACCGCAAAGTAGCCTACCGTCGCCACGATCAGCGAGATGATGTTGTAGGTGCCGCCCTGGATATCGCTGTAGATACCAACGCCATAGCATATCGTCAGCACCACCAAAACGAGTATGGGTAATATGTTGCCGCCGGGCGCCTTAAATACGCTGGGAGGGTTCTTTTTACGGGCGGCCAGCACCGTGATGGATAGTATTACCACCACCAGCACGTTGTTTAAAGCGCCAAAGTTGATGATGAAGTTGGTAAGGCTGGGGAATATTACCAGTATTATGGATATAACCGTTATCACGATTGTGGAGAATACCGGCACGCCAGTCTTTTCGTCGTTTTTGGCAAAGGCCTTGGGCAGCACGCCGGATAGCGCCGCCGCCTGCAGGGTACGGGCAGCCAATATAACCAGCACCAGCGCCGTGGTCATAAGGGCGAGCACCGCCGCCAACGCTACCAGGCCGGGCAGCCAGGTGATGTGGCCCAACGCCAGCCAGGCCGCGCCAAACTGCGGCGTGTAGTTCATGTGCGACGCGTTGAGCGCATCCGCGGAGATAAGGCCGATGGTACCAATCATCACCAGCACATACAGCACAACGGTTATGCCCATGGCCAGGCTCATCGCTTTGGGTACGGTTTTGTTGGGGTTGCGAATTTCGCCCACCATGAACGCGGCGGCTACGATGGAGCCATATGCGAGCATGGCCACCGGTATTGCGGCGAAGAAGCCCGTCCCGCCTTGTGTACCTCCAAAGAACGGCTTGAAGTTAGCGGGGGTAAAAGCGACCACGCCCTCCGGCGTTTTTGCCGCAAAGGCAATGATTACGAAGGCTACCATGGTTATGGACAACAGCACCGTCATAATGGTGTTGGCTTTGCCGGTCACGCCTATCTGCACTACGTTGAGAACGCCCGCTATCACAACCGCGGCGACAGCAATGATGATTCCATATTGAGGCTGTATCGACATGAATGGATCGCCCGGTATCTGCAGGGCGGGTATGGCTATGCCGATGTACGTCGCAATATAGCTGCAGGAGAATACCAAACCGCCCACGCAGCTAAACAGGTACGTCCAGCCGGAAATCCAGCCCCAATAGCGGTTATCCTTCCCTTCGGTGCCAAACGCTTTGGCCGGGAACATGAATACCCCGCCGGAATTGGGATAGATGGAGCACAGCTCGGCGCAGATTATGCCATACGCAAGCAAAACCAAGCCGGCGACCACCCAGGAAAGGATTGCGGCAGGGCCCGCGGTGCCGATTGTAACGCCCGACAGTGAGAAGATTGCGCTGCCGATCATACCGCCGACGAGAATCGTCGTAGTATCCAGCAAACCGATTTTACCATCCTTTTTTTCCATGAAATCTTCCTCCCTCATTGTTGTTGATCTTATCCGCCCTCCCGCCCGCATTGCGGGCGAAAAACCGGAGTGTCACTTGGGTGCCTTAAGTATGAATCCGTTGTGTGTGAGCGGTTTGTTCACCCCCCTTACTCGGTTTTGCTATAAAACAGCCGGCTTAAACGTTAAAATGCTGCGCAGGCTGTGCGGCTACATAGTTACCAAAACGCGGTAGGTATGCGGGTCTATCGCGCGCTCAAACGCTTCGGTGAGCTGCGCAAACGGTTTTCGTTCCGAAATCAGCGGCGTTGGGTCTATCAGGCCGCTGGACAGCAGCCGCGTGGATATTTGAAAATCGCGCACGAGCGGGTTTACGGAGCCCGTGATGATCATCTCGGAATAATGCACCTGGTTTACATCCAGCTCGATGGGGTTTTTGGGGTGGAAGGACGAATACAGCACCACCCGGCCCAGCTTATCCGTCATGGCGATGGCCTGCGCCGCCAGCTGCGGCAGCGCCGCCGTGCAAAACGCCACGCTTACGCCCCGCCCCTCGGTTAAAGCCTTTACCTCCGCCACGGCATCCACCCTGGAGGAATCCACCAGCACGTCGGCGCCCATTTTGCGGGCTGTCTCCAGCCGGGCGGCATCCACCTCGCAGGCTATTACGCGCGCGCCACGCAGCTTGGCCAGCCGTATGTGCAGCGCCCCCATAATGCCCGCGCCGATTACCGCAACATCCTCCCCCAGGCCAATATTCCCGCGGCCTATGCTGTGCACGCAGCAAGCCAGCGGCTCGGCCAACGCCGCGTGGCCCAGGTCTATCCCCCCCGCCATTTTATACAGCGCGGTCGAATCCATCAGCATATATTCCGCCAGCCCGCCCGGGCCATTAAGCCCCTCGTGCGTAGAGGCTTTAAACGAGATAACGCACTGGTTTTCGAGCCCGCTGCGGCAATAATAGCACTCGCCGCAGCTCGTGAGCAGGCGCGCCGTCACGTTATCCCCCGGCTTTAGCGTTTTTACGCCTTCGCCCACCTCGGCCACCACGCCGGATACCTCGTGCCCGCCCGCAAACGGATAATACTTCATTGCGCCTAAGTACACGCGCTGCTCCAGCGTGCAAATCGCGCAGCTGTGCACCTTTACCAACGCCTGCCCTGGGCCGGGGCGCCGCAAGGGCAGCTCCCGTATTTCCAGCGTTTGTTCCCCGGTTAGAACACCTGCTTTGTATGTTTCCATCCTGTTGTGCTCCTTCTTTATGCGGCCATATAATAAGATTATGCGGTTGGATGCCTTTGCCGTACTTGAGCGAGTTGAAACGATATACTGGATTTATATGCTTTAAATTATGCTTTGCTTTATATAATCATTCTTGGGGCACAAGCGCCCCAACGCTTTGCGAAAAACAGGCCGCGCGCTAAGCCTTTGCGGGCGCCGCGGGCCGCTCGCCATAGTAGGCGGCGCGCAAAATTTCGGCCGCCTCCACCTGCGTGGGCTGCCGCGGTGAAAGCCGCGCCGCCATAGAGGTATCCACCACGGCGGCAAACGCCGCAAGCCTATCCATAAACGCGGCTTCATCTACGCCCAGCTCCTTAAAGCTGTGCGCTACCCCCACCTTGGTTTGGAACGCCCATAGATAGTCGACCAGCTGCGCGCACCGCTGTGCCTCGCTGCCCGCAAACCCCAGCCTGCCCGCCATTTGCGCATATACGGGGTGCGGCGAATGGAACGCCGTGGTATAGGGCAGCAGCAGCCCGCACACCAGCCCATGCGGCAAGCCGAAGTAGGGGCCGGGCTGATCGAGCGCATGCACCAGGCCGGCGCTGCAGTTGTTGATGGCCACCCCCGCCATGGTAGCGGCATAGTGGCATTGCTCGCGCGCATACGCCTTGCGCCCCTCGCCCTCGTTTACCGAAAGCGGCAGGTTCTCGAGCAGGTCGAGCGTCGCGCCCAGCGCGATGGAGATAACCAGCGGGGAGGCCGCTTTGCACACGGCGGCTTCCATCGCGTGCGAAAGCGCGTCCATGCCCGTGTGCGCCGCCACCAGCCCCGGCAGCGTATCGGTAAAATTTGGGTCGAGTATCGCGTACTTGGGCACGATTTCAAACCCCAGCATCAGCTGCTTTTCCTGCGTCTGCGTGTTGGTAAACACCGCGCAGCATGTCGTTTCGGAGCCCGTGCCGCTCGTGGTGGGCACCGCCGCTATATCGGCCTTGCCCGCAGGCGCGGGCAGCTGAAATGGTTTGAACGCATCCGCAAGGTCAAGCTGTGGGTGCTCATAAAGCAGCCACACCGCCTTGGTTACATCCATAACCGAGCCGCCGCCTATCGCCACAAACAGCTCCGGCGCAAAATCGCCCAGCGCGTTTACGGCGGTGCGGATATCATCCAGCGTTGGTTCGCCCAATATATCCGCGATGAAGCGCACATCGCCGCCCAATAGCGCGCATAAATCGGCACGCGCCCGCTCGTTAAAAACGCGGCTGTCGTACAGCACGGCGACGCGTTGCTTTTGCAGCGTTTTTAAAAACGCGATGGAACCGCGCCCGCAAACCAATTGACCCATCTGCAATGCAGGGAAGCTCTTTTCCATTTGCGCCCTTTCCGCCCGTTAAAAATGGGCATGGCGAACCAACGCACGCATCAATATGCGTGCGCGGTAATACGGCTATAACCGGATTGGTTACCACCCATATACATATGTACGTTGGTCTCAAAATCGATCGCCTCGCGCGCATCCGGGAACAGGCCGCCGCGCTCCTTCTCCAGCCGCAGCACCGGCCCGCCGTAAGCTACGTCCACCGCTTCTAGGTGCACCACACGCTCCCAGCTGCCCGTGCTCACAACGGCGTCGGCTTCCGGCACATCATCCACCAGCAGCTGGCCCTCGGTGCCATCCTTGCCGCCAAACTCGAAGGTGAGCAGCGCGCTCGAAATCCCGCGGCGCTCGGCATTTTGCACCACAAGCATGCCGTCTATGGCCGCGTTGCCGCCGCCTTCCCACTGCATAATCAGCCCCTGGCAGTCAAGCTGCGCGGCTATTTTGGCAATGAGCTGGCCGCACCTATCCTTATGCCAGTTGCTGGGCTGGTGGCTGCGGGCAAAAATGACGCCCTTGAAGTTTAGGTCCACGCCATGCCGGCGGTACAGCTCCAATATGTTGGGGCCGTTCGCGTGTATATAAGAGGGGATTTTGTATGTGGGCCACACATAGTTGCCGCCTACCACAGCCCCGTCCAGCATCTCGTTGGGCTCGAGCAGCGTGGGCACGATATCGTAGATGGGCAGGCCATACAGCAGCGTGTTCGCGTATACGCCCTGATTTTGGCACATCCACACCAGCGCCACATTGGGCAGCCCTTCTACCGGCGTGTTGTCAAACACCTCTTCGCGCGCGGGCTCCTGCTCGGCCGTGAGCTTGGCAAGGTGCTGCGCGATTGCCATTGCGGATTTGCGGATGTCGTTATCGTATTCTTCAGAGGATTTATCGGCCATAACCTCAAAATTGCAGATGAGGTTAATCGTATCCGCAAAGGGCGTATAATGCTTGTAGAACCCCTTCGTTTGTATGATGGCCTCGCGCGGGTACAGCAAGCCGCTCGATGCGTTGGATTCATCCCACGGCAGCGCCGCGCATTCCATCACCGCAAAGCCTTCGAGCAGGTTGGTAACGCCGTTGCCCGCCGTGTGCGGGTGGTTCAATATGCCGGGGTATTCCTTGCCGCCCCAGTCCTGCGGGGCCTCCGCCTTGTACATGGGCTGTATGGTATCGAGCACATGTATAATGCGGGCGTTTTCGTTTGGGCGGCATACCTCAAACCATAGCTTTTCGATGTTTTTGCCATAGGGCTTCGCCACCTCTTTTAGCTCATCGTAATTCACGGTGAGTACGCCGGCCTCGTAGGCGCACGCGGCGCCCTCTTTTAATTCGGTCACAGGATAATACCTGCGCGTTAAACGCATTGCCATATCACGCATCCTCCTTGCTTTCGCCTTCGCCCTTGCGTACGCTGAACACCGTAGGCTTATCGATTGGCTTGAGCATCGCTTCGAGCGATTTTTCCAGGATGCGTACGCGGTATGCTTCCTCGCGTTCCGGCGGGAGCGTTGGATCGCCGGTGGGGTAGGTAAAATCTCCGCCGACGATGATGCGGTTTGCGCCTACCGATTCTGCGATGGACATAAATGCGTTGATATGTGCGTTCGGGATACCGGCCCGGTCTAATTCTTTACTAATCGTTGCGCCGCAACGTGTGCAGGTTCCTCAGGTGGAGGTAAGGAAGACGGCTTCTATGCCATCCGCCTTAATTTGCTGCGCCATCGCAGCCCCCAGCTTTTTGCCCATGCCCACGTTGGTGCCTATGCCGCACGTCGAAAGGAAATACGGCGCGACGCTGCCTATAAGGCCCCGCTTTTGCAGGTTGAGCGCCGCCGTATACGGTATCAGCCGCTGTGGGTCCGCGTTTACGGCCGTGGTATCGTAGCCGCCGTGTACGGATTCGTAGTGTTCTTTATTGAACGTGGAGAGGTCTATGGCGTAGGTGCCATAGGATTCGGCCGCGTACATTTTGATTTTATCGGGGTTGCCCTTGGGCACAAGCCCGCCCATCGTGATAAGCCCAAACTTTATTTTGGAAGCATCTTGAATCGGCGGCGCGGCGGGTATCAGCTCTTCTTTGCGCAGCGGTACCTCTGTGACAAACGGCTTATGCTGCACCTTTTTGAGCATCATATCCACCACGCGGTAGGCCGCGCTGTTGTCATCCACCTCGTTGGTGCGAAGGCCCGTGGGCAGGTATTTATCCACATTGGCCGGGGCCAGTGGTTCTCGCTTGGCCAGCTTAAGCGCCAGCGCGGCCAGCATCGGCAGCGAGGTGCGCATGCCCGCGGCCGTTTCGGCGCAGTCCGCAATCAAGGTTTTGCGCAGGTACATCCCCACGGCCGGGTTGGTGGGGAACATGCCCGTTACCGTGGGTATGCCCAGTGTGTCGGATACCAGCTCGCAGAACTTGCCGCAGGCCACGCCATAGCGCCCGGCGTTAAACGCCGGCCCGGCAATGATAACATCCGGCTCCGCTTCCTTCACCAGCTCCAGCAATTGGTCTTTTATCGCTTCGTAGTTTTGCTCGAGGTTAAAGAAGTTGTCGCCGCAGGCAAGCGTGCGAACCACCTTCATTTCACCCTTCCACAGGCCCTCCATGCCTATGCCGGGGCCCTTTGCCCCTTCATAAACATGCAGCCCTTCATGCGCCATCTCCTCGCCGCCCAGTCCGGCGAAGAATTGGTTAATGTAGCATAAAGCCTTTAAGGTTCCCATTCCTACACCTCTTTTCTCTGTAATCCGCCATTACATTGGCGGCTCGCTTACATCGTTCAGGTCCACGAATATCGTCTTGCTGATCATATACTTATGGATGCCCGCTATGCCCACGCCGCTCTCCTTCCAGCCGGTGCCGGGAGAATCTATCATACCCTTGCTGAAATAGGTATTGATGTATATCTGCCCGCCGCGGATGCCCTGCGCCACGCGGTGCGCGCGCTTTATGTTGTTGGAGAACACCGCGCCCGCCAAGCCGTAATCGCTGCCATTCGCCAGCGCAAGCGCCTCTTCCTCGGTATCAAACGGGGTAACACAGGCCACCGGCCCAAATATCTCTTCTTTAAAAATCGTCATATCCGGCGTTACATCCGCAAATATCGTGGGGGGCACAAAGCTGCCGTTGGCCAGCGCCGGGTCGGCATACGGCGCCCCGCCGCACACGAGCCGCGCGCCCTCCGCCTTGCCCTTTTCGATATAGCCCCACACGGCCTTGGCATGCTCGGGGTGGATGAGCGAGCTGAAGTTGACGCCCTTTTCATAATCGAACCCGTTGCCCGGGCGGAAGGTCGTGCACACCTGCGCCATGGCGGTTAAAAATTGCTCGTATATGCCGCGCTGCACGAAAATGCGCGTGCCGGATACGCAAACCTGGCCGGAATGGAGCGTGAAGCCGTGCACGGCCCATTTTGCCGTATTGGCGATGTCCACATCCTCGAATATGATGTTGGGGCTTTTGCCGCCCAGCTCCAGCGCGATGGATTTAACCGTATCGGCGCAGCTGCGCAGTATGCCGCGGCCGGTCGATGTGCCGCCCGTCATCGATACCATATCTACCAGTTTGCTCTCTACCAGCGCCTGACCCACGACCGAGCCGGAGCCGGAAACCACATTGATGACCCCCTGCGGGAAGCCCGCTTCATCAAACACCTCCGCCAGCAGCAGCAGGCTTGCGCTCGCCCATTGCGGCGGCTTTACGATCACGGTGTTGCCCGCGGCCAGTATGGCGCATATCTTTTGGCAGCCCATCATGAGCGGGCCGTTCCACGGCAATATTTCACCCACTACGCCATAGGGGTACCAGTCGACATAGTTGAGATAATTTCCATCCATACGGGAGCTTTCGCCGCCCAATGTGCGCGCCTTGTGCGCATAGAAATTGAACGCATCCACGCTCTGCGGCACCTCATAATAGAGCGCGCCCATGTACTGCTTGCCGGCATCCAGCGTTTCCACCACGGCAAATTCCTCCGCGCGCCGGCTTAGTATGTCGCCCGCCTTCGCCAGCAGCTTGCCGCGCTCCAGGCCGGACATCTTCCCCCAAGGCCCTTCGTCAAAGGCCTTGCGCGCCGCAAGTATCGCCTTTTCGGCATCCGCCTTGCCGCCAAAGGAGCCCCGGCCAAACGCCTCGCCCGTGGCAGGGTTTAGAAAATCGAAGGTGTCGCCCGAAGCGCTCTCCACAAACTGGCCGTCGATGTACAGCTTATAGAGTTCTTTTTTGATCTTACCCAAGTAATCCATCCCTTTATCCTCCATTATTAAATACTGCTATGATAGGCCGCCAAAAACGCACGCTCGAATATAACGCCCGCCGTGCTGTAGCGGTATTCCTTGGTGCCGCGCAAGCCATCCCTCGGCTGAATATCGGTACCCACGGCCGCTACCGCCGCGGCGAGCACCGCATTGCTGGGCCGCTTGTTTAACAGCGCCTTTTCGGTATTCCAGGCACGCAGCGCTTTGGGGCCCAGCGCGCCAAACGCGATGCCGCAGGCCGTTATAACGCCATTTTCATCCTTTTCGAGCGCAACGGCCGCCGTTTCCACCGAAATTGCCATCGCCTTGCGCAGGCCTATTTTTATGAACGCGCTGTGCGGGCAGGGCTTAAAGCGCACGCCCAGCACCAGCTCGCCGGGCAGCAATGCCGTGCGGTTGGGGCCCAGCAAATATTCCCACACCGGCAGGCAGCGCGTCCCTTTTGGGGAGCGCAGCAGCACCTCGGCGCCCAACGCGCACAGCGGCGGGGGCGTATCCGCGCCCGGCGAGGCGTTTACTATATTGCCGCCTATCGTTGCGCGGTTGCGGGTGTTTGGGTCGGCAAAGCGGTTGGCCGCTTCGTATAGCGCAGGCGCTTTTGCCGCCAGCAGCTCGCTCGAAGCGATAGCGGCCAGCGTGGTAGTGGCGCCTATGTGAATATATCCTCTCTCTTCGCGGATACCCTGCAGCTCGGCGATGCGGGAAATATCCAGCAGCAGCCCCGGGCGCTGCCTGCCCTCGCGTATGCGCAGCGTCACATCCGTGCCGCCCGCCACCACGCACGCGCCGGGCTCCTGCGCAAGCTTCATAAGCGCTTCGTCAATGCTAAATACCGAGCAGAACGTAAACTCGCTCATAGGCCCTCCTTTGCTGGCGGTTCCCCTAGCGCGGCGGCATAGGCTTCTATCGCATCGATGATTTGCACATAGCCCGTGCAGCGGCATAGGTTGCCCGATATGGCCGCCTGTATTTCACCGCGCGTGGCGTTTGGCTTGCGCTGCAGCAGCGCCAGCGCCGTCATAATAAAGCCGGCGGTGCAGTAGCCGCACTGTATGGCGCCATGGTCGATAAACGCCCGCTGCAGCGGGTGCAGCTCGTTGTTTTTTGCCAGGCCTTCAATCGTGAGCACTTCGCTGCCCTCGCATTGGGCCGCCAGCACCGTGCAGCTCTTTATGGCGCGGCCATCGAGCACCACCGTGCACGCGCCGCATTCGCCCACGCCGCAGCCCTGCTTGGCGCCGGTATGCTTCAGGTCGTTGCGCAGTACCGAAAGCAGCGTCTGCTCCGGCTCTATTTCGGCGGTAATCGGCTTGCCATTTAAAATGATATGCAGTAGCATTTACTCGCGCGCGGCCGCGGCTGCGCTCCCCCCTTCTGCATTTTGTCGGTTGAGCAGGGCTTTCAGCTCCACTTTGGTAACGGGTATGCTGCGAATATGCAGGCCCGTCGCGTTTTTTATTGCGCTGATGATGGCCGCCGCCACACCCTCGGTAGCGGGCTCGCCCACGCTTTTGGCGCCGTAGGTGCCCGCCTCGTCGGAGGATTCAAACAGCACCACGTCAATATCCGGCAAATCCATGGAAGTCGCTATCATATAGGTATCGAAATTGTTTGTGCGGATGGCGCCGTTTTGCATAACGAGCTTTTCCATAACGGCAAAGCCCTGCCCCATCAGCACGCCGCCATATATCTGCCCCTCGACGATTTTATCGTTGATGACCGTGCCCAAATCATGCCCGCAGGTCACCTTTTTTACATCCACCTCGCCCGTGGCGGTATCCACCTCCACCTCGGCTATCACGCAGCCATATGCATAGGTGGGGAAGGCCTTGCCGCCGCCCTGCTCCATGCTGTAATCCAGCGCGGGCGGTTTGTACCACCGCATCACCCCGGCTTGCTGGCCCGTCCAATGGTGCACGTTGCACACGACCTGGAAGGGGATTACCGCATCCGGCACGCCGATTAGGTGAAACAAGCCTTCTTTAAGCTCCACCTGCTCCGGCTTGGCATGGAACATCATGGCCGCCGTTTCGAGCAAATAGGCCTTTAGCTCCTCCGCGGCCAGCTTTACGGATTGCGCGCCCATCACCGTGCTGCGGGAGGCGGCGGTGATGCCGCTATCCGGGATCGTATGCGTATCCGCGCCGATGAAATGGATGATGTCGGGGGAGACGCTCAGCGTTTCGGCCACAATCTGCGTAAAGGAGGTTTTCATCCCCTGCCCGTTTTCGACTATGCCGCTGTTGATCATCACGGAGCCGTCATCGTGCACGCATACGAAGCCCGCCGAGGCATCGGGGGATTCGGCGCCCAAGCCGCAGCCCCGGTAAAACATGGCCATGCCTATGCCCTTGCGTATGAGCCCGGCCGGTTGGGCGGCATATTGCTTGCGCTTGGTTTCGAAGCCCGTCTTTTCAAATAGGGTATCCAATATTTCCGGCAATATGATTTCGGAATCCATCGCCTGCCCACAAGCGTTTACACCGCCGGGCTTAAGCATGTTAAGGCGCTTAAAGTCCATATAATCCATGCCCAACTCCGCCGCCGTCTCTTCATAGAGCTGCTCCGAGCCAAATATGAGCTGCGGCGAGCTGTAGCCGCGCATAGCGCCCGCCGTAACGGTGTTGGTGAACACGCCGTATACATCTACCTTAACGTTGGGTATTTCATATACCCCCGCCGCATGTACCGACGCGCGGAAATTCATAAACTCGTGCATGTGGAAGGCGCCCACGTTTTCGATAACCTCCACCTGAAACGCCTGCAGCCTGCCATCGTTATTGACGCCAAGCTTATATTTCATGGTGAACGGGTGCCGCTTGGTGCTCGCCGCAATGGATTGCTCCCGCGAGACGAGCATCTTTACCGGGCGGTCGGTCGCCTGGGCCAGCAGCGCCGCGCGCGCGGCCGTAAGGCCCATCAGCTCTTCCTTCCCGCCAAAGGAGCCGCCCACCGTCTGCTGTATCACGCGCGTTTTCGCCCGCGGTATATCCAGCACATCCGCCACCCAGCGGCGCGTAAAATAGGGGTTGACCGCGCCGGCGTATACCGTCATCAGCCCGGAGGTTGAATCGGGCACGGCGACGGCCGCCTCGGGTTCCATATAGGCGTGCTCCACCGGCTCGGTGCGATATTCCCGCTCTATAATGCGGTCGCAATGCGCAAACGCTTCGTCTACATCCCCTTTGCGCACCTTATAGCGCGAATGCGACCATATGTTGCCCTCGCATTCCGGGTCGTTTTCGTGCACGAGCGGCGCGCCCTCGGCCAGCGCTTCTTCAACCGTAAACACGGCGGGCAGTTCCTGATATTCCACCTCGATTGCGTTTAACCCCGCCTGCAGCGCGTGCCAGTCCTCCGCGGCTACTATGGCCGTTACATCGCCCCGGTACCGCAGCCGGCCGGAGAGATAGGTGTAATAGCCCCAGCTCTTTTCTTTTTTTATATCCTCAAACGTAAGCACCGCGCGCACGCCGGGCAAGGCCCGCGCCTTATCGGCATTGATGCGCACGACCTGCGCGTGGGCATAGGGGCTAAACAGCGCCCCGCCCAGCAGCATGCCGGGGAATTCCAAATCCGCCGCATACTTCGCGCGGCCGGTCACCTTATCCCGCGCGTCTACGCGCGGCACAGACCGGTTGATATAGGCAAAGCCCTTATCGGTTTTGTTCCCATCGCCAAATTGTGGCATGCGCACCCTTCTTTCTTAAAAAACTGATTTTAGCAGCACACGCGCATCCACCGGCACGGCGCCGGCTTCGTATACGATGCAGGGGTTAATATCCAGCTCCTCAATCTCAGGGTTTTCTTGCACCAGGCGGGCCACGCGCAGCAGCATATCCGCCAGAGCCTCCACATCGCGCGGCTTTTGCCCGCGTATGCCCGTTAGCAGCGCCGCCCCCTTAAGCTCCCCTATCATGGCCAGCGCATCGGCCTTGTTCAGCGGCGGTATGCGGAAGCTGACATCTCGCAGCACCTCCACAAATATGCCGCCCAGCCCCACCATAACGACCGGGCCAAACGAGGCGTCGTGCGTGGTGCCTATGATGCATTCCACGCCGCCCGGCGGCAGCATTTCGCACACGAATATGCCTTCTACGCGCGCGTTTGGCTGATAGGCGCGTACGCTCTTTAGTATGCCGGCATAAGCGGCTTGCACCGCTTCGGCATCCCGCAGGCCTACGCGCACCCCGCCCGCGTCGCTCTTATGCAGAATATCCTGCGAAACCACCTTGAGCACCACGGGGTAGCCTATGGCGCCTGCGGCGGCCACGGCTTCGGCCGCGGTTTTAACCAGCCGGTGCTTGGGCACGGGTATGCCATATGCCGCCAGCAGCGCCCACGCTTCCGGCTCGAGGAGATCGCGCTTTTGCGTCAGCGCCGTTCCTATCCACTCGTTCATGTTCCCTCCCGGCCGCGGCGGTTATGCGTGCACCGCCTGCTGATACGTCTTTTTACCCAGCGCAAACGCTTCTAAATTGGTATCAATCGTCTTTTGCGGCACCTTTGCCGCCACAACCGAAAGCACCGTTTCTTCACAGAACGGCAGCAACCCGCTCGCAAACGCCGCGCCCAGCATCACCATGCTCAGCACCTTGGCGCTGCCGGCTTCGCTCGCCAGCTCTCCCCCGTCAAACGCGACAACACGCTTGCCCAGCCTTTGCAGCGCGCCCTGTATCGCTTCGAGCGAGGGGTATTCCACCGCGCCCACCTTTACATCCACCGGCACCTGCATGCCGGTATTCATCACCACGGTACCCCCCGCGGCAAGGTAGGGCACGCTCAGGCGTAGCGCTTCCATCGGCTCCAGCGCAATGATAAGGTCGGCCGTCCCCCTGCCCAGCAAGGGGCCGTATACGCCTTCGCCTATGCGCACATGCGAGGCTACCGCGCCGCCGCGCTGCGCCGCGCCAAAGGTTTCGCCCACGCGCACGCGGCATGTTTCGCCATGCTCCTTGAGCGCGGCTTCCGCTATGATGTGCGAAGCAAGTATGCTGCCCTGCCCGCCAACACCGGTTACAATGATATTTGTTTCCATATCAGCGCCTCCTCACTCGGATGGCATTTTCGGTACAATATTGCTGGCACAAGCCGCAATCCACACACAGTACGCCATCGATGCCCGCCTTTTTTTCAGCCGCGTTGAAGCGGGTTGCGGGGCAGCCCAGCTGCACACACGTTTTGCAGCCGGAGCATGCTTCTGCGTTTACATAGGTTTTTGCCATCGTCTTTTTAACGCGGCGCTGCCGCTGCAACTGGCACTCGCCCTCCATCACCACCAC
This sequence comes from Christensenellaceae bacterium, assembly GCA_031261085.1. GTDB lineage: Bacteria > Bacillota > Clostridia > Christensenellales > CAG-138 > Pelethousia. The sequence continues at coordinate 114,821 of JAISKB010000014.1, forward strand.
GGCCGGGCCCTCGAAGGCCAGCGCATCGGCAATGGCGCTTACGGCATCTTCTTTTTGATACGCATCCGCGGTACGCACAAATTCGACACCCATCGCCTTAATAATAGGAAGAATTTCCATGCGCGGATATTCCTGCGCATACGCGTCCAGCCCGGTGGTCGGGTTGGGCTGATGCCCCGTCATGCATGTCCAGCGGTTGTCGAGCACCAAAAAGCAGATGTTCGAATGGTTATACACGGCATTGGCCAACGCCGGCAGTATGGCGTGGAAGAAGGTGGAGTCGCCGCAAACCGCCACGAGCTTACCCTTGTCGTAGCCCAGCTTGCTTTGCCCGTGCGCCATCGAAATGCCGCTGCCCATCACATACAGCGTGTCGAGCACATCATAGGGGGATTCCGCCTGATAGCGGCGGGAGGCGCTGTTGTCGATTTGCAAATCGCCCCCAAATATGCCATACCCGGCTTGCTCGTAGCAGCCGATATCGCCATTGACGATATGCACCGCATCCTCTGGGTAAGCGCTCAGCGCCGTGCGCAGCGCGCAATAGGTACCCAGGTGCGAGCAGCCCGCGCACAGCGTAGACGAGCGCGGTATGACCAGCTTTGCCAATTCCTGCCGTATGGCTTCCTTGGCGGCGGCAGGGGCTTGCGCGCCGAAATACGGCGCAATCGCCGCCGTAACGATATCGGTGTTCAGCTCGCCATAGGGTTCGAATATGCGGCTTATCCCTTTGCCGAATATCTTTACATTGCGCGCATCCTCTTGCGCCAGCGCGCGCAGGAAATTTTCACAGAGCGGGTCGCCCTCTTCTATCACGAGCACGGTATCCAGCCCCTGCAAAAAAGCCTTGGCCAGCTTATCGGCAAAGGGGAACACCATGCCCAGCTTTAAGAACGCGACATCATCGCCCACGCCCAGCCGGTTTAACGCTTCCTTCGCATAGGCCGCGCCCAGCCCCGTGGCCAGCACGCCCAGCTTCGCCCCCTTTGGCTTAACGAGCGTATTGAACGGGCTTTCGTTTGCCTTGGCCTGTGCGCGCACCAGCGCCGTGTGCAGCCACTTATGCTTGTTTACCGCGCCCGGAGGCCCGTATACATCCCAGCGATAGGGCATTTCGTAATGCTTGTTGAAGCCTATCTCATTGCGCTCCGCGCGGGCTTCGCCAAACAGCACATCGCCGCTCGCGTGGGATATGCGGCTTACCGAGCGCAGCATCACCGGCAGCTCCAAGTCCTCCGACAGCGCGAACGCCGCCTTGGTCATATCCTTGGCTTCCTGCTGGTTTTCAGGTTCTAAACAGGGGATTTCGGCATACGCGGCCAACAGGCGCGTATCCTGCTCGTTGGAGGAATAGTGGGCGTCCGGGTCATCGGCCACCACCACCACCATGCCCCCTTTAACCCCGCCATAGGGCAGGGTCATAAATGTATCCATAGCCACGTTAAGCCCGGCGTTTTTCATGGCGCACAGGGTGCGCGCGCCCGTGAGCGCCGCCCCCGCGGCTACTTCAAACGCCACCTTTTCGTTTAGGCTCCACTCCACATAATAATCGCTTTCGGGCGCCGCGCTAAGCAGCACCTCGCCCACCTCCGAAGAGGGCGTGCCCGGGTATGCCGCCATAAGCTGCAGCCCCGCTTCCACCGCGCCGCGGGCTATCGCCTCGTTGCCCATCAGCACTTCACGATGGCCTGCTGGCTGTAAAACAACAGAAGCCATTTCTCTTTCCTCACTTTCTGCCAAATAGAACGCCTGTTACGATTTGCGCAGCAGCGCGCCAATTGCCCGCACCGCGCGTTCGGGGGTAGGATACGCCGGTATGCCCGCGCGTATCAGCAGGGGAACCTCCTGCTTTTCCACCTCGCCGCCGCCCAAAAAAGCAACGACGATGGGTTTGCCCAGCTTTTGCCGCACCGCGTCGGCCATTTCGGCCGCCCCCGCTATCGGATCCCCAAATATTAGTAAGAAGCAATCCGCCACATCATACGCGCTCAATGCTTCGAGTGCGACCCGATACCTATCGGCCGTGGCGTCGCCCGTTAAATCGAGAGGATTGGCCAGCACGCATTGCGGCGGAAGCTTTTCGCGCAGCGCCTGCACGGCTTCTTCGCCGAGCGGCGGCAATGCGATGCCCAAGTCCTCGGCTACATCCGCCGCCAATATGCCGCTGCCGCCGCTGCTCGTCAATATCGCCAGCCTGCGCCCGGCAGGCTTGGGTAACAAGCTGAGTATCTTGCTGTAATCATAAAATTCGGCAATGCCCTCGGCGCGTATCAGGCCGATTTGCCGGCAGGCGGCATCGAACACGGCATCGCTGCCCGCGATGGATTTTGTATGGCTCTGCGCCGCCTCGGCCCCCTTGGCCGTGCGGCCGGGCTTTAGCAGCACCAAAGGCTTTTTTTGCAGCACAGCCCGCGCCGCTTCCATAAATTGACGGCCGTCCCGCACGCCTTCGATGTTGAGCGCTATTACGCGCACGTCGTCTTCCTGCGCAAAAAACTGCATCAGGTCGATAACCGGCACGCCGCTGTTGTTGCCCAGCGCCACCGTGGCCGTTACGCCCAAGCCGTCCTCCGCCGCCCAGCCGCCCATAGCGGCCCCTATGGTGCCGCTTTGCGAAACGACCGCCATGGCGCCGCGCGTTTCGATGAGCGGCCAAGATGCGCACAGCTTATTGGGCAGGTAGTTGACGCCCTGGCAGTTGGGGCCTATCACCGCGATGCCACCGGCTTCGGCAATGGCCATAACCTCCGCTTCGAGCTCGGCATTGCCGATTTCGCGGAAGCCGCCGCTGATGATGATGGCACCCTTGGCCCCCTTTTGCACGGCCTGCCGCATTACATCCGGCACGGCGCGGGCCGGTACGACGATCACCACCAGGTCTACCGCGCCGGGCACATCGCCCAGCGAAGCGGCGCAGGGCACGCCCAGTATGCTCTCGCTGCCCGGGTTGATGGGGTATACCGCGCCGGCATACCCGCCCTCGAGTATGTTTTTGAGTATGACATAGCCCGTTTTACTTGGGTTGGCCGAAGCGCCCACCACCGCCACGCTTTTGGCGTAGAACAGGGAGCGAATCGTATCGAGGTTTGGCATATATGCCTCCAATCGTGCGCGGCGCGTTAAATATTGACACCTGTTTTACGCCACAGTATCTTCGCCTGCTCCTGGCATTGCTTGGCTATATCCTCTTCATCCACCTGTGTGGAACGGCCGTTTTCGATTACCACGCGCCCGTCCACGAGCACGGTTTCTACCTGCCGGCCCTGGAAGGTCATATCGAAATAGCTCAGCGCGGAGCAGGGCGCCACGGGCGAGGGACTATCCGGCTTGATGATGATGATATCCGCTTTTTTGCCCGGCTCCAGGCTGCCCACCTGGTTTTGCAGCCCCATCGCGCGCGCCGCGTTGCCCAGCGCCATATCCAGCACCTGGAATATGGGCAGCAGCATGGCGTTGGCGTTGTGCGCCTTGTGCAGCAAAAACGCGTAGCGCAGGTATTCCGCAATATCCAGCGTGAAGAAGTCATCGTGGCCTATGGTGATATTCAGCCCGTTTTGCATCATATAGGGTATGCGGGCCACGCCATTGCCGCCGAAGGAATTTGTCATGGGGGTGTGCGCTATGTTCACCTTGTTGCGCGCGAGTATCGCCACATCCTCATCCGTCAGGTCGATGCAGTGCGCGGCGATTACATCCGGGCCCAGCACGCCGGTTTCCTCTAGGATTTGCGGCGCGCTCATGCCGTGCTTTTCCACCACGAACGCGCGCGGTATTTCGGCTATGTGCACCTGTATGCCCACGCCGTATTCGTTGGCTACCTGCCGCGCCCTTTCCATCGTTGGGCGGGAATTGGTAAACGCCGTGTGCAGGCCCAGCCTGCCCTCCAAGCGGCCGCCGCCCTTGGGGTATTTTTTGAAGAACGCGATATTCTCCTCTAGCCCCTGCTCGGCATTGGCCACCGAAATATTTTTGAGTATATGCCCGCCGGGCACGCGCTCCGTTACCTCGTAGCCCACCTGCGCGCGGATACCCGTTTCGAGTATCGCTTTTGCGCTCGCATCCAGTATGCCGGGCAGCGCATTGGGGCCTTCGACAAACTCGCATACGGTCGTGACGCCGTTTTTGAGCATCTTGGTGGCCGCATAGCGGGTGGCGGCGTATACGCCCTCTTGCGTGGTAATATCCTCCAACCACTCCCAGCCCATCTTTTGCAGCATATCCCAAAAGTCATGCAGCTGCGAAAAATCCACCGGCATATTATGCCCCAATACATAGGGCATATGGCTGTGCGTTACGATAAACCCGGGCATCACCAGCCGCCCCGTCGCGTCTATCGCTTGGGCGTTTGGGTATTTGGCTTCGAGCTCGGCCGTAGCGCCGATTTCGACAATGCTGCCCCCGCTGATTGCCACCGCACCGCCCTCCAGCATCTGCCCGGTCAGCGCATCGGGCGCAAACGTAAGCACCAGGCCATTCTTAATCAACAGCTCCGCCATTGCATGCACTCCTTCTTATTATATATAGTTATACGTTATATATGGTTATGCGTCGTCATACATCCTATACAGCTATACGCTATATATAGTTATACCGGGTAATAATTATGATCGATCGACTGCGTGGAGCAGACCGAGGCGCACATGCCGCAGCCATGGCACTTTTCGGTAATGAACTCGGGCTTGCTCTCCCCCATCTCGATGGCGCCATAGGCGCAGGCCATCACGCAGTTGCCGCAGGCGGTGCACCTGTTTTTATTGCGCTGCGGGTATACATACTCCCGCAATATCTGCTTGCCCTGCTCCGCGCGCTCGCGTATGCGCGTATGCGTGAGGCCGCGGAAATCGGCCAGGCTGTTATAGCCCTTGCGCTTCATAAACGCCGCCAAGCCATCGTAAACATCGGCATACACCTCGTAGCCGTTGCGTATGCTCGAAGAGGAGAGCGCCACCGCCGAAGCGCCGGCCATGATGTATTCCGCGGCATCCTCGCCGCTGGCCACACCACCTATACCTATTACGGGCACGTCAACCTCTTCGGTTATCTCCAGCACCATGCGCAGCACCAGCGGCTTGAGCGCCGCCCCCGTAAGGCCGCCATAGCCCTTGGGCCCGCCCAATATGGGCTGCCCATCCTCGATGTTGATGCCTATGACCGGGCCTATGGAATCGGCGGCCGAAATCGCGTCCGCCCCGGCATCCACCACGGCACGCGCCCACGTTTTGCAATTCAGGTGGAATATGGCGCTGAATTTGGCGATGACGGGTATCTTCACAGCCTTCTTTACGGCCTCTATCTGCCGCGCATATTCCCTAGGGTCGTTCACCTCGGGCAGCGGCATCTTTAGGCCGGGGTACATGGCTTCGAGTATGTTGCCCATATGCGGGCAGGCCGTGGGGTATTCGATAAACGAAGCACCCGCGGCTTCGCAGCCGCGCGCCAGCTCCACGGCTTCTTCGGGGGTGGTGCCAGCCATGTTGGCGATGATGGGTATGCCCGCCTTGCGCGCCTTGGGAAATTCTTCGTTAAACCACTGATCGGCCGTGAGGTTGGTGCCGAACACGCAGTTGATCATGGACCCGCCGCGCACCATCTTCATGTTGGGCAGCACATCCGTCTGCATATCCTTTACGATCGTTTTTGTGGTAGCCGCGCCCAGGTTAAATTCGCTCACCAGCCCTATCCTCTCGCCATCCATGCCATCTATGCTCGAGGAGGAAATGATGGGGCTTTTTAACTTTATACCGGCAATATCTACGCTTAAATCCATTGGTTTAGGCTCACTTTCTAAGTTATAGACGGTTTTTGTCGGCGCCGTTATTTAAGCAGCAGCGTCAGCAGCGCCTTGATGGTGTGCAGGCGGTTTTCCGCTTCGTCGAATATGATCGAGTTCGGCCCATCGAGCACCTCGTCGGTAACCTCTTCGTTGCGCGCGGCGGGCAGGCAGTGCATCACCTTCACGCGCTTGGGCGCGGTATCGACGATTTTTTTGGTAACGCACCAGTTGTGGAGCGTGGACTTATAGGCGGCAAATTCCGGGTTGCCGCGGTAGCCGGTTTCGGGGCCTTCGGCAAATATCTCGGGGCTTACCCACGAATACACGTTGATGAAGTCCGCATCCTTCGTCGCTTCTTCATACGAGCGCACGATGTCTATCTTGGCGCCCGTAAGCGGCGCTTCTTCTTTGGCCCACTGCACATAGCGCGGGTCGGGGTCCATGCCCTCGGGGCAGGCGATGGTAACATCGAAGCCCATCTTCGCGGCCATGACCATGGTGGAATTCGTAAGGCCGGCCGGCGGGTTCAGCTCGCCATAGCCCCACAAGAAGGCTACCTTCGCGCCCTTTACATTGCCGCCGCCGTGCTCCTGCATGGTCATTACATCCGCAAAGGATTGGGTGGGGTGCTCTACCGGACAGCTCGCGTTGATGACGGGCACGGTGGCCAGGCGCTCGGTTTCCTCGAGCAGCTCCCGCGTTACCGGGCGGTAGGCTATGCCATCCACATAGCGCGTGATCGTCATAATGGTATCGTGCCAGTTTTCGGCGCCGGCCGAGCCAGACCAAATGCGGTTTTTATCCAGCCACATCATATGGCCGCCAAGGTGGGTCATAGCCGTTTCGAACGAGCAGCTTGTGCGCGTGGACTGCGTGGCAAATATGCCCGCCAGCGACTTGGCGCGCAGGTATTCGTGCGGGCGGCCCTCCTTGAGGGCGCGCTTTAGGTCATGCGCGGTTTCCAACACAAACAGTACTTCTTCCGGCGTTAATTCGTTGATGCCCAATAAGCTCCTGCCCTTAAATGTTTTCATCGTGGTTTTCCTTTCTGTAACGGCATAGTGCCTTAATATGCGCGTTTATTGCGGCGCGCCATGTTTTAATTTTAAGAAATTTTCCCCTCGTAGAGGAACTGCTTGATTTGCTCGATGTTCCACCCGGGGTTTAACCCCAGCGCGGCGATGTCGCGCCCGGCGCTGTGCAGGTCGCGCGCCAGCAAGCCCTCGGCGAGCGTGGTAATCGCATCGCACACGGGGGTGGGCACGCCCACCAGCCGGCCCAGGGAAGAGTAGGTTACCAAGCCATAGGGCACATCCTCCACAAGGTGACGCACATCCAGCCGGAACGGCCCCTCGCACACCTCCAAAAACGGGGTGTGTATGGCTTCGTAAATGGGCAGCACGGCGTCGACGCCATCCCGGTTCCACTTGACCATGCGTATCTCTTCCTCTAGCGTATATTGCTTGAGCCCCAGCTTTTCGCCGATGGCCATGCGCTCGCGGTCGACGGCCTCGATGAGGTTGACGACCGGCTTGGGGTTTTCCTTCACGCCAAATAGATGAAAGTCAGGGTCGCCGCTGTGTATCGCGGCCGCGTTGCAAATCATGGGCGGCGTGTGCGTGATGGCGTTATAATCCACCAGCAGGGTATCTATCACGTTTTGCCCGCGCCGCAGCGTATAGCCGTGCGCCGCCGGGTACAGCTCCTGCAATACCTCCCATACGATATCCATATCCTTGGCGGGGAACGCCGCGAACATAAGGTTGAGCGTGCGGGATTCCAGCCGTACCTGCGTATCGTTCAGGCGGGAGGCGCCATAGGGCAGCGTGTTGCAATCGGCCAAAAATACGCGGCTCGTGTTGCCCGCTTCGCTCAGCGCCTTTTTCCACACCAGCGAAGCGCCGCCCTTGCCCAGGCAGATGATAATCTGCCCATCTTTAATGAAGGGCGCCGCCTGCTCGGCATAGGTTTTAACGGCAAAGAACGGCACCGGGTTTAATATAACATCCGCGCCGCGCAGGGCGTCCTCAATAGTACTTGCCGCCAGCGCCACCTTGCACAGCGGGCCAACGGGGTTGGAATCGATATCGCACACCTGTATGCCGCCGGCTGTTTTTACACCCTCCAGCTTACCGGGCAGGGTATCGTATATCGTTACATCATAGTTCATGCCGGCCATATCCGCCGCGCTCATAAAACCGCCGTTGCCGGCGCCCAATACCGCAATTCGTTTGATTTGCATGCTCTAAGCCCTCCGCAATGCTTTTGTTTTCGCTTCATCGATGGCATACGCGCCATCGAGCGCCACGCCATAAACCTCCAGCGCCGCTTCGCGCGATATATAGCCGTTTTTCGCATCCATCCGCACGGCCTCCGCATCGCGCTTTTTTGGCTCGCCCCAGCCGCCGCCGCCCGAAGGATAGGATGTGAACGTGCCGCCATCTGGCAGCGATACCGCGCCCTTGGCGGCCAGCAGCCGCTCGCCCTGCAGGCCCTGGTTGATATACGCCATGTTGCAGGAGCCGGGCTTGCCGCCAAACAGGCCGTAAGGCGGGTTGATGCGGCCATCGCCAAACATGACGAGGTCGGTGGCGGCGCCCTCATAAAAGCGGATGCGGTATTGCGCGCCGCTGCCGCCGCGGTATTCGCCCGCGCCGCAGGAATCGGTGGTAAATTCGTTAAACTCGGTGATATGCGGGTAGTCTACCTCGTTGGTTTCGATATTGGGGGCAATCAGGCCGCCCAGGTCGATGCCATCGCCAATATAGGGCCTGCCATCCGCGCCGCGCGCGCCGCCTGCCCCGCCAAACCCGTTGAAGCCAAACATAACATAAAAGTTTTCGCTGCGCGGATCCACACCCGTTACGGTGGGGCCGTTCCAGCGGTTCCAGCCGCTGGGTACGCGGTCCGGCAAAATATCCGCCAGGGCCATCCAGCAGGCCTCGAGTATGGCGCAGGCCGTATCCAGCGTGCAATAGGCCACCGGCGCCGGGAAGTCGGAGTTCACGATGCTCCCCTCGGGCGCGGTGATGTGGATGGGCCGGTAAACGCCCTCGTTATGCGGGATATCCGGCGTGGTTACCGTGGTGAGGAAGGCGACGTATACGCAGGTGGCCGTGTTGGCGATGGGCGAGTTGCTCGGCCCCGCGCACTGCGGGCTGGAGCCCGCAAAATCGACATAGGCTTCCTCGCCCTTTACGGTGATGGTCACCTTAATGTCGAGCGGTGTATCGCTGAGGCCGTCCGAATCCAGCGTGGCCTGGCCGGTATACACGCCATCGGGCAGCTTGGCGATTTCATCGCGCATGCGGCGCTCGGCATACAGGTGGATATCCTCTATGGTTTCCCGCGTTTTTTGCTCGCCATATTTTTCCATCATCTCGAGTATGCGCTTTTCGCCCACGCTGCACGAGGCGACCTGCGCCTTCATATCCACCCAAATATCATCGGGCATGCGCGTGTTTACGCGGATCATATTGATTACATCGTCTATGGGCGTGTTGTCTTTGTAGATGCGCAGCGGCGGTATGCGCACGCCCTCGTGGAACAGCTCGGTAGCCGAGGGGCAATAGGAGCCCGGCTCCATGCCGCCCACATCCCCGTGGTGCGCCCTGTTGATGGCTATAAATTGCAGCCTGCCGTTAAAAAACACCGGCTTCATAATGGTGACATCCTGCAGGTGCGTGCCGCCCATGTAAGGGTCGTTGAGCACAAACACATCGCCCGGGTGAATATCCTCGCCAAAGTAGCGGGCCACGGCCTTGACGGATTCCATGGCCGACGCAGTGTGGGAGGGCACGCCATCTACCTGGGAAACGATGCGGCAATCCCAATCGCAAATCGCGCAGGAAAAATCATGCACCTCCGCAAAGATGGGGGATATGGATGTGTTGATCATCGTGATGCCCATCTCCCGGTTGACGGTAAGCAAACGGTTGTAGATGACCGCAAAGGTTATTGGATCCTTCGCGCCTTCAAATTCTTTTTTGCGTTCGGGTGTGGCGCTCATGCTTTCACCTCCATAACGATGTTGCCGAATTCATCTATGCGCGCATTCCAGTTGGGGTGCACCACGACCGTGGTAATGCGCTCCTCTATAACGGCCGGGCCGGCGATTTTATGGCCTACATACAGCTTGCCCCGGTCGTATACCGGCACGCGCCGCCAATCGCCATATTCCTCAAAATACAGCTCGCGCTCATTTTTTATGGCTTCGCTTTCGCTATGGCTGCCCGCCGCCTGCTTTTCGAGTGTGGTTTTGGCCACATGGCCCACGCCTGTTACCCGCAGGTTGACGATTTCCATAGGCGTTTCGGGCGTGGAGTAGCTGTACAGCCGCTCGTGCGCCGCGTGGAACGTAGCCGCTATCTCCTCCACATGCTCCGCCGTTATGGCGCGGCCGCTCGGCATGGGCACCGTCACCTCATGGTGCTGGCCCACATACCGTATATCGAGATACCGCTCCAGCGAAACATCCTCGCGCTGCACGCCCTCGCTAAGCAGCTCGGCAAGCGCCGTCTTTTCGGTGCTTGCGATGACGGCGTTGAACCCATCCAAATCGAGCCCCGGTATCACGCCGCTAAAGCTGCGCACATTGTCGAGCCGTATGTCGGATTCGAGCATGCCCAGCGCGCAGAATACCGAGGCCGCCATGGGCACGATCACCTGCTTGGCGCCCACCTCTTCGGCTATTTTGCAGGCGTGGATAGAGCAGGCGCCGCCCGCGCTCACCAGCGCAAACTCCCGCGGGTCATAGCCCTTTTGCACGGATACGACCTTGGTGGCATCGGCCATGCTCTGGTTCACGATGCGGAATATACCGGCGGCCGCCTTCTCTACACTTAAGCCCATGCGCCCGGCCACCTTTTCTTGCATCATGGCGCGGCATTTGTCGTAGTTGATCTGCATTTCGCCGCCGAGGAAGAAGTCTTTGTTCAAATAGCCCAGCAGCAGGTTTGCGTCGGTCACGGTGGGTTTTTCGCCGCCGCGGTCGTAGCAGACCGGCCCGGGGTTGGAATAAGCGGATTCGGGGCCGACCTTCAGCATGCCCCATTTATCTATCCACGCTACAGAGCCGCCGCCCGCGCCGATTGTATGGATATCGATCATCGGCTTCGCCACGCGGTAGCCGGCTATCTCCCCCTCGGTACTAAGGCTGATTTCGCCATCGTTAATGAGCGATACATCGAAGGATGTGCCGCCCATGTCCATCAATATCAGGTTGCGGCTGCCCGTAAGCCCCGCAAAGAACACCGCGCCCGTAGCGCCTGCCGCCGGGCCGGATAGCAACGTGGCCGACGCATGCCGTATGGCGGTATCCGCCGTCATCATGCCGCCGTTGGACGCCACCACATAAAACGCCTTTTTGAGGCCATCCGATTTGAGCTTTTGCTCTAGGTTCCGAAGGTATACCGTGAGCTTGGGCCCCACATAGGCGTTGGCCACCGTGGTGGATTGGCGCTCGTATTCGCGGATTTGCGGCAGCACCTCGCCGGAGTGCGATACAAACACCCCGGGCAGCTCGCGCTCCACAATCTCGCGGATGCGTTTTTCGTGCGCGGCGTTGAGGTAGGAGAACAGCGTGCAGATGGCCACCGCCGTAACGCCCTCTTTTCGGAAATCCGCACAGATGCCTATGACCTCTTCTTCGTTCAGCGGCACCACCTCGCGCCCCAAATAATCGAGCCGCTCCGTAACGCCGCACCGCAGGTAACGCGGCACCAACGGCGCCGGCGTATACAGGAACAAATCCCAGATGTTGTCCTTGTGCGCCCGGCGCATCTCCAGCGTATCGCGGAAGCCCTTGGTAAGTATGAGCCCCGTCTTTGCGCCCGTGCCGGTGAGCAGCGTGTTTGTGGCCACGGTGGTGCCGTGCGCAAACAAATCCGCCCCGCCTAAAAACCCGTTCAGGTCCAAACCGAAGAACTCCGCAGCCTTTTTGATCACGTTGTAAAGGCCTATGGATTGATCCTCCGGGGTGGAAAGCTCCTTGAACGTGTGGATTGCGCCATTATCGCTGATTACTACGCAATCCGTGAATGTTCCGCCAATATCTACGCCAATTCGATACCGCATCCGCTCACTCCTTTTCGTATGATAAGCCTGGTTATTCTACAAGGCGACAGCTTTATGAAAGCATAAAGTCCTGACAAGCCCTTGTGCATGGCAATGCCAATATGGCGCCAATACACAAAAAACTTGCCAGGACTTGTCGTCAACGCAGCTTACGCTACTTCCAGATGGGCGGCGCGCCCATCTCACCACACAAAGCCCCATGATCGCTGCAGCTTATATTTAATTTAAGTGATACACGAACCCAAGAAACCCGAAAAAGCCAGTGCCTTTGCCCGCTATGGGTAGATGTCAAACCTGCGCAAAAAAATTACAACGGGCACTCTCTTACGAGTATCTTACATCCGGCAAGTTTTTTAGTCAAGCATGAAATATCGCATGGCGCTCCCCAAAATTTGGCGGGAGTATGTGGGAATCGAACCCACCTAAGCGGTATTAAGCACTATTACCGGTTTTGAAGACCGGAGGGCACACCAGCACCCATCTACTCCCATAACAAATGCACAAAGCCCCAGCTTCGATTTGCTGCCAGTTCATGCGCCTCGCGCCCATACGGCAATAAAATCAAGCCAGGACTTGTCGTCAACGCGGTAAAATACCGCTTCCAGACAGGCAATATGCCTATCTCACCACACAAAGCCCATTGTCATCTAGGATATGCAGCCCGGTTATGAAGGGGCGCTCCTGCCACTGCGAACGAAACGCCGCTATTTACCCAAGCTTTAGGATATCGTACATCGGGCGGACGCGCGCGTCAAGTCCCCATCGTTATGTTATTTTTAATATAACGCGGGCAAATAAGCGCCTTATGCCTGCAGTTTGCCGCCCGGCAAACGCGCTTCGCCCAGCTTTTTCGTATACCCCAAATCGTCAAAATATTCCAGCAGCGGCAGCGCATATTTGCGCGAGGTGCCCAGCATATCGCGGAACTGCGCCAGCGTCAGCTCGGCCTGCGCGGCAAAATGCGCCTGTACCAGCCCCCTCGCCTGCGCTACGGCGTCGCGGTGGAAGCAAACGCCCTGCCCCGCCATCACCAGCGCGCCCTGCTCCGTAAGCGCTTCGAACACCTGCCGGGCCGCCGCCTTATCCTTCGGATAGGCCGCAATGGCTTCCTCCGGCGTGGGCGGCGCAAAAGGAGCGCCGGCAAACCGGGCGGCTATATCCTCCGCCAGCTTTTTATCCTTTGCGTCGAATTCGATGTGGAAATCGGCCAGCGCCACCCGCTGCCCCACAAAGCGTATGGAGTTTGCGCCGCCCTCGGCAAACAGCATAAGCAGCTTATCCGCCAGGGCCAGCTCTGCCCCCGGCAGCAAACGGCCGCGCAATTCATCGCGCCGCATGCCCGCCTGCAAACGGTTTTGCGCGTGATACTCCCGCAGCAGCGCGCACAGCCGCCGCTCCAGCGCCTGCGCATAGGTTTTGCTGACCGCCGTTTTTTGCGTGAGGAATATCACGCTCCCATCCGCCCGCAGCGTATCCAGCTCGCGCGCAAAATCCTGCGCCTCCATAGCCAGCTGCTTGCGCACCTGCTCCAGCGGCACAAGGCGCGGCGAGCCTTCCTCCACCGCCTGCAGCAGGTTGAGCAGGGGCGAGCCCTGCTCCCGCACGCGCAGGCTTTCGAGCACCTTGGCATCGTGCCGCCGGTGCCGCGCCGGGTTTGCGTTTAGCACGATGCCGCCGCCCACGGTTTCGAGCGGGGAATAAAAGCGCACCACGAAGCGGTCGCCTTTTTTGGCGGCCACCTTTTCGGTAAAGCGCAGCTGGGCATAGCCCTCCTGCCCCGGCCCCAGCGCGCTCTGCTCCAGCAAGGCCACCTTGCACAGCACTTCCCGCGCGCCATGGTAAAAGTGCAGGCGCGAGCCATCCTTAATTTCGCGCTCGCTGCCGCTCAGCACGCGCAGCCGCACATCCAGCATCTGCGTGTTTTGCATGGAACCCGGCAGGGCCAGCGTATCGCCGCGCGCCGCCTCGTCCTTCTTCAGCCCGGCGAGGTTTACCGCCACGCGCTGCCCCGATTCGGCCGTCTCCACCCGGTTGGAATGCACCTGCAAATTGCGCACGCGCAGGCGCAACCCCGAAGGGTACAGCTCGGCCTCCTCCCCGATGGATACGGCGCCCTCTATCAGCGTGCCGGTGAGCACCGTGCCATGGCCCTCCACCGAAAACACACGATCCACCGGCAGGCGAAACGCGTGGGATATCTTTTTTTGCCGCGTTTCCGCCACCAGGTCAAAAAGCAGGGCGCGCAGCGGTTCTATACCCTGCCCCGTTACAGCCGAGGCCTCCAGTATGGGCGCACCCTGCAAAAACGTGCCCTCTACCGCCTTTTGTATATCCGCCCGTATAAGCTCGAGCCAATCCTGCTCCACCAGATCGACCTTTGTGATAACGATCAGCCCGCGCTCTATGCCCAGCAGGTCGAGTATGCCCAAATGCTCTATGGTCTGCGGCATCACGCCATCATCCGCGGCCACCACCAGCATCGCCAAATCGATGCCGCCCGCGCCCGCCAGCATGTTTTTGATAAATTTTTCGTGCCCCGGCACATCCACGATGCCGGCGCGCCCGCCATCGGGCAGGTTTAGGTAAGCGAAGCCCAGCTCAATGGTGATGCCGCGCTGCTTCTCCTCCTTGAGCCGGTCGGTATCGATGCCGGTAAGCGCCTTGACGAGCAGCGTTTTGCCATGATCCACATGCCCGGCCGTGCCGATGATCGCGTTCATGCCAGCACCCTGCGCAGGCAGGCCTCCACAATGGGGAAATCCGCCTCGTCCATCGTGCGCACATCCAGCAGCACCATATCCCGCGCGATGCGCGAGATGATGGGGACCTCCGCGCCGCGCAGAGCCTGCTCCAACGCGTCCGCGCCCGCCGGCGTGGGCGTAAGCTCCACCGCGGCCGAAAGTAAAACCTGCGTGGGCAGCGCGCCGCCGCCCGCCCGGCCCTCTTCCCGCAGCGCGCGCACGCCATAGTGCCAAAACGCGAGCCGCTCGGCCAGCCTTTCCGCCTTGGCTTGCAGCTCCTCCAAGCTTATGTGCAGCATGGCCAGCACGGGTATCTCCCGCGCGGCGCGCCCGGCGTCGCGGTATAACCGCAGCGTGCTCTCGAGCGCGGCCAGCGTGAGCTTGCCCGGCCGAAGCACGCGCATGAGCGGGTGGCGCGCAAGCTTGGCTATCGTTTCGGCCTTGCCCATCAGCACCCCCGCCTGCGGGCCGCCCAGCAGCTTATCCGCGCTAAAGGTCACGGCATCCGCGCCCTTGGCGATGCAGGCCGCGATATGCGGCACGCTATGTATACCCAAGGGTTCCAGCGGCAGCAGGGTGCCGCTGCCCAAATCATAATACACCGGCAGGCCGTGCGCTTTGCCCAGCACGGCCAGCTCCTCCAGCGAGGTTTCCTCGGTGAAGCCCTCCACCTTAAAATTGCTGGTATGCACCTTAAACAGCGCGCCCGTCTGCCCGGGGCAGATGGCGGCCTCATAATCGCGCGCGCGGGTGCGGTTGGTGGTGCCCACCTCCCGCAGGGTCGCGCCCGCCAGCGTCATAATATCCGGTATGCGAAACGCCGCGCCTATCTCCACCAGTTCCCCGCGCGATACGATTACCTCGGCGCCGGGCCGCAGCGCGTGCAGCAGCAAAAACACCGCCGCGGCATTGTTGTTCACCACCAGCGCCGCCTCCGCGCCCGTCAGCTCCCGCAGCAGCTCGGCCACATACTGGCTGCGCTCGCCGCGCCCGCCGCGCTCGATATCATACTCGATGTTGACATACCCCCGCGCAGCTTCGGCTATATCCTCCAGCGCCTGCTCGGCCAGCGGCGCGCGGCCTATGTTGGTGTGCAGCACCACGCCCGTCGCGTTGATGACGCGGCGCATACGCGGCCTCGCCCCCTGCCCCGCCAACTCACAAATGCGAGCCTCCAGCACATCGGCAGGGGGCAGCGGCATATCCGGGTTGCTCAACAGCGCATCGCGCAGCTGTGCAAGCACGCCGCGGGCGGCCCGCGTAACGGCGGCACGCCCATATTTGCGCGCCGTCTCGGCCAAAGCGGGCCTTTCTATCAGCTCATCCACCTTTGGGATTTTACGCAGTTTCTCCTGCCGCTCATCCATATCGCCGCCTCCTGCTCGTTAACGTGATAATTTATTATACATTCCCCCCTAATTGCAAGCAATACTGTTTTGCGCCGCGTTTTTTGGCCCCGATTTATGCCCGGCCGAAAAATTGTTTATATTTTCGTGAAGCCCGTCCTTTAATCTCTTCCCCGAGAGGGAATTTTGCGGCATACCATTCACGGGGGCGGCGGCGAGCCCAGCCCGGCCGAACGGCATGGATGAAAACTTTTGGCTTGACAAGGCTATAAATGAATGGTTAAATGACAATAATCTCACAATGAATGGTTTCATGCGCTTATAATTATGCAAAACAGGTGACTAAGTATGCAAAAAATGTATGATATCCTTATTATCGGGGGCGGCCCGGCGGGGCTTGCCGCGGGGATTTATGGCAGCCGCGCGCGGCTGCATACCGCCATACTTGAAAAGGGCGCGCTGGGCGGGCAGGCCGTAACTACCGGTGAGCTCGAGAACTATCCCGGCTTTTTTGACGGCATGAGCGGCCCCGATGTGATGAAAAAAATTTCCACCCACGCGAAGCATTTTGGCACCGAGTTCCTCACCGGCACGGTAACCAGGGCGGAGTTTTCGGGCCCTATAAAACGCGTGTTTACCGACGATGGCCAGGAGTACCAGGCCAAGAGCGTCATACTGGCGCCGGGCGCCGAGCCGCGCCAGCTGGGCGTGGAGGGCGAGCGTGAATTCCGCGGCAGGGGCGTTTCGTATTGCGCCACCTGCGATGCGGATTTTTTTGAAGAATTGGATGTGGCGGTGGTGGGCAACGGGGATGCGGCTATCGAGGAGGCGCTCTACCTCACCCGGTTCGCCAACCAGGTTACCATGATTGTCCCGCACGATGAAGGCGTGTTATATGGCAACCGCACCAGTGTGGAGAAGGCGCTCGCCAACCCCAAGCTGAAGATTTGCTGGAATTCGGAGATCGTCAAAATCACCGGGGATGGCATTGTGCAAAGCGTTTTGCTGCGCAACGTAAAAACGGGCGAGCCCGGCGAATTGGCGCTGGACGGCGTGTTTATATTTGTAGGCACGGTGCCGAAAACGGGCTTTCTTAAAGAAGCTGTCGCCTTGGATGATGCCGGCTACATATCGGTAAACGAGCGTATGGAAACGAATATCCCCGGCGTATATGCCGCAGGCGACGCTTGCGCCAAGTTTTTGCGGCAGGTGGTAACGGCCGTGGCGGATGGCGCCATCGCCGCCGTGGCCGCCGAAAAATACATCGAAGAAACCGAAACCTTCCGGCGGCAGGTGCTGGAGGCGGACCGGCCGGTGCTGCTGCTGTTTTGGGCGGCGCGCGTGCCCGAGAGCGTGGCGGGCGCGGGCATTATCGAAGCGCAGCTTGCCGGGCGGGAGGATGTGCGCCTTGTGAAGCTCCACGCGATTCACGATAAAAAGACGGCTGAGGCCTATGGCGTATACGCCACCCCCACGGTGCTCTTGTTCCATGACGGCAAGGTGCTAAACAGGGTGGATGGCCCCTTTACAGCCGAGCAAGTCGCCGCGCTTTTAATGGGTTTGCCGGCCGCAAAATAAGCGGCATGTATGTAAATAATTTAATAAAAATGGGGGCATAGTAAGCATATGATCGAGCTTAGCAAAGAAAATTTTGAGCAGGAAGTGTTGCAGGCAAGCGGCATCGTATTTGTGGATTTTTGGAGCCCGCAATGCGAGCCGTGCATCGCGCTGTTCCCCGAGGTAGAAGCGTTTGCCGAGCGCAACGCGGGCAGCGCCAAGTTCTGCAAGCTGGATACAGCGGGCAACAAACGGTTGGCGATATCCCAAAAGGTGCTGGGGCTGCCCACCTATATCTTCTATAAAGACGGCGCGCCGGCCTGCGTGTTTGGCAAGGATGATATCAACATCCCCGCGCTGCAGGCCAAGCTCGATGAATTGAAGGGCGCATAATCCGTGCGAATACGGTTCCTGTTACCGCTAAGCAGTTAAGTAAATATATTTGGATTTATTTTGAAAGGAGAACGAGCAACCATGGGCATTTTGCAGGGCAAAAAAGTGGCTATACTGGGCGATCGGGATGGAATACCCGGCATGGCTATCGAAGAATGTGTGCGTACGGCTGGCGCCGATGTGGTGTTTTCCACAACCGAGTGCTTTGTCTGAACGTCCGCAGGGGCAATGGACTTAGAGAATCAGCGGCGTATTAAGGAGTTTGCCGAGCAGTACGGCAGTGAGGATTTCATACTCGTACTGGGCGGCGGGGAAGCGGAGGCTTCGGGCCTCGCTGCCGAAACCGTATCGGTAGGCGATCCTACGTTCGCAGGTCCATTGGCTGGGGTCTCGTTGGGACTCAAGGCATATCACATATTCGAACTAAAAGATGAAATCGACCCGGCCGTCTACGAGGAGCAGATTTCCATGATGGAAATGGTGCTTGATGTGGATGCCATTATGCAGGAGGTCGCCACCTATCGCGGCTAGCAGGGCAGCGGGCGGCCGAGCATATATCTTTATTGTTTTTTTGAAGGACCGCAGCCACGGTTCTTCTCCCATTTTCATCGGAGGTATACCGCCATGAATTTCCCCGTTATTAAAGGAGCAAGCTACGGCCTGATACAGGCGTGCGACATGGTGCGCTATCAGGGCACCACGCAAACGAGCGAGATGCGGCTCAACCCCGCATCCGAATACCTTGCGCAAATGCCCGGGCATTTGCGCGCGTTTGCCGATGCGGTCGCCTACCCGCCCAATCAGGTGTATATCGGCAACCTGCGCCCCCGCGCGCTGCGCGATATACCCAGCCCGTGGTACAACAACCCCATACCAAACGCCTCGGCACAGGGAACCTACGGCGCGATATTGCCGCAGGAGGATTTTTTGGGGCTGATGAAGGCCGTGGATAAGTTTGACCTCGTCCTCCTCGAAGAGAGCTTTCAAAACGCCGCCGCCGAACGCCTTGCCGCCAACGCCGCCGTAAGCGGGTGGAAGGCGCTGGCCGCGCTGCAAAAGGGGCAGGCGGAGGCCGCGCAGATAGAAGCATTGGTGCAGGAGCACAAGGCGGAGCCGCTGTATAACGGCGGCAAGCTTGTGGGCTGTGTAAAAAAGGCGCACGATTTCGATGCCGCGCTCAGCGAGCACGTCATGTTCGAAAACCTTGTAGCCAAGGCTTCGGCGGCGTTTGCGCTGGCGCTGCTGCTGCAAAAAACCGGCCTGGCCGCCGAGGAGGTGGATTATATCATCGAGTGCTCCGAAGAGGCCTGCGGCGATATGAACCAGCGCGGCGGCGGCAACTTCGCCAAATCCATCGGGGAAATATGCGAGTGCCTCAACGCGACGGGTTCCGATATGCGCAGCTTTTGCGCGGGCCCGGCGCACGCCATGGTCACGGCCTCGGCGCTGGTGCAGGCGGGCATCTACAAAAACGTGGTGGTGCTCGCGGGCGGCGCTTCGGCCAAGCTGGGCATGAACGGCAAGGATCATGTGAAAAAGGGCTTGCCCATACTGGAGGATATGCTGGGCGCGTTTGCCGTGCACATCGGCGAAAACGACGGCGTTTCCCCCATCATCCGCACGGACGCGGTAGGCCGGCACCGCATAGGCAGCGGGGCCTCGCCGCAGGCCGTAATGCAGGCCATCGTAGCCGAACCGCTCAACAGGGTTCAGCTGCGCATATCCGATGTGGATTGTTTTTCGGCCGAAATGCAGAACCCGGAGATCACGGAGCCCGCGGGCGCCGGGGATGTGCCGCTGGCAAACTATAAGATGATAGCGGCGCTGGGCGTGATGTGCAAGGATTTTGAAAAGAGCGAGCTGGCCGCCGTGGTAGACCGCATCGGCATGCCGGGCTTTGCGCCCACGCAGGGGCATATACCCTCCGGCGTGCCGTTTTTGGGGCATTGCCGCGATATGATACTGGAGGGCGCGCTCAACCGCGTGATGATCATAGGCAAGGGCAGCCTGTTTTTGGGCCGGCTCACCAACCTGTTTGACGGCGTTTCCTTCGTGGTGGAGCGCAACCCGGGCAAAGCGGATGAGCCCGCGCAGGAGGCCACCTCAAACGAAGCCGTGCGCAGCGCCATGGCCGAAGCGTTTTCTTCGCTGGCGGCTTCGCTGCGCGCGCAGTAAAGGGGCGCATTATGGGAAACGAAACCAATCGCGCCATAGCCGACCTGCTCGATGAGCTTGCCGCGGGCCTGCAGGGCGGGGCCTTGGGCCCCAAGGTACGGGTGGGCATTACGCTGCCGGGCAGCGAGCACGGCGAAGAGGAGCTGCTGCGCGCCGCCTTGCTCGCGCAGGCGCAATTGCCCGCCGCCGAAATAACGGTAATAGGTTCTTTAAGCGCTCCCGGCCTGCGCGCCGTAGAAGCCGCCAGCTTAAAAGAAGCGCACGCGCGCATGGAGGAGCTGCTGCAGGCCGGCGAGCTGGATGCCGCCGTCACCCTGCACTACAGCTTCCCGATAGGCGTCGCTACGATAGGGCGCGTGGTTACCCCCGCCTTGGGCCGCAGCATGTATATAGCCAGCACCACGGGCGCCTCCAGCGCGCACCGCGTGAGCGCCATGGTGCGCAACGCCGTTTCAGCCCAAGCCGTGGCGCAGGCATGCGGCTGCGCCGAGCCCACGCTGGGCATATTGAACGTGGATGGCGCGCAGCAGGTATTGCGCGCGCTGCAGCGGCTGCAAGCGGGCGGCTACCCCCTCCGCTTTGCGCAAAGCGCCCGCGAGGACGGCGGCGCCATCATGCGCGGCAACGACCTGCTGCAGGGCGTGCCCGACATCATGCTGGTGGATAGCCTTACCGGCAACCTGCTGGTAAAAACGCTTTCGGCATTTGCCACGGGGGGCAGCTACGAAGCCGTGGGCGATGGATACGGCCCCGGCGCGGGCAGCGGGCAGGGGCGCACGGTGCTGATCATATCCCGCGCTTCCGGCGCGCCGGTCGTCGCGGGCGCGCTCAAGTATGCAGCCGCCTGCGCGCTGGGCAAGCTGCCGCAAAAGGTACAGGCGCACTATGCGCTGGCCGAAAAGGCTGGGCTTTCGGCCATACTGGCCGAGCTGGAGCAGCCGCCCGCGGCGGCGCAGCAGGTAACCGCCCCGCCCGCCACGGTTGTAAACGAAGAGATAACCGGTGTGGATGTGCTAGCCATAGAGGATGCCGTGCACGCGCTGTGGCGGCGCGGGCTGTATGCCACCGGCGGTATGGGCTGCACCGGCCCCGTCGTGATGGTGGCAAGCGAAAATGCCGAGGCCGCGCTGGCCATATTGCGGGAAGAGAAGTATCTGTAAGCGCTGCTTTTCTCTCCGCCATCCCTTAAATAGAAATACAAAATTTTGTTGTTTTCGAGGGCCGCTTTGTGCGCCCTCGTTTTTTTTGCGGGCAAACCGCCATATCAAGCGCAAGCGGGAGGATACGATAAAGAATAGAACATGCGCCGCTATTTACGCGGGAGCCGAAAAGATGATATGATGTTGCAAAAGAACGCTGTTTTGGAGGGCCGTTATGCGCCTGTTTATCGCCATAGAGCTGCCCAAACCGTTTTGCGCCGAGGTGCTGCGCCTGCAGCGCGAGGTAAAGCGCCTGAGCGCGGGCGGGCGGTTTGTGCCGGAGGAGAGCTTTCATATCACGCTGCATTTCATAGGCGAAAGCGAGGATTTGCAGGGCGCCGTTCACGCCATGCAGGAGGCGGTGCGGGGCATACGCCCGTTTACGCTGCATTTGGGTAAATGCGACAGCTTTCAAAAGGATGACAGCTGCACGCCGTATGTGGATGTGCTGGGGGAATTGGGCGAGCTGCAGGCGCTGTATGAATCGCTGCAGAGCGCGCTGTACGACCAGGGTTTTTCGCGGGAGAACAGGCGCTTTACGCCGCACATCACGCTGGGGCGCAGCGTTGCGCTGCCGGAGGGCGCGGCGGCGCTGGAGGGTTTGCGCCCAAACGCCTCCATGATGGTGCAGCAGATCGTGCTGTTCGAAAGCGCCCGGCAAAACGGGCGGGTCCTCTATATAGCCGTACATAGGGAGAGGTTTGCATAATGCCTGCAAATGTCGTGTTTGTGACGGGCCGGGCGGGGCAGGGCAAAAGCCGGTTTTTGCACGCGCGGGTGCGGGAGTTGCAAAAAGCGGGTGAACCCGTTGCGCTTATCGTGCCCGAGCAGTTTACCTTTGAGACCGAGCGGCAGCTTTCCCTCGATTTGGAGGGGTTGCTGGGCGTGTCGGTCTATTCGTTTACCTCGCTGGCAAGAAGGGCGCTTAAGGAGAGCGGGGAGCGAAGGCTGTTTTTATCCCCGCAGGGCAAGCGCATGGTGATACGCAAGGCGGCGGAGGATGCGGCGCGGGAGCTTAACGCCTTTGCCCGCGTTGCGCAAAAGCCCGGGTTTTCCGCCGCGTGCGATGCGCTGTTTGCGCGGTTTAAACGCTATGCCATAGCGCCCGCGGAGCTTTTTGCGGCGGCGGCGCGCTTGCCGCAGGAGGATATTCTGCAGGCGAAGCTGACAGACCTTGCCCTGCTGTATGAAAAAACCAAATGCTACCTGAGCGAAAAATATATCGATGAAGCGGATGCGTTCAACGCGTTTTTGCGGGCGCTGCCCAAGTCGCAGCTTAAGGGGGCGCAGGTTATACTCGACGGTGTGGATGTGTTTGACGGGCAAACGCTGGCGGCGGTGGATACCCTGATGGAGATAGCGGCCACGGTATATATCAGCCTGCGGCTGGATACCTCCCCCGCCTGCCGCGACGCGGCGGTGTTTATACCCGCGCGCCGCGCCTATGATGCGCTTGCGCGCCTGGCCGCCGATAGGGGCTGCCGCGTGGAGCATATAAGGCTGCCGCAGGAATCCTATGCGCCCCGGCAGGTATCGCCGGTGCTGCTGCATTTGGAAAGGGAAGCCTTCGCCTACCCCTACCATGTATATGCGGGGGAAGCGCCCGCGCAGGCGGGGCAGGGCATACGCCTGTATGCCGCGCTGGGTGTGGAGGAGGAGGCGGAAGCCGCCGCCGAGGCCATACTGCGCGCCGCGCAGGGCACGACCATGCGCTACCGCGACATGGCAGTGGTGGTGGCCGAGCCGGCGTATATGGCGCCGCTCTCCCGCGCGCTGCGGGTGCGGAACATACCCTTTTTTGCCGATGCGATGCACCCTTTAAGCGGGTTTGCCGCGCCCCGGCTGCTTACGGCGGCGCTGCGGTGCGCCTGCCGGGGCTATGCGACGCCGGATGTGATGGATTTGGTGCGCACCGGCCTTTGCGGCGTGAGCGGGCCCAATGCCGATATATTCGAAAATTATATACTCGCCTATGGGGTGCGGGGCAACGCGTTCACGCGCCCGTTCGACCGCAAGGAGGTGCCCCAAGAGGCCGAGGCCGCACGACAAACCACCCTGGAGCCGCTGATGGAATTGCGCACGGCGCTGGCCGCGGCAGGCACGGCGGCGCAAAAGACCGAGGCGCTGTTCGCCTATATGGAGCGGCTGAAGCTGCACGAGCAGCTGTCGGCGCTGTCCGAGCGGCTGCGGGAGCAGGGCGAGCTGGCGCTGTGGGAGGAGAACGCGCAGGTATACGACCATATACTCACGGTGCTCTCTCAGCTGCACGCCATCATGGGGGAAACGCGCATCTCCAACCAGCGCTATCTCGCGGTGCTGGCCGAGGGCCTGGATGCTTATGAGGTGGGGGCCATACCCCCCACGGCGGATCAGGTGCTGCTGGGCAGCGTGGGGCGCACCCGCGCCCGGGATATACGCGCGCTGTTTTTGCTGGGCGCCAACGAGGGGAGCTTCCCCAAAGACGCGCCGGATGACGGGGTAATAGACGACGCTGAGATGGAAAAGCTGGGCGCGCTGGGCATCAACCGCTGGGAAAACAGCCGCGACCAGGCGGATTTTGCGCGGATGAACGCCTATGCCACGCTCTCTAAGCCCAAGGATTTGCTGTATATTTCCTATACCCTGCACGCGGGCGCGGATGCCGGCTTACCGGCGGCCGTGGTGGATAGGATCCACGCGCTGTTCCCGTTTGTACAGGAAGATTCGGCGCTTGCCCCCCGCATGCCCCATTCGCCGTATGGCGGGCTGGGCGCGTTGGCGCGGGATCTGCGCGCCTATGTGGATACCGGGCTGGAGCCGGCGGGCCTGGCGCCTTTATACGGTTGGTTTGCCGGGCAAGCGGCCTACCTTCCCGAGGTGGAGCGCATGGAGCGGGCGCTCTACCATACCAGCTCGCCCGAGCCCTTTGGGTATGAGCTGGCGCAAAAGCTGTATGGGCAAAGTTTGGGCGGCAGCGCCACCCGGCTCGAAACATATAACCGCTGCCCCTTCAGGCATTTTGTGCAATATGGCCTAAAGGCCCAGCCGCGCCGCGAATATAAAGAGCGCCGCGCCGACGAAGGCGCGTTTTGCCATGCCGCGCTGGATGCTTTTTGGGAGCAGGCCTGCGCGCTGGGGCTTGCGGGGCTGGATGAACCCGCCTGCGAACGCATATTGGATGGCATATTCCCCGCGCTGCTGCACGCGCACAACGGCGGCGTGCTGCTGGATAGCGCGCGGGGCCGCGCCAAGGCCGCGCGGTTGGTGCGCGCGGTAAAAGCGACGGCATGGGCCGTGGTGCGGCAGGCGCAAATGGGCGGTTTTTGCCCCGTGCGCAGCGAGCTGCGCTTTGGCGAGGGCGGGCAATACCCCGCGCTCTCCATCGTGGGGCCAAACGGGCAAAGCTATGCCGTCAGCGGCCGCATAGACAGGATAGATACCGCCCGCATAGAGGGCGAGGCATATTTCCGCGTGGTGGATTATAAGAGCGGCGCGGCTTCGTTTGATTATGCCCGGCTTTATCACGGCCTGCAGCTGCAGCTGCCGCTGTATGTGGCGGCGGTGGAGGCGGCGGAGCATACCTTTCGCGCGGCGGGCATGTATTATATGCCGGTTGCAAATCCTGTTACCGCACAGGACGATATGCCGCTCGAGGCGCGCATACAAAAGGCGCTTCGGCTGCGCGGGCTCACGCTTTTGGATGCGCGGGTGCTGCAAACAACCCAGGGGAGCGACCCAAGCAACCCTGTTGTGCAGGGCGGCCGGGCAAGCCTGGTGGAGCGGAGCGAGCTGAACGCCGTGGTGGGCTATGCGCAGCGCAAGGCGGAGCGCACGCTTTCGGCCATATTGGAGGGCGGGGCGGCGACGGCGCCCGCCAAGCTTAGGGACAGGCTGGAGTGCGATGCCTGCGAGCTGAACAGCATATGCGGCTTTGACCAGTCGGCGGGGGATAGCTGCCGCGTGCTGCAGCCGTTTTCGAAGGAAGAATTTTTTGGCAGCGCGGCAAACGAGGTGGGGGAATGAGCGCCATGCAGTGGACACCGGCGCAGCGGCGCGCCATAGAGGCCGGGGGCAACCTGCTGGTATCGGCGGCGGCGGGCAGCGGCAAAACGGCGGTGCTTACCGAACGCATCGCCCGCTTGGTTTGCGAGGGCTGTGATATAGACGCGCTGCTGGTCGTCACCTTTACGCGGGCGGCGGCGGCGGAGATGAAAAAGCGCATTGCCGCGCGGCTGTGCGCGCTGGCTGAGGAGGCCGAGGATACGGCGCTCTCCGCCCGCCTGCTCCACGCGGCGGCGGGCATGGGGCGGGCCAATATTTCGACCATCGACGCGTTTTGCACGCATGTGCTAAAGCGGCACTTTCATACGGCGGGGCTGGATCCGGCCTTCCGCGCGGCGGAGGAAGCCGAGGCCGAGGCGCTCCGCGCCCAAACGATGGATACGCTGTTGGAAGAAAGCTATGCCGCGCCCAGCTTCCAAGCCTTGGTAGAGCTGTTCCCCAGCGAGGAAGCGTTTATCGAGAACGTCTTTAGGCTATACGCGTTTTTGTGCGCGCAGCCCAACAGAGAGGGCTGGCTGCAAACCGCCATAGAGGCCTATGCCCTGCCCGAGGCCGAGCTGGCGCAAGCCCCGGCGCTGCGGGCGTATGTGGAGGCGGCGCAGCGCGCGGTGGCCGCCCGGGTGGATGCGCTATCCACCCTGCGGGATGCCGCGGCCGAGGCGGGGTATACCACGGTGGCGCAAACGCTGGATGCGGAGCTTGCGCAGCTGCGCGCGCTGCTGCTCCCGGCGGAATACGCCGTGTATGCGGCCCGCCTAGCTAGCGTGGGATTTGGCCGGCTGACGTGGCCCCGGGGCACAGCCGAAGGGGAAAAAGACGCGATAAAAGCCGCGCGCACCGCGGTTAAGGAGCTGGTTAAAGAGCAGAGCGCGGCGTTTCAAACGCCGCTGGGCGAGCATGCCGCGCTGTTGCACGCGCTGCACCCTCACATGCGGGCGCTGGGCGATTTTATGCTGCGGTTCGATGCGCTCTACGCCGAGGCCAAGCGCGAGGCGGGCTTGATAGACTATGCCGATATGGAGCACCTCGCGCTCATGCTGCTGCAAAACGCGGCTATCGCCGCCGAGTACCAAACCAAATTCCGCTATGTTTTTGTGGATGAGTATCAGGATATCAACCCCGTGCAGGAATGCATTTTAAACGCGCTGCGCCGGGAGGATAACCTGTTTTTGGTAGGGGATGTGAAGCAGTCCATCTATCGCTTCCGCATGGCGGAGCCCGGCATATTTATGGAAAAACGCCGGGCCTTTGCGGGGGAGGCGGGTGAGAATATCGACCTAAACGCAAACTTCCGCTCCGCCGACGCGGTGATAGGCACGGTGAACGCCGTGTTTTCGCAAGCCATGCACGAGGAGGTGGGCGGCATCGCCTACGATGCCGACGCCGCGCTGGCGAAGGGGCGCGCGGACGCCCTTATTGGCCGCGCCGAGCTGCATATCATAGAGCAGCAGGCGCAGCCCGCGGCGGATAGCAAGGATGACGACCAAGAGGCGGGCGCGCTCACCCAGCTGCAGGCCGCTGAGGCCGAGGCGCGGGTGGCGGCGGCCCGCATACGCAGCTTGGTGGGCGAGCCTTATGCCGACCCGCGCACCGGGGCGGTGCGGCCGCTGCGCTATAGCGATATCGTGGTGCTGCACGGCGCGCCCAAGCGCGTGGCCGAGCTGTGGGTGCAAACGCTGGCGCGGGAGGGCGTGCCGGCGTTTGCCGAGGTGACCGGCGGCTATTTTGACGCGGTGGAGGTGCAGGTGCTTTTAAACCTGCTGCGCCTGCTCGATAACCGGCGGCAGGATATACCCCTGCTCAGCGTGCTGCGCAGCCCCATAGGCGGGTGGGAAACCGAGGAGCTGATTTCGCTTCGGGCGGATTACCCCGCCTTAAGCTGCTATGAATCGCTGCTCGCCTGCGCCGCCTACGATACCCCGCTGGGCGCCAAGGCCGCCGGGTTTTTACAAAAATTGGAAGCGTGGCAAAATCAGGCGGCGCTGCGCGCCCTGCCGGATTTGGTGGCGCTGCTGCTATCCAGTACCGGGTATGCCCGCTTTGTGCGCGCGCTGCCCGGCGGCGCGGCCCGCAAGGGGAACCTGGATGCGCTGGTGCAAAGCGCCGAAACCTATGCCCGCAGCGGCCATGGCCTGGCCGGATTTTTGCGGTTTATGGACCGCATAAAGGATACCGGGCGCATGGGTACGGCGCAGGTGGGCAGCGCCGATGTGGTGCGAGTGCTATCCATACACAAGAGCAAGGGGCTGGAGTTCCCCGTGGTTATTTTGGCGGGGCTGCACCGGCAGTTCAACGCGGCGGACCGCCATGCCGAGCTGGTGATGGATGCAGCCCTGGGCCTTGGCATAAAGCCCATA
Organism: Christensenellaceae bacterium; assembly: GCA_031261085.1. Lineage (GTDB taxonomy): Bacteria > Bacillota > Clostridia > Christensenellales > CAG-138 > Pelethousia. The sequence continues at coordinate 142,478 of JAISKB010000014.1, forward strand.
CTGCGCAACACGCGGCGGGCTACGCTATACCATGCGGGCATAGCGGCCCAAGGCTGGCTTATGAACGTGGCGGAGCAGACCCGCGTGCTGTATGTGGGCATGACCCGCGCCGCCGACCAGCTGATACTGCTGTGCGCCGTGCGGGATATAGACGCCGCGCTCAAAAAGCATATCGTGCCGCTATCCCCGGCCCGCAGCGCCGCGGCGACGCGGTTTTCGGACTGGGTGCTGGGCTCCGCACTGCATATGCCGGCGGGCAACGCAGCCCGGGAACGGCTGGGTTTATTACCCCTTATGGGCGAGCCCGCACTGCAGGTATATTTGCACGAGGGCGTGCGCAAAGGGGGGCAAAGCGGCGTGCTGCCGCAGGAGGCCTACCGCGCGTTTACAATCCGCAAAAAAGAGGGCGACCCCCGGCTGGAGGCCGCGCTGCGCTGGCAATACTCGCATTTGGAGGATACCCGATTGCCCAGCCGGGTAAGCGTATCCGGCCTGAGCGGCGAAGCGCCCGCGCTGCCGCAGTACCCGGCGTTTTTGCAGGATAAGCTCCCGCCGGATGCCGCCGAACGGGGCACCGCGGCGCACTTGCTGCTGCAGCGGGTGCCGTTTGCGCCGCACGATGCCCAAACTTTGCGCGCTGAGGTGGAGGCGCTGGTTCAAACCGGCGCGCTCACACGGGCGCAGGCTTCCACCATATATTTGCCCGGCATACTAAAATTCTTCGCAGGAGGGATTTGGAGCCGCGCGCTGGCGGCCGCGCGCAGGGAGCGCGAGCTGGAATTCAACTGCCGCCTGCCCGCCTGCGCGGTGTTGCCGGGCGTGCAGTCAAACGAAACCGTGCTGCTGCAGGGCGTGATAGATTGCTGCTTTATGGAAGAGGGGCAGTGGGTATTGCTCGATTATAAAACGGATTTTGTGCCGCCCGGCGCCAACGCCGCGCGCGTTGCCCGGCGTCACGCGCGCCAGCTCGAGCTGTATGCGCTCTCGCTCGAACGGATGACGGGCTGCGCGGTGAAGGAAAAGTATATCGTACTGCTGCGCACCGGGGAAGTTGTGGAGATATGAGAGCGTTTTGGGGAGCGTTTTCGCGGGGACCCCGGTCCCCGCACCCCGGCTGGGGACGGGGCGCCGTCCCCAGACCCCTTCGCATGGTAGAGAGAAGTTTATTTTAGGAGAATATTTAG
>JAISKB010000028.1 GCA_031261085.1 Christensenellaceae bacterium
ATGCCCGTCTTTTCAAATGCTTCCAACACCGCCTCATCCAGCGTATACAGGTTGGTTCCGTGGCAGTACATATAATCGAGCAGCGTGGTGACGCCGCTGCGCAAATTCTCCATGCAGCCCGCGGTTGCCGCCGCAAGAGCATCCTCGGCGTCAATCTTGGGCAGCGCCTTGCGCACGGATACGTTAAGCCAGTCAATCAGCGCTTTATCCCGGCCCAAGCCCTTGAGCAGCGCCTGAAACAGGTGAACATGCGGGTTGACAAAACCCGGGAACAAGTATTTTCCTTCCGCGTTGATTACTTTTTCGCTTTCAAACCTGCCCGGTATGTTTTTGCCTACATACACGAAGCGCCCGTTTTTTATGGCCGCCATGCCGTCGGTAATCTCCTGCCGCTTCGCGTCGACCGTAATGATATGAACCGGCGCGATTAAAATATCCACTTTTTCCATAACGCAAGCCCGTCCTTCTTCCAAATTTGACACGCACTGTTTAGATATTGATTCATTTTCATGCGGCTACCCACACAGGCAGCGCTCGTTCTATCCATTTTAAAAATTTTCGTCTTCTATCTTGTACAGTAAACATTTCATGCTTCAAAACAATATAGCATTGATAGAACCATTTGCCAAGAAGGAAATAGAAAGTCTTGAAATCGATATTTAGCGTTGCTACCAACTCCGCGCAGCGTTCTGCGAAGCTATAGGCGTAATGCTTTGATATAAGCAACTTCAGCTAGGCCTTTTTACGCTCATTTATATATTTTTTATAATCCCATCCGCTTCCAATATTTTCCGCATCGCACTCCACGAAATTCCCATCACTCCCCCTCCCTCCCCATAAACGCCTTCGTTTCGGCCAAGGTTGGCAGGGCGGGTATGCCGCCGCGCCGCGTGACACAGATTGCGGCGGTGGCGTTGGCAAACCTGGCGTAGGCTTCGAGCTCGGCAAGGGATAATAGCTCCTGGGGCGCTTTTTCGCCCTGCAGAAACCGGCAAAGGAACCCGCCCCAAAAGGCATCGCCCGCCCCGGTCGTATCGACGGCGGAGACCGCATACCCCGGCACGGTTCGCAGGCCCTCGCGGGAGCAAACGATTGCGCCCTTTTCCCCAAGGGTTGCGGTCACGCAGCGGATGCCGTCCTCTACCAAAGCCATGGCGGCCTCTTGCGGTGAAGCTTTGCCCGTGAGCAGCGCGGCCTCTTCATCCGAAAATTTTAGCATATCCACCAAGGGGAGCACCGAGCGCATTTGCGCGGCGGCTTCCGCTTCGCTTGCCCACAGCGACGCGCGGTAATTCGGGTCATAGGTGATGACCGCGCCCGCTCTTTTTGCGCGCTCTAACGCATAAAGCGTTGCGCTGCGCGCCGGCTCATCGGTGAGGGAAAGCGAGCCTACATGCAGTATCCGCGTGCCCTCGAGTATGGAGGTATCCAGCTCATCAGGGCGCAGGCAGGTATCCGCCCCCGGCTTGCGGGCGAAGGAAAACGACCGCTCCCCTTGGGGCGATAGCGCCACGAACGCCAGCGTGGTAAAAACATCATCGGCTATGACCAGCCCGCTCGTATCGACGCCGACGCCGCGCAGGGTTTGTGCAAGGAATTCGCCATGCATGTCCCGCCCCACCTTGCCGATAAACGCGGTTTTAAACCCCGCCTTCGCTGCGCAGCAAAGCGCATTGGCAACCGCCCCGCCGGGGTTTTGCTCAAACAGCCGCTGCCCAAATTCCGAGATCCCGCTGTATGTGAAATCGACCAGCAGCTCCCCCAAAGCGACCATATCATATTTTTTATCAACCTGTTTCACCCTGCCACCCCCACAAATTGCACCGAATACTACCAAGGGAGCAAGCCATATGACCTGCCCCCTTACCGTTCTGGTGTTTTTCTATCGCTTTATGCCTGCTTTTTCTTCTTTTGGTAGATTACGATGCCGGCGCCCGCGATGAGCACCACCACCACCGCCGCAGCGATATAGATGGTTGCACCGGCTTTGGGCTGCGTGCCCGCATCATCGGCGGCCGTGCCTGCGGAGGCGCCGCCAAACCTGCTCGAGAGGCTTTGCGTGAGCTGCACGCTGTCGATGGCCGTAAAGTCGGTGAAGGTGCCCTTGCTGGTATCATCGCCCTCTTTCGTAAGCTGGTACGCCGTTACCGTAAGGCCGTTTTCATCGGCAATGACCTGCGTGAAATACTGGCGCGCGTCCTCTTGCCCGCCGGTTTGGAACTGCAGCAGCTCATCGATGGTGCCCGGGCGGAAATCGTCGAACTTGCGGCCCATGGGGCTGGTGGTGATGAACACCGTGCCATCGCCCGCGTTTACCGCTTTGCCCTCCCGCACCGTGGCGCGGTAGTAATTGTGAATGTGACCGTTGAAGTACAGATCCACATTCAGTTCATCGCACATCTTTTCGAGGAATTCGGTGGCCACGGGGTCATCCTGAATGAGCCCGGCATGCGCCGTTACGATGCGCCAGCTGCAGCCGGAAGCCTCGAATACCCGCTGTGCCCATTCCTTTTGCTTTGCGTAGAAAGCCGCCTTATCGGCTACCGTATCCGCATCCGCAAGGCCGGAATACGGCTCGGTATTGAGCATCACGAAGCAGACATCGCCCACGATGAAGCTGCCCGTGGTTTCGCCGATATATTCATCCTCCAAGCCGCCCGGCTGGTTGGTGTGCGCCTTAAAAATGTTGTAGGTCGGGTCGCCCTTGGCTTCGTGGTTGCCGGGCACAAACGCGTTTAGGCTGTTGGCATAGTACCCGCCCAGCGTTTTGAACATGTAGTTCCACTGCGGCACCGAACAATCCTCGGTTAAATCGCCCAGGTTCACCACAAAATCCGTGCCGCCCAAGCTATCCTGCACGAAGGCGTTCATCGTGTGCAAGAAGGGCAAATACCCCTCTTCGGTGGTGGATTGCAAGTCGGAAATCGCCAAGAAGGAGAATTTTTGCGCATCGGGCAGCGTCGTAAACGCGCCGATTTCCGCCTCATACGCCTCGGCGCCATCGTTGGTAACCGCCTGATACTCATAGGCGGTGGCCGGCGCAAGCCCTGTCAAATCCACCGAGTAGCTCGTGAACGCGCCGCGGCCGCCCGGTACCTCGCCGGAATATATATCGGTAACCGGCAGCACCGCGCTCCAGTCGGCCGCGCCCGCTTCGCGGTAGCGCAGCTCGGCCGTTAGCCCATCCTCATCGGTAATCCAGGCTATGCCCACCGTGCTGTAGGTTTCGCCGGGGCTAAGCGTGATATGCTTGGGCGCCAGCTTGGCATCGGCCGAAAGCAGGCGCAGCAGCAGGCATTGCGCAATGTCGGTGGGGAAGGTGACGGTTTCGCCCTCCACATCCGCCGCCAGGTAATAGTACCAATCCCCCTCGGCCGTCTTTGGGAAAGCCACGGAATAGGAACCATCTCCATTATCGGTCATCGCCACGGAGGCGAAGCCGGCGCCATCCTTTTGCGCGCCATAATACAGCGACGCGCCCTTGGCCGCGCTGCCCTCCGGCAGGGTGAGCGTGGAGGTGATGATCGTCTCCTCTTCCGCATAGCTCACGTTGACCATGGGCTCGGTGGGCCGCAGCACAGAGGTGCGCACGGTCAAGTCCTCGGCAATCTGCTCCACCATGGCTTCGGGCGCCGCAACCGAGCCCGCAAACTGGATGGGCGTGGGGTAGCCGCGGGTTTCATCGCCAACCCAGGCCCAGGTATCGGCAAAATCCCAGCCCAGCGTATCGGCATAAAAAGCCTTGGAAAGCAGCGTAGCCGCATCCACGCTCTCGTAAGCCGCCGTTTCGGGATGGTCGTTGGAAACATGCCCCGAGAAGGCTGTGCCTTCCCACACATAGTTGTTGAGCACATGCGAGCCGGTTTCGCCGCTGTACCCGCCGCAAAGCAGGCCTATGTCGGTGCCATCCTCGACCTGTATGCTCTGCAGCAGCATCACGGTGTTTTCCAGCGCCTGCCCCGCGTTGAGGTTGCCTGAAACGCCGCCCACCGCGGTGGCTTTTTTGCCCAGCACGGTAAGCTTGCCGCCCACATAGGTGTTATAGATGCGTCCGCCATCCGACTGCGCGCTGGTAACGCCGCCCGCCGCGCCGTTTTCGCTGCCCTTGCCATACACGGTGATATCCGCATATACGAAGGAATTGCGCACGGTACCCATGTAGCCGTTTTCGTTTTTCTTTATTTTACCGGCCAGGCCGCCGGCGGTCTTTTGGCTGCACTCGATGGTACCGGTAACGATGCAGTTATCCACATCGCCATATACGGCGCCCGCGAGCAGCCCGCAGGAGGCCAAGGATTTAACATATATATCCTTTACCGCCAGGTTGCGCACAAAACCGATGTTATAATCATGCCCGATGTTGCCGAACAGACCGGCGTACTTGGAGCCCATGCGCTCGATGCGCGCATTGCTGATGGTATACCCCTGCCCGTCGAACGTGCCGAAGAACGCGCATTTTGTATCGGCCGGGTCCTTGCCCGCCTGGTCGGTTTCGCTGCCGATGGGCGGCATAAAGCCCTCGCGCGGCTCCTTCGCCTCCTTGGTGAGCACCGCGCCGATTTGCTTCATCAGCGGCGCCATATCCAGGTCGGCGGTCAGCACATAGGTGCCGTTGTTGGGCGCATCCGGGACGCCGTCGCCATTGGTGTCCTCCGGGTTCCAAATGCCGCTCAGGTATAGCAGCTGCTCCGGCGTGCCGATTTCGTATTGTTTGGTATCGGCGTTATAGGTGGGCAGCTCTGCGCCCAGCTCAAGGAGTTTTTCGTTCTCCCAATAGTCCTTTTCATACCACGGCTTATCGCCTGCCGCAAACGCGCCTGTCGCGCCTATGGAAAGCACCAGCGCAAGCGCGAGAATGGCGGAAAACACACGTTTGATTTGCATTTGCTTTCTCCTCATACCAAATCGTTCCTTAAAGTGGCAGAGAACTGAGTTGGTTCTCAGTTCTCTGCTTGGTCATGCTTTAAGCATAGTAGGTAAATTATTTAGCGAAGGTCGGGTACCAGCCATCAGCAGCGGGCGCGATTTTGAGCGCCTCCTGGATGTACTGCAGCGGTTCGGGATCGCCATCGTCATAGGCGGGAACCGTGCCAAACGGATCGTCAGAGCTCTTCATGGAGATTTCGTTGGCGGCAAAGCCATCGGCATTGAGCGTGAAGAGATCGATTTCGGGGATGGTCAGCTCGGTGCCATCGTCAAATACGAGGTGTACTTCATAGTAGTCCGCAACCGGGCGGATGAAGTAACTGAACACATACAGGCCGCCCTTACCGGTTACCCAAGGAGCTTCAAGAGCCTGCAGCTCCGAGGTGCCTTCCGCTTCATCGAACGCGAGGATTTCGCTGCCGACCATGTTGTTATACTGGGTATAGTCGCCGCCTTCTTCATAGAGGTAGAATTCAGCGATGTCCTTGCCGGTCTTGTTCTTGATTTCGAGGCCAAGTACCGCATACGCGCCATAGAAAGCATCCGCAGTCCTGCCGGCGGCGATTACAGCATCCGCTTCGGCGATGTCTTCAGCATCTTCCAGCGCTTCATGCTCCCAGCCAGCCGGGTCTACGCCGCCCTTCATGGAGAACTTGTCATACTCCACAAGGGTAATGTCCTTTAAGGTGTCGCTGGTGCCGTCTACCCACTCTACATACAGTTCGTAGGTGGTATCGATGGCGCGCACGAGGTAGGTCATGATGGTGGAAGCTTCTTTGTCGACGTCCGCATCCGGCCACTCGCCCGCCACGATGCTGTTGCCCTTATCCTCGGCGCCGGTTGCATACAGATACAGGCCGGTGATGGCTACGCCGGTCTTATTCTTGAACTGGATCGCATAGGGGGCATAGTTGACCACAACGGCGGGTTCTTCTGCGGGGGCTTCGGGCGCCGCTGCCGGGGCTTCCGGCGCCGCTGCGGGCGCTTCTGGCGCGGGCGCCGCTGCCGGGGGCGTTGTGGTCCCACAGCCGAAGAGCGTAGCCGCAATCAGCATAGCCAACAGAATTGCAAGGGTTTTTTTCATGAATGTTTCCTCCTAATTTTTGGGGTTTTGATTTATGGGAGCCTTTGTTTTATACAGTCCTATACGCAAGCGCATAGGGAAGTATCCAATCATGTTCATTATATCACAAGTAGCTTATATCACAAGTGTTAAAAACAAGCTATACCTCCATTTGCTTCAACCAAAAACCGCACGGCTTCCCGCGTTGCGGCGGGGTAACCGGGGAGCTCCCGGTTCTCTGTGCACAGCACATGCGGCACATTTTGAAGCAGCAGCTCCAAAACGGGAACGTTGGGCCGATCCTTCTTTACCGTTGGGTCGTTTTGGCAGGAAATAACGGCAAATTCGGGGTGCAGCGAGCGGATGAGCGGTTCCGTCATGGACTTCCCATCGCCATGGTGCGGCACTTTTAGTATATCACAGGGGGGCAGCGCCCAGCTTTGCCAGTAGCTTGCATAGGAATCGCCGGTGAGCAGTATGCTTTTGCCGGCATATACCACCCGCAAAAGCAGGCTGGAGCAATTGCGCTCCTTGGATATGGGGAACACCACATCGTTTGGCGGGAACTCGTTGCGGTACAGCGCATGGAACAGCGCCTTTTGCCGCGCAATCAGCTCCGCATCCGGCAGGTAAAATGTCAGCTGCAGGCCGCCGAGCGAAATGCTCCCTGCCTGCGCTTCCCGGCAGATGCTGCCCCGCTGTTTGGCGAATATAACGGTGTCATTCCACAGGTTCAGCAAATCGCACAGGCCTACGAGCGGCTTTTCCTCCCGCACCGGCGGGTGTATCCACGCGGCGCCCTCGGGCGGCAGGTAAAGCGCAACGATTTGTGCCACCTGAATATGATGCAGTATCGAAAGCGCGCCGCCGATGTGGTCCAAATGCGGGTGGGTGAGCACCAATAGGTCGATTTTCTCAATCTTTTCCCGCATCAGGTAGTCCAGGCAGCTCCCGCGCAGCGAGCCCTGTGTAAACTCCACATAGGGCCGCCCGCAATCGACCAATACCGTGGTGGCAGCGCCCTGCCCCGCACAGCGCAGCAGTATGGCATCCCCATCGCCCACATTGATAAAATCGACCTTCAGCATACCTCGCGCACCGCCTATTCGTTTTGTGCGGGGCGGTTGCGCCGCCAGCGCGCATACATATACCAGCTAAGCGCGGCGCCGGATAGCAGCCCCGTGGGCACCAGCTGCGCAAAGAAGGAGAAAAACGCCTTGAGCATCTCACCATCCCGCCCGATTACAAACAGCATGCCTGCCAGCGCCGCCAGCGCATACACGATAAGCCAGATGTAAATCGTGAGCGGATAGCTTTTATCTTTAAATACAAACCAGAACGCGCCGCACACGATGCTGCCGCAAAGGCCCGGGATAACCGCCGTAGCGAGCAGCTCCACGGTATGGTTTGCCGCAAACGCCGTATGCAGGGGGCCGATGAGGAACCAGTAGCACAGACCGTATACCGCCATGAACACGATGCTCAGGCAAAAGGAGTAGAGCAGTTTCGCGCTTTTGGGGCGCCCTTCGGGTGTTAAGAACAAGCCGACCCAAAAGTGATCCAGTTTTTTGCGAAGCGGCGAAGCCTGCGTACTTTTATTTGGCATGACGGTCTGTGCGCTCCTTACTTTTGCTTAGTTGTTCGGCGCCAGGCTGCGCCAATAGAGCCAGTAGGACTTCACGTTGGGATAGTAGTTGTAAATCTTGTCAAAGTCGGGGCTCTTTAAGTTCACTTCTTCTAAAGTAAACGGGGTGTTGGTGAAGGTGTAGTCGTCACGGACGGACCAGTTGGTGCCGCGGGCGTTGAGAGGCTCCAAACCGCCGCTCTTGCCCTCTTCACCGCCCAAGCTGTATAGGATGAAGAAGCGCGCGCCGGCGGGGTTATCGCTGCCCTTAACCACATACAGGTAATCGCAGCCCATAAACGCGGTGTAGGGCTCCAGACCCGTGACCCAATCGATTGTCGCGCCGCTGTTGACGTTGTCGCGCTTGCCCGCGGAGCAAAGCCCCAGCGTTGGGCCGGCCAGCGACTGATCAACGGCCGAAACCACCTGATCGCCATCATCCAGCTCGGTTGTACGCATCTGCGAGAAGCGCCAGAACAGCTCTACGCCGCCGTTGTTATCGGGGAACTCCATAACGCCCGGAACATTTTTGAGCGCCTGCATGTAGGTATAGTCGAGCGCCTTGCCATATTGCTTTTCATATTGGGCGGCAATCGCATCGCCATCCACAATCAGCTGCGCCCACAGCGCGGCGTAGGAGGCGGAGGTGATATCCTTGGTGAATATCGTCCAGTATTGGGTGTTTTTGCCCGAAGCATCTTTGTAGGACATCGTATCCGGGTTGTAGCCTTCTACGATATCCCACCAGCTGGTGAGGGGGCAGCCATCGGGGTACTTTTCGGTATTGTAATACCAGGGGCTAAACGAGGCGTAAGCCGGCATGCCAAACTGCAGCAGCTCGGGGCTCACATGCGCCACAACGCTCGCGGGCTGATAGATTTCTAAATAATCGTAACCGACCAGCTCATAGTAAACCTCGCCGCTGTTATCCTTCACCTGCAGCACATCCGCGTTTACATTGCCGGATTCGTTTTCCATCGTGATGCGGTCGCAAACGTTGTTGGTGTCGCACTCCACATAAACGAACTTCCCTTTTAAATCGGGGTATGCCCGCTCGATGTTTTTGATGGCGGTATAGGCGTTGGTGGTGGTGGCATAAACGGTGACCACACCCGGCTCCTGGAGCGTCAGCTGATACAGCTCCTCGAGCGTCAGGTTTTCATAGTCCGGGCCGTCGGGCTCGGCCGGGGTGTTGTCGCCGGGCGTTTGGGCTGTGGCCGGCGCATCGGTAGAGGGAGTTTTGTTGCAGCCGACAGCTAAAGTCATCACAACGACGAGCAGAAGCGCGACCATACAGATACCGAGTTTTTTGATGTTCATAAAGTACTCTTTCCTCCTGCTAAATGGTTTTATGGATGAATGGAGCGTTCCAAATTAGGGTTGTGTGGTGTGCGCGTACTTGATGAGGCGCGTGGTGGCTTTGTTGTAGACGTTCATGCGGCCCGGGTGCAACACGGCGAACACGGCCTGGTTTACGTCATACTCCTTTAGCCCGATTTGAATGGCCAGCAGCTCCGCATCGCCCACGGTTAGGGTAATCAGCGTTTCGCTGCCCGCGGGTTGGCTGGCATATACCGAGGCAGAAACCGTGTTTTTGTGCCCCTCGTTTTCTAGGCTGATTTCAATCGTTTCGGGGCGGATGCCCAGCACGCAGTCGAACGCCTCGTTAAGCGGGCATTCTTCATCCAGCTTAATATCCTTTTGCGGGAAGTGGTATTCGCCCAAAGAGCTTTTCACATGCAGCTCCCCGCCATCATACAGCGCGGTCCCGTTTACAAAGTTGATGCGCGGGTTGCCGATGAAGTCCGCCGCCTGCAGGTCGATGGGGTTGGTGTATATGCCCAGCGGCGTATCGAGCTGGGAAATCTCACCCTCTTTGAACAGGGCGATTTGGGTGGACATGGTGAGCGCCTCCACCTGATCGTGCGTTACATAGATGATGGTGGTGCCGGTCTCCTTGTGCAAGCGCTTGAGCTCGGCGCGCATATCGATGCGCAGGCGGGCATCCAGGTTGGAGAGCGGCTCATCCAGCAGCAGCAGCTTGGGGCTGGTGGCGATGGCGCGGGCAATCGCCACGCGCTGCTGCTGCCCGCCCGAAAGCTCGTTGGGGTAACGGTCTTTATATTCTTCGATGCGCATCACCCTCAGCGCGTTCGTCACGCAGTCGGTAAGCTCCTTTTTGGGCATATGCTTGATCTTTAACCCGAAGGCAACGTTGTTGTAAACCGTCATGTGCGGCCACAGCGCATAGCTTTGGAACACGAGGTTGAGCCCGCGCTTGCTGGGCGCTTCAAAGAACGATTCCTCCGCGTTGATAATCGGGCGCCCGTCCATGGTCATCCTGCCGTTTTGCGGTTTTTCCAGGCCGGAGATGACGCGCAGGGTGGTGGTTTTGCCGCAGCCCGAAGGCCCCAGCAGGGTCATAAAGTCACCGTCTTCGATGGTGAGGTTGATATCACGCAAAACGTGATTGCTGCCATAATACTTATCGATGTGCTCCAGCACGATTTTGCTCATGTTACGAAACCCTCCTTAAATAATTGGTACAGGAATTACATGCTCTTGCTAACATCGGCGCCGAACAAGTTGGCGACGGTGTAGCAAAGGAGTATGAACAGCAGGATGACGATCGCAATCGCGTCCGCGCCCTGCGGCATGTTTTTGGAATACTCAAATGCCAGGTAGGGCAGCGTGCGGTTGGTGGGGGTCATAAGCACCGCAATCAAGTCCAGCTCTTTGGTGATGGAGATGAACGCCAGCATCAAGCCGGAAACGAACCCGCTCTTCGACAGGGGAATCACGATGCTGCCTATCCTGCGCCAAAAGCTTGCGCCGGCAATTTCGGCCGCTTCTTCCAGCTCCGGGCTGATCTGCATCATGCTGGCGGTACCCGAGCGGCTGGCAAACGGGAAGTGCTTCACAACCGATACCAGCACAATCAGCGTAAAGGTGCCGTAGAGGGAGGGAATGAACCCGCCCAGCCTAGGCTGCGAGAACATGGCAAAGTAGATGGCGCCGAACGCGACGCCCGGCATAAGGTAGGGTAAAAATACCATTTGCTCCGTAAGCTGCCCATACCATTTGCCGCGGCCGCGGGTGGAGATATAGCCCAAAAACTGCCCGCAGAAGGCGGTGATGATGGAGGCGATGAGCGAGAGCTTAACCGTGTTCCACAGCGCGCCCATAAAGTCGGCGTTTTTGAGCAAGCCATCATAGGCCAAGAACGGCAGCGGGCGGTTTTCCCACACGCCTATCCAGGCATATAAGGTGAGGTTGTTGGCGCCATACCCCGCCCCCGTTCGCAGCTGGAAGCTTTCCATCACCAGCGCAAACATGGGCATTACCATGGCGGCAAACAGGAATATGACCAAAAACGCCAGCAGGGGCCATTTTGCCCAGCCTATGCGCATCGGGTTGCTGCGCGTGCCCTTGCCGCCTATGGTCGCATAGCTTTTGCGCACGCCAATCAGCTTTTGGTTGGCGATAATCGTGCCGGAAGCCATGATTATAAGCAATATGCTGATGACATACCCAACCCGCTGCGGCGTACCGTTTAAGAAGTACTTGAGCAGGGTGGAAAGCACCTGATAGCCGGTGAACTGCCCCAGGCTTGCCGCGACGCCATAGGAGCCTATGGATTTGGAAATCGTCATAATGGCGGCGGAGAGCAGGGCGGGCATCACAAGCGGCAGCGTAATGCTCTTTAATATCTGCACCTTGTTGGCGCCCTGAATTTCACCCATCTCCTCTAGCTCGGAGTTGATGGAGCGCAGGGAGCCGGAAACCATGATATACGCGAAGGCGTAATAGTGCAGCGACATCACGAGTATAATGGCGATAGGCCCATAGGCAAGCCAGTCGGGCACGGGTATGCCCATGCCGGCCAGCAGGCCTAAGTTCCCTGCCGTTTGGTTGCGGAAAAGCGATAGCCAAGCCAAGGACTTACACCACGAAGGAATCATGTAGGGGACGATAATCAGCATGCTGAGTATCTTCTTCCCCGGTATATCCGAGCGCACCATAAGCCAGGCGAGCAATGCCCCCAGCGGCATGGAGATAATCGTCACAAAGAAGCCGATCATCAAGGAGCGGCCCAGCGCCGGCAGGAACACGCTCGTACCCAGCACGGTGGCAAACAGGTATTTCCAATAGAACAGGGTCATATCGCCAATGCTCGCGCCGGGCATTTGCCTCAGTTCCGCTTTGGCGACCGTAAAGGTATCCCGCACCATGGTGAACAGCGGAATTATAATCAGACAAAATAGCGTAACCAGGCTAATAAACACAATCACGTTGAACGGATTGCTCAGCACGCCCCAGACTTGGTTTTTAATCCTTACCCAGGAGAAGGGCTTTTGTTGTTGTTTTGCTTTTTCCATATCATCACCCCAATCAAATTATACACGGTTTCACATTACAATACGAATGACAAAATTTTTATGGTTCGGTCAATTTGCCTTTTCGCCGGCAAGCTCGCGCTTTAAAATGGTGTACACGTCGTAGATATCCTGCACCTCATAATCGGGCGCATAGCCGTCGTAGTTCCCCAGATCTTTTAGAGGCGTTAAGAAGGACACGATTTTGAATACCTTGCCAAAGCCCACCTTGCGCGGGCCTATCACATCGCGGGAGACCGTATCCCCCACGAACGCGCACTCCTCGGGGCGCAGCTGCGCCTGACTGAGCGCGATTTGGAATATTTTGGGATGCGGCTTGCGGTAGCCCACGATGCTCGAGAGCGTGATGTCGTCGAAATACTGCCGCACGCCATATTCCTGCAGCGAGGAAAACACCTGAAATACGCTGGCCGTGTTGCTTACCGCGGCCACATACAGCCCAAGTTCCTTTAGGCCCGCCAGCATTTTATCGGCGTTTTTACGCAGGTTGCGGTTAAAGTAAGTGACCTCCCACATATGCGCGATTTCCTCGCTGGCATCCAACAGCTTTTCCCGGTCCACCGGGATGTCTTTAAACCCATAGTCCGCCCATATCTGCTCGGGTTTTAGCTCCATCAGCGTACGCTCGGACTCGGCTTTATAGCGTAAAATCTCCGGGTAAACCTTATCCCACAGCTCGGCTTCCCCATAGGGCACGTCTATACCGTGTTCACCCAATATGCGATAGAGCTCATGGCTGGTCCGCTGCAGGTTGGATTCATCGGAAAACAAATCCTCCAGCGTGCCCCCCATGTCGAACATAACGGCTTTTATCAAATCGCACACACTCCCTTTTTTTGAATTGGCGCAGGATCGCGCCGCTTATTTATGCTGCCTACCTTAGGGTATACGCAAGCTTATAATCAGAACTTACTCAATTTATCAGGCACAACGAATAGGTCAATTATTTTTTATGATAGTACAATTGCTTGGCAGTGTCAATGTTTAGTCGCGGGGTACATGCCGCCAACCCATGCCAACACTTTGCCAATATATTCCTATTCGCCTTGCCTTTTACCGCACCGCGCTCAGTGGAACATCGTGGCGAACAACAGCGAAACGATGCTCATCAGCTTGATGAGGATGTTCATGGACGGGCCGGCGGTATCCTTTAGCGGATCGCCTACCGTGTCGCCAATGACAGCGGCCTTGTGCTCCTCGGCGCCGCCGCCCCCTTCTTCGATGGCCTTTTTGGCGTTATCCCACGCGCCGCCGCTGTTGGCCATAAACAGCGCGAGCAGCACGCCGCACAGCATCGCGCCGCAGAGCATCCCCGCCAGGGCGAGGCGCCCCAGCGTAAAGCCCACCACCAGGGGGGATACGATGGCCAGCAGGCCCGGCACCACCATGTTGCGCAGCGCGGCGTCGGTCGCTATATCTACGCAGCGGTCGTATTCGGGCACGGCCTTGCCCTCCCACAGCCCCGGTATTTCGTGGAACTGGCGGCGCACTTCATCGATGATCTTCACCGCGGAACGCGAAACCGCATCGATTGCCAGCGAGGAGAACAGGTATACGATGCCGCCGCCCAGGAAGAAGCCGCCAATTACCTTTGGGTCGAGCAGGTTGACCGTGTCTATTTGGAGGCTGCTGGTGTAGGAGCTTAGCAGCGCCAGCGCCGTAAGCGCGGCGGAGCCTATCGAAAAGCCCTTGCCGATGGCGGCGGTGGTGTTGCCGATGGAATCCAATTTATCGGTAATGCCGCGCACGCTGGGCGCGAGGTTGGCCATTTGCGCAATACCGCCCGCGTTATCGGCAATGGGGCCATATGCATCCACCGCGATTACGGTGGCCACGGTAGAGAGCATACCCAGCGCCGAAAGCGCCACACCATATATGCCGCACACCTGGCAGGAAATGATGACCGCCAGGGCCACGATTAAGATGGGAACCGACGTACTGCGCATACCCACGCTCAAGCCTTCTAAAATATTGGTTGCGGCGCCGGTGCGGCTTTGCTCCACGATGGACTTGACCGCGCGGTAATCGGAGGAGGTGAACCATTCGGTGGAGAACCCAATCACGACGCCGGCGATGATGCCCGTAAGCACCGCGATGAAGTTGACATATTGCCCCTGCATGAATCTATCGAGCACCAGCGCCGCAACCACAAACAGGAACATGCTGATATAGGTGCCCCCCATCATGGTGCGCTGCGGCGAACCGCGCCGCATGAGCCGTACAAACAGGATGCCCGCTATGGAAGCCAGCACGCCCGCGCCGCACAGCGCGAGCAAGAACCCAACCACCTTATCGCCGCCCGCGACGATGCCCAACAGCACACAGGATATGACCGCGCCCACATAGCTTTCGAAAAGATCGGCGCCCATGCCGGCCACGTCGCCTACGTTATCGCCCACATTATCCGCAATAACGGCGGGGTTGCGCGGGTCGTCCTCGGGGATGCCCGCCTCTACCTTGCCCACAAGATCCGCGCCCACATCGGCCGCCTTGGTGTAGATGCCGCCGCCCACGCGGCTGAACAGCGCCACCGAGCTTGCGCCCAGACTAAAGCCGGTAAGCACCGCCGTGTTATGGAACAGCACATAATATACCGTGATGCCCAACAGCCCCAGACCCACCACGCACAGGCCCATCACGGAGCCGCCCACAAAGGCCGTGTGCAGCGCGCTGGCCTCGCTCTTTTCGGCATCCTGCGCGGTGCAGGCATTGGAGGTTGTGGCGCTGCGCATACCCAGATAGCCCGCCAGCAGGGAGAAGCCCGCGCCGCAGACGAAGCTGAGCGCTACCCTCCATCCCATAGAGGGCAATACCGCGAACAAAATCGCCAAGCCGCAAACAAAATATGCTACGACTGTGTATTCCCGCCGCAAAAAGGTCATTGCGCCGCCGCGGATATACTTGGAAATTTCCGCCACCTTCGGGTTGACGATCTTAATGCGCTGATTGCGGCGCAGAAAGAACCCGGCTACGATGAGCGCCAATACCGATGCGCCCAGGGCCAAATACACCCCAAGCCCAATCGTAAACGTTTGCGCTACTAAAGAGACTACTACATATGCAATTTTCAAGGTGTTTCCCAACTTTCTAAAAATTTTATTTAAACTTAAACGGCATGGTTTGCGCCGTTGTTTTCAAAAAAAAGATGATGCGGAGGTAGGTTTTGCCGCCGGTATTGCGAACGGCCGGCGCCTGGAAGGTGTGCTTGCGGGGTATTGGGCCGTGCCCACTGGGGCGCGTTTACGCTTCGGGTAAGATTTTGCGGCAGGAACCGCGCTTAATCAGGGTGGGCAGCAGTATTTTGTGGGAATAGCCGGCGGACGCATCGTTTATCTTTTCGAGCAGCACATCCACCGCCATGGATCCAATCGCCTTTTGGGGCTGCTCTATTGTGGCAAGGTTGATGCGGGGCAAGCCCGCGTAGGTGATATTGTCGAAGCCCATCAGCGAGATGTCTTCGGGGATGCGGATACCCGCCTCCTCGGCCGCGCCCATCACGCCCAGCGCCAGGGAATCCGCCGCCGCAAACATCGCGGTAAAGCTGCGGGGCTTTTGAAACAGCTGCTTCGCCATTTGGTGGCCGTGCTCCACCGAGCTGAACGGCAGGCCGCTTTCGTAAACCGTGGGCTCCAATCCCAAATCGCGGCAGGCGCTCATGTATCCATCGGCGCGCAGCTGGTGCGTTACGCTGCCCTTGCGGTACCCAAAATAGAGTATGCTGCGATGCCCCAGCGAATGCAGGTATTCGGTGCCTATATAGGTGCCGCGAAAATTATCTACCGTAACATAGCTTTCGGGCAGGTCGCGCAGGTTTTCGCCCACAAACACCGTGGGCACCTTGGATAAATATGGCTTGAGGTGCTGATAGGAGTTGGAGTCGGAGGGCGCGATGATAAGCCCATCCACCTGCCTGCCCAGCAGCAGCTCAAACACCTTTTTTTCAAAGTCGATATCGTGCGCGGAGTTGCACAGCATAAGGGTGTAGCCCCTCTCGCGCGCGTACATTTCGATATAATATGCCAGCTCGGACATGAAGGGGTTATTCACATGGGTAACGATAAGCCCCAGCAAAAACGTGCGCTGCGTGACCATGGAGCGCGCCATGTAGTTGACCGTATACCCCATTTCATCGCAGATGCGCAACACCATTTCGCGCGTTTTTTCGCCGATTTCGGAATTACCGGATAGCGCCCTGGATACCGTCGCATATGATACGCCAGCAACCTTTGCAATATCTTTTATGGTCACCCTTTTGGCTTTTTGCATGTAAGGTTTTCGCTCCGTTACTATAGCGTATCCGAGATAATAAGACAGAATTCGTAAACGTTTTCACTTACTTGATTTAAGTATGCTACCACATTTGGCATTGTATTGTCAATATGAAATATGCTCCCGTTCGGGTGCGCAAAGCCCGCCAAAGCGGCGGGCTTTAAAGCTGCTATACTGCTATACCCCTGTTTATTTTGCGCCCTGCCGCTTTTTGCCCAGCGCAAACGCCAAGGAAAAACACCATCACCGCCGCAAGCAGGAATAAAATCAGCTTTTTCATATTTTTCATCGCTTGCCGCCTTTCTGATTTGTTGGATTGCAGGCGGGACGGTGTAAGTTATAAACCGTCCCGCCTTGCCGTAAAATCAATGAAACGCAATACCTATGGATTTAGCGTTGTATTGATAGGTGACAGTTTGCAAATT
>JAISKB010000015.1 GCA_031261085.1 Christensenellaceae bacterium
CAAATTGTTTGCGTGCTGCTTTCAGCTTTTCTGATAAATTCATCATGCTTCGTTCCTCCTTTTTGCCCGGTGTATTCCGGGTGTGCTTTATTATAAGCCACCCACAGTTGCACGAACAAGCAAGTATTCGTTGCATTAGATGAGTTTATGCTACTTTGCGTAGCATTTAGGGGGAATGCGTATACTCACTACGTCATATCAACCCTCAGTGCATCCATCACATTCGCCTTTTTTATCTAAAATTTGACGGAGTAGGCAGGGGTGCAAATTTTGGCTCAAAAATGAACCCCTGCACGAGTTTCATCAAAAGATATCCTGTTTTAGCGGGGTTGCGGCATTTTGCGATTTTCGAGCCGTTAAAACTTGCTCTCACAGCCGTCAAACTTTTGACGAGTGTGCATCACAAAGCCTTGTGCCGTGGGCATTTCAAGGCAAAAAAGAAAAACCATCCATCGACAAAATCTCTTTTATCAATAGATGGTAGTTAAATTGGCAGGGGCAGAAGGACTCGAACCCTCAAGAACGGTTTTGGAGACCGCTATGTTACCATTACATCATGCCCCTAGGTAAACTTACAACGGCGTTATTATAGCACGGCACGGCGTTCCGTGTCAATTATGAAAGCTGGAAACGCTTGCAGTGCCAGCGCACGCCTGTTATGCTATACTATATAAAATATGGAACATAATATAGGGAATGGAACATAATTGTGAAATCATTAACAATCTATACGGATGGGGCATGCTCGGGCAACCCGGGGCCCGGCGGCTGGGGCGCGATTTTAATGTACAAAGAAACCACAAAAGAGCTTTCGGGCAGCGAGGCCTACACGACCAACAACCGTATGGAGCTGATGGCCGCGATTGGCGCGATGGACGCCTTAAAGGAGCCCTGCGCGGTAGATTTATATACGGACAGCGCATACCTGTGCCGCGCGTTCAACGAGCGGTGGCTGCAGGGGTGGGTGCGCAACGGCTGGAAGACCAGCTCCAAGAAAGATGTCGAAAACCGCGACCTGTGGGAAAAGCTGCTCGCACACGCACAAACGCATCAGGTTACTTGGCACAAGGTGAAGGGCCACAGCGATAACCCGCACAACAACCGCTGCGACGCGCTGGCGAAGCAAGCCATACAGGCGGTAAAATAGCTCTTTTCCCTAAAACCACCCCTTACTATTCGTTAAACTTGCGTTTAGCGAATAATTATGATAAGATGTTCCTATACTTCCCCCGGAGGTTTTTTAAGAATTATGACCGATACCTATGCCGGTTCCGAATACAAAAAAACGATGCTGAAGCTGCGCGAGCTGTTGGCGGAGCTGCCGCCGTTTTGCGCGGAGTTCTTTCGCGGCATCGAGCACGAAACGCTGGTGCGCTCGCGCTATGCCTACGCCATCGACTTCCGCACGTTCTTCACGTTTTTAATACAGGAGCCTGAATTCAGCACGGACAGCATCCGCTCCCTCACCCTGCCGGACTTGGATCGCGTAACCGTATCCACGGTAGAGAGTTATTTGAGCTATATTTCCTTTTATAATGATGACGCAAACAACGAGGTTTTAAACGGGGAGCGCGCAAAAAAACGCAAATTATCTTCGTTGCGAGCGCTGTATAAGTATTTTTGCAAAAAGGAAAAGCTAAAAACCAACGCCCCCTCCCTCGTCGACCTGCCCGTTGTGCGGGATAAGGCAATCGTCCGCCTGGAACCCGACGAGGTCGCCAACCTGCTGGACATCGTGCAAGAAGGCGAAGGCCTGAGCGAAACACAAAAACGGTATCACAAGCGCACGCAGGTGCGGGATTTGGCCATACTCACCCTGTTTTTAGGCACAGGAATCCGCATAAGTGAATTAGTGGGCATAAATATGGATGATGTTAATTTTTCGGCCAACGAATTCACCATACTGCGCAAGGGCGGCAAGCAGGATATTTTGGTGTTTGGCGAGGAAGCGCGCGCCGCGCTGCTTGCGTATATGCTGGAGCGCGAGGGCATATCCCCGCAGCCCGGCCATGAGGAGGCGCTGTTCCTCTCGCTGCAAAACAAGCGCATCACCGTGCGCGCGGTCGAAAACCTTGTGCAAAAATATGCCAGGCTGGCCACGCCGCTCAAGAAGATATCCCCGCACAAGCTGCGCAGCACCTATGGCACCATGCTCTACCGTGAAACCGGGGATATTTACCTGGTGGCGGATGTGCTGGGGCACAAGGATGTAAACACCACCCGCAAGCACTACGCCGCCGTATCTGAAGACCGGCGGCGCATAGCGGCAAAGGTGATTAAGCTGAGGGAGGATTGAGGCTAAGCTGCCGGTTAAGCATTATCCAAAAAGCTGCTTATCGCTGCCGTCCAAGCGAATTCTGTAAATTCCGCTCTACTTCCCTCGCTTCTTCCTCCACCCCCGCAGCGTGCGCATATACGCCCGGCGCCGCAGGGCTTCATAGGCGCGCAGGCGGGCTTCCCACTCGGCTATAAGCGATAGGTCAATTTCGAGGGGCGGCACATGGCTCGGGTCAAACACGGGCTCATCCGCATCCGGCGCGGCCAGCTCCTCCTCCAAATCGAAGGGGAACAGCACGCCGTCCAAGTCCTCTACCCGGTCGGCCAAGCCTATGTCGACCTGGTTAAACTCCTTATCCATATCCAGGCACCTGCAGCAATTATCGCAGACCTTGGTTGGATCTAAATCGCAGTAATCCGTCTCGTTCATACTCTCTGCCCACCTTGCAGTTGTCGTGTAATAAAATATCGCTACGCGTATCGAACAAATGTTTCTGTTTGTTGCAGATATCCTTGCGCCATGCTATACTTTATTATAACACATTGTACCTTGGTTTATGGAGGCTTGCATGCAGAATTTAAGCAAATCGCAGCGGGCAATTTATGACTATATCCGCGAATATATCGGCACGCACGCCTTCCCGCCCACCGTGCGCGAAATTTGCGCCGCGGTGGGCTTAAACTCCACCTCCACGGTGCACCGGCATTTAAAGAGCTTGGCGCAGCAGGGCTTCATACAGCTCAATCCCTCCATGCAGCGCTCCATCACGCTGTGCGCGCACGATGGCGAACCCCTGCCCCGCGCGGCCCACTGGGCGCAAAGCGGCGGCGGGCAATCGCAATTTTCCCGCGTGGCGGAGCCTCCCTTTATAAGCGAGCAGCCTGCCGAAACGCCCTACCCCGCCTACGCGCAGCTGCGCAGGCTGCCCATCGTGGGCTATGTGGCGGCCGGGCAACCCATTTTGGCGGTGGATAGCATCCAGTCGTACCTCTCGCTCCCAGCTCAGCTGGTGCACGGCGCCGATGAAACCACGGCGTTCATACTGCGCGTCGCCGGCGAAAGCATGGTGGATGCCGGTATGCGCGATGGCGATATGATCGTGGTGCATCGCGCGCTCAAGGCCGAAAGCGGCGATATCGTCGTTGCCCGCGTAGCCGATGAAAACGTGACCGTCAAGCGCCTTTTTTTCGAGAAGGAACGCATAAGGCTCCAGCCCGAAAACCAGAGCATGGAGCCTATTTACGCCTCGTATGAAGATGTGACTATAGTAGGCAAGGTCGTTACGCTGCTGCGGCGATATTGATTATGGAAGCGCTATCTCCCCCGCCTGCACCAGCGCCTCCAGCGCCAGCATGGCGCCCAAGCGCCCATGCGCATAGGTGAGCCCGCCCTGCACATATGCCGTATACGGCTCCTCTATCGGCGCATCCGCGCTCAGCTCTATCGAGCTCCCCTGCACAAACGCGCCCGCCGCCATAATCACCTTGCAATGGTAGCCCGGCATATCCCAAGGCTCCGGCAAAACAAAGCTGTCGATTGGGGCGGCTTTTTGTATGCTGCGGCAAAAGCCTATCAGCGCATCCGCGCTTTGGAAGCGCAGCGCCTGCACGATATCCGAGCGAATGGCATCGCTCGCGGGCATACTCATCATACCCGCCCTTTCGAACACGCCCGCAAACAGCGCGGCGGTTTTAAGGCTTTGCGCCACGGTGTGCGGCGCCAAAAACAGCCCCTGATAAAACGGCGTATATCCCCCCGCATAAGAGCCTACCTCGCGGCCCATGCCGGGTACGGTAAGCCGCTGCGCAATGCGCTCTATAGCGTCTGCCCGCCCGGCGATATACCCGCCGGTAGGCGCAATGCCGCCGCCCGGGTTTTTGATGAGCGAGCCAACCAGCACATCCGCGCCATAATAGCTGGGCTCATGCGGGCGGGTAAATTCGCCATAGCAGTTATCCACCACGATATAGGCCTTACTGCGCTTGCGAATCGCGTCGAAAACAGCGGCCATATCCTCGGGCAATATTGCGTTGCGCCAGGCATAGCCGCGGGAGCGCTGCAGGTATACGACCTTTACGGTATCGTTTAGCGCGGCCAACGCGCCCTCGATATCCACCGCGTCGTCTGCGAGGTCGACCTGCCTGTATCCGACCCCCATGCGTTTGAGCGAGCCATAGGCATCCCCGCTTATACCGATGGCGCTTTCGAGCGTATCATAGGGCTTGCCGGTGATGGAAAGCAGGCAGTCGCCGGGCCCCAGCAGGCCGCACAGCGCCGTGAAAATGGCGTGCGTGCCGCTGGTGAACTGCGGGCGCACCAGCGCATCTTCACATTCGAGCGCGCGGGCAAATACCGCGTCCAGCGTATCCCGGCCTATATCGTCGTATCCATAGCCGGTGCTGGGCGCGAAGTGCCGCTGCGCCACCTGATTTTTTTGAAACCCGCTCAGCACCCGCGCGAAGGTCTCCGCCTCCACCGCATCGATATTGGCAAACACCGGCGCAAGCTCGGCCTCGCACCGCAGCGCAAAGTCGGCCGCACAGCGGCTTATGCCCAAGGCCGCGTATGGCGCAAAAACATCATTCCCGCTCTGCATCGCTTTTGTTTTGCTCCTTATCCGCATCCTTGGCTTGTATGATTTCACCTTTAAACGTGATGGTAGAAACCGCGTGCTTGTAAATGAGCAGCTGCTTGCCCTCTACCTGAGCCAAAATAACATAGCTGTCATACCCGGCTATGAGCACATCGTTCAGCTGGTATCCGTTCGTTACATGTATGGTGACCGGCAGCTTTTCGCGCCGCGCCGTGTTCAAAAAAGCATCCTGCAAATTGATGGGTTTACCCATGGGCTATCTCCTCCTTAAACAATTGGCACAGGCGCTGCCGCAATTCTTGCGGCGCGTACTGCGTCACGTCAAACCAGCGTATGCGCGCATCCCGCTTGAACCATGTAATTTGGCGCTTTGCAAAATGCCGCGTCTCCCGCTTGATCGCTTCGATGGCCTCCGCCCGCGTACACGCGCCCCCAAAATACAAAAACAGCTGCCGGTAGCCTAGGCCCTGCAGCGCGGGCAGCGCAGGCGGGCATCCTTGCCGATAGATGCTTAAAGCTTCTTCTTCCAATCCGTTTTGCAGCATGGCGTCCACCCGGGCGTTTATGCGCGCATAAAGCGTTTCCCTCGGCAGGGTCAACCCCGCCATAATGGGGCGAAATGGGATGGCCTCCGACAGGCTGCTCTGCGCAAACCCAACGCCGTGCTCACCGATAGGCTTGCCGGTGCGCCGCACTACCTCCAGCGCGCGTATGATGCGCTTGCTGTCGTGCGGGTGCAGCCGCTGCGCACAGGCGGGATCCTCGGCCTGCAGCAGGGCATACAGCTTGCCCGGCGCGGCTTCTTCGGCCCGGCGCAGCTCGGCGCGCAGGGCTTCATCCGGCGGGACCTCGGCAAAATTCAACGCGGTGGTAAGCGCGTTGACATACAGCCCCGTGCCCCCCACCACCAGCGGGAACCTGCCCCGCGCGTGAATATCCACTATGGCGGCCTCTGCCTGGCGCTTATATTCCGCCACGCTGAATTTGGCATCCGTCAGCTCCGCCACGCTGAGCATATGGTGCGGCACGCCCTCCATATCCTGCGCGGTGGGCTTTGCCGAGCCTATATCCAGCCCGCGGTAGACCTGTATCGAATCGGCGGATACGATTTCGGCCCCCAGCGCCTTTGCAATGCCTATGCTCAGCGCCGTTTTGCCGCTGGCCGTAGGCCCCACCAGCACGCCAACAGGAAGCTTGCCCATACCTACAACACCCTTTTGAACAGCTTTTCGAATTCCAGCTTGGTCATCTGTATCATCACGGGGCGGCCGTGCGGGCAGGTCATGGGTATGCCGCTCTGCTCATATTCCGCAAGCAGCGCGCGTATTTCGGCGGCATCCAGCCTGGCGCCGGCCTTTATGGCATGCTTGCACGCGGTTTGTATAAGCGCGGTACGCTTAAGCTCCACCGCGGTCAGCTTATTGCGCTTATCCAGCTGGGCGATGGCCTCCTGCAAAAATGTCGCCACGCTCGACTGGCCTATGATGGCGGGCACGGCGCGCACGCTGACCGTGAGCGCGCCAAATTCGGATATGTCGAATCCGAGCTCCGCAAACTGCGGCAGGTTTTCGAGCAGCGTATCGAACTGTACGGGCGACAGCTTGATGATGGCGGGCGTTAACAGCTGCTGCGATTCCGCCGCAAGCTCCTGCGCCATCAGCTTCTCGTACAGGCGGCGTTCGTGCGCGGCGTGCTGATCGATGAAGAACACGCGCTCTCCCTGCTGCACCGCCCAATAGCATTCAAACAGCTGACCAATCACGGCGTAGGGCTCACTGCCAAAGCGCATGGCACTTTGCTGCTGCACCGGCATCTCGGTTTGCGTTGGCGTAGGCGGCGGTTCTGCCGTTGGCGTCGCCCTGCGCGGGGGCTCATCCTCCCGCAAATACGCGGGCCGACTTACGGGCGTAAAAAGCGCATCCCGAATGCCGTTTGGCGCGCTTTGCGCCGGCGCAGTGGGCGCGTATGAGGCGGAATATGGTTTTTCAGCCGTTTGGCCGAAGTTTGGCTTTAACGCAGGATTCTCCCTGCCTTTGCTGAATGAAGGTATGTTTTCCCGCCGTATCACGGGCGCCACAGGGTCGCCCAGCGCCATGCGCACCGCGATGGTCGCCGCGCGCTGTACGCCCTCTTCATCGCGGAAGCGGATCTCCATTTTGCTGGGGTGCACGTTTACATCGGTCTGCTCGCTATCCACCTGAATGTGCAGCACATAGAAGGGGAAGCGGCCGTGCATCAGCCGGGTATCGAACGCGCGCTGCACCGCCAGCGATATTTTGGGCGAGCGGATATAGCGCCCGTTTACATAGAGCGATTGCTGTAAGCGGTTGGGGCGGGCCGCCTGCTCGGCGCCCACATAGCCCGTTAGGCGAAACCGGCCGTCGTCATAATCCACAGGCCGCAGATATTCTAAGATATCGCTGCCATATACGCAATAAATCGCGTGCTGCAACGCACCATCCCCGGTGCTTTGGTAAATCGATTTATCGCCATTGATAAATTTAAATGTGATGCTTGGGTTGGCCATGATAACCCGCGAAACATAGTCGCTGATGGCGGTGGTTTCGGCGCGCGCGCTCCGCAAAAACTTGAGCCGGGCAGGTACGTTGTAAAATACATGCTTCACCTCTACCGATGTGCCCACGGCGCAGGCGACAGGCGCGTTTTCGAGCAGCTCGCCGCCCTCGATGCGCAGCAAAACGCCGGTTTCGGCGCCCTGCGTACGGGTGCGCATAACCACCTGCGCTACCGACGCGATGGAGGCAAGCGCCTCACCGCGAAAGCCCAGCGTATCGATATGCCCCAAATCCTCGGTGGCGGTTATTTTGCTGGTGGCGTGGCGCAAAAACGCGGTGGCGGCATCCTCGGCCAAAATGCCGCTGCCGTTGTCGCGCACGAGTATGCTCTCTACCCCGCCGCCCTTAATTTCGATGGTGATGGCGGTGCCGCCCGCGTCAATGGCGTTTTCGACCAGCTCCTTAACGATGGACATGGGTCGCTCCACAACCTCGCCCGCGGCAATTTGGTTGGATATGTGCTGGCTAAGTATTTGAATTCTGCTCATGTTTCCCTCATCCTCGCGCGCAGATGCAAATCATACAACTGGTTGAGCGCATCCCGCGGCGTAAGCGCGTCGATGTCTATCTCGCGCAGATCATTTAAAATATCATCCGGCTTGGCTGGGCCAAAAAGCGTAAGCTGCTCCGCCGGCGCGGGCTGCGCGGCTTCTAATATGGCGTCGTGATTGATGTCGGATTCCTCGAGCTTTTTGAGTATTTCCATCGCCCGGCGTATCACCCCCTCCGGCAGGCCGGCCAACCGCGCCACCTGCACGCCAAAGCTCTTATCCGCCCCGCCCCGCACGATTTTGCGCAAAAACAGGATATCCTCCCCCACCTCTTTAACCGAAATGCGATAGTTTTTTATGCCGTTCAGCTTGCCTTCCAGCTCGGTCAGCTCGTGGTAATGGGTGGCAAACAGCGTTTTCGCGCCGCACTTGGCCGTATCGGCAATGTGCTCCAGCACCGCCCAGGCTATGCTCAAGCCATCGAAGGTGCTTGTCCCCCGCCCGACCTCATCGATGATGAGCAGGCTCTGCGCGGTGGCGTTGTTGAGTATGTTGCTCATCTCGCTCATTTCCACCATAAAGGTGCTCTGCCCGGAGGCCAGGCTATCCGATGCGCCGATGCGGGTAAATATGCGATCGGTTATGGCGATGGAGGCGGAGGCGGCCGGTACGAAGCTGCCTATGTGCGCCATGAGCACAATGAGCGCCACCTGCCGCATATAGGTGCTTTTACCCGCCATATTGGGCCCGGTTAAAATGAGCAGGCGGTTTTCGGCGCTATCCATAAGCGTGTTGTTGGGTATAAATCCTTCGCGCATACCCCGCTCTACCACAGGGTGGCGTCCATCCACGATTTCGATTTTGCCGGCCGTGTTGAGCTTGGGGCGGCTGTAGCCGTTTACGAAGGCCGCCTGCGCCAAACTTTGGTATACATCCAGCATGGCGAGCTGCTGCGCGTTGGTTTGCAGCCGGTCGATGCACGCATTGAGCGTGCCCCGCAGCTGTACAAACAGCTCGTATTCGAGCGCGATGGCGTTATCCTCCGCGCCCAATATGGTGGTTTCCATATCCTTGAGCGCCGGCGTGATGTATCGTTCGCAGTTCGCCAGCGTTTGCTTGCGCTGGTAGGTATAAGGCACCAGGTGCTGATAGGTTTTCGTCACCTCGAGGTAGTACCCAAACACGCGGTTAAAGCCCACTTTCAGATTTTTTATGCCGGTATCGGCGCGCTCGTCCGCCTCGAAGCGGGCCAGCCAATCCTTGCCGTTGCGCGCGGCGTCGCGGTACCCATCCAGCTCGGCATTGTAGCCATCGCGTATCATGCCGCCTTCCTTTACGCTCACCGGCGGTTCCTCTATGATGGCGTTTTGGAGCAGCGCGTAAATATCCTCCATAGGGTCCAGCGCATCGCGTATGCGGCCCAGCTCCCCCGCGCTTAGATGGCACAACGTGCTTGCGATGCCGGGTATACAGCCCAGCGAGCGGCGCAGAGCGTTGCAATCCCGGGCGTTTACCGTGCCATAGGCAATGCGGCTGCACAGCCTTTCTATATCGTATACGGAAGAAAGCGCGGCCTGCAGCGCGCTGCGCTCCACCGGCTGCGTATACAAACTTTCTACCGCGTCCAGCCTCGCGCTGATGCCCTTTTGGCTCTGCAGGGGTTGCTCCACCCACGCGCGCAGCAAACGCCCGCCCATGGAGGTGGCGGTTTGGTCGAGCAGGTTCAGCAGCGTGTTGCGCTTGCTGCTCTCGGCGCGTATGGGTTGAATCAGCTCGAGGTTGCGGCGGGATGCGGCGTCTATGCGCATATACGCACAGCGCGACACCGCGCGGATGCCGCGTATATGCTCCAGCGCGTTCTTTTGCGTATCGGTTAAATATGCCATCAGCGCGCCCGCGGCGGGCACCGCGTAAGCCATATCCTCACATCCAAAGCCGCAAAGATCGTTTACCTTAAAGTGTGCAAGCAGGCGCTGCTTTGCGCCCTCCGGCTCAAAAGCCCAGCTGCCGTAGCTTTGGGTATAATAGGCGCTCTGCAATTGGGTCACGAGGTGCTGCTGCAAAAACAAGGCGTCATTGGCCACGATTTCGGTGGGCTGCACGCGGGCCAGCTCATCCGTCAATTCCTCTATCCAGGTATCGCCCTGCAGCTCCAGCACATACAACGCGCCGGTGGAAACATCGCAGTAGGCCATACCCAAGTTATTTTCCAAAAGGTAGAGCGAAACGATATAGTTGTTTTGCCGCTCCGAAAGCATGCTCTCTTCGATGATGGTGCCCGGCGTGATAACCCGCAGCACCTCGCGCTCCACCAGGCCCTGGCTCTCCTTAGGGTCGGTCACCTGCTCGCAGATCGCCACCTTATGCCCTTTTTCGATGAGGCGGCTTATATACAGCTCTACCGCGTGATAGGGTACGCCGCACATGGGCGCGCGCTCCTCCAGGCCGCAATCCCGCCCGGTAAGCACAATTTCGAGCTCACGCGAGGCAAGCAGAGCATCCTCGAAGAACATCTCATAAAAATCGCCCAAGCGATACAGCACGATGCAATCGGCATACTGCTCTTTTATCTGCATATATTGCTGCATCATGGGGGTGAGCGTTGCGGGCATAGCGTTGGCCTTTCTGGCGCTTAGTGCTTACAGCCGGAGCAGGATGCGCAGCTGCCGGCGCTGCAGCCCCCTTCCGGCGTGTCCATATCCGGGTCCTCCATGCCTATGCAGGCGGCGATGGTTTGGTTTACCTGCCGCATCAGGTTTTGAAAGCACTGCTGCGCGGCCAATAATTCGGTAAATGCCGCGTTGCCCATCAAGGCGGCCTGTATTTCATCCATCTGGCGGCCAATATCCAGCATCGTGCCCTTATCCGCCTCGGCATCCTCCATCAGCGTCACGATGCTGTCCCGCAGCTCGGTGTATTCGCGCATCATATTGGATATGCCCGCATTCGCGTCCACCTTCGCCTTGGCAGCCAGCATGCCCTGAAATTCGATGGATTCGCTCAACGCAATGCCCAGTTCCTGCGCTTTTTCGATAATCATATTTAAAAACCTTTCATTACTTTATATCGTTATGATAGCCTTACTATTATCTATTAGTTTATCGGTCAATTCGTTCCCCAATCAGGGAATTATTCTGCACGCCTATTATCTTCACCCGCTGCAGCGTGCCTATCCATTCTTCCCCGCCGGGGAAGTACACCATTTTGAAGTTCGTCAGCTTCCCATATGCCATGGGCGTTGTGCGCATATCGCAGCCCTCTACCAGCACCTCGCCTGATTGCCCCACATACTTGGGGTTATTCCGCTGTAAAATGGCCGCCATCGCCGTATTAAGCCGCTGCAAGCGCTGTTTTTTCACATCCTCAGGCACTTGATCGGGCAGGGTTGCCGCCTGGGTACCGGCGCGGGGCGAATACATAAACGTATAGGCCGCGCTATAACCCGCCTGCTCCACGAGCGTGAGGGTGTCGGCAAAATCCTCCTCCGTTTCCCCCGGGAACCCCACGATAACATCTGTGGTGAGTTCCAGCCCCGGCACCTTTCCGCGCAGCGCCTGCACGCAGGCAAGGTAGCTGGCGCGCGTGTATTTTCGGTTCATGGCGGCCAGCACGCGGTCGCTGCCCGATTGTACCGGCAGGTGAATGTGATTGCATACCCGGGGCAGTGCGGCCATGGCTTCTATCAACCCCGGCGAAAGATCTTTGGGGTGAGAGGTCATGAAGCGTATCCTCTCGATGCCCTCCACCCCGTGCACCCGGCGCAGCAGCGCGGGGAAATCTACCGCCCCGCCATCGCCGCAGTACGAATTGACATTTTGGCCCAGCAGCGTTATCTCTTTGTAGCCGGCCTCCGCCAACAGACGCACCTCTTCTACTATGCTGCTGGAATTGCGGGAACGCTCCCGCCCCCGCACATATGGCACGATGCAGTAGGTGCAGTAATTGTTGCAGCCATACATAATCGTCACGTTGGTGGAAAAGGCGCCGCTGCGCGCGATGGGCAAGCCTTCGGCAATTTCGCCCTCCGAATCGGTAATGGCCAGCACGCGGTTGCCCCGCAGCGCTTCTTCGAGCAACAGCGGGAACTTGTGCAGCTCGTTGGTTCCAAACACCATATCCACAAATGGGAAGCGCTTATAGAGCTTTGCCGAAACCTCTTTTTGCTGCATCATACAGCCGCATACGGCAATGAGCAGCGCGGGATTTGCATCCTTTTGCTTTTTGAGCGCGCCTATGTTACCAAAAACCCGCTTTTCGGCATGCTCTCGCACACAGCAGGTATTGAATAAAATCAAGTCGGCATCGGCCTTGCTCTCCGCCTGGGTATAGCCTATCTCCCGCAGCATACCCGCCAGCTTTTCGCTGTCATGGTCGTTCATTTGGCAGCCGTAGGATTCGATATAGTAACGCCGCACCGCTCCGTTTAACGCGTCCTTTAGGCGCAGGGCGGCCGCGCGGGCAAGCGCAAGTTCGCCCGGGGCGACAAATACAGGTTCCCGCATGAAATCTCCTTATAACATAAAATAAACCAATATAATTATAGTCGCTTTGTCGCGTTCGCGCAAGCCGGGATGATTCTGCGGTGATTTGAAAAAAATCGTATTGACAATCGGGCCAAAATACGGTATATTTGTAGGCGTCGCGTGATGCACATGCATGCAAAACGGGGTGTAGCGCAGTCTGGTAGCGCACGTGCTTTGGGAGCATGGGGCCGGGGGTTCGAATCCCTTCACCCCGACCATTAATGGCCCCTTGGTCAAGCGGTTAAGACACCGCCCTTTCACGGCGGTAACAGGAGTTCGAGTCTCCTAGGGGTCACCATTTTGTTAAAGTACAAGGGCCTTTAGCTCAGTTGGTCAGAGCGGTCGGCTCATAACCGATTGGTCCGGGGTTCGAGTCCCTGAAGGCCCACCACTACTTTAATCCTTGTGGCCCGATAGTTCAGTTGGTTAGAATGCTAGCCTGTCACGCTAGAGGTCAGGGGTTCGAGCCCCCTTCGGGTCGCCATTTTGTTGCTGTTGCTGGTGTAGCTCAATTGGCAGAGCAGCTGATTTGTAATCAGCAGGTTGCGGGTTCAAGTCCCATCGCCAGCTCCAAATTAAATAATTCCTCACCCGTGGATGGGTTCCCGAGCGGCCAAAGGGAGCAGACTGTAAATCTGCCGTCAGCGACTTCGATGGTTCGAATCCATCCCCATCCACCACTTATTCTGCGGGAATGGCGGAATTGGCAGACGCGCACGGTTCAGGTCCGTGTGCTGGTAACAGCATGCAGGTTCAAGTCCTGTTTCCCGCACCACTCAAAAAGCTAGGTTTTGCCTGGCTTTTTGGTTTTTATTCACGTCGAATCTGCATTATCGTATACCAACAGCCCCCGCGCCTGACAACCTTTTTAATTAAACAGTTTGTCATATCTGTCTAACTTTCGGGTTGCCTTTCCCCCGCCCTGCTGGCGGGGATTTTTATATTGACATGCTCCATAAGTGGTCGCTGTCATTTACCAATCCTTTCTAAAATATGTTTTTTTGTCGATTTTATGACAGCGACAACCCGCCGCGAATCGTGTATACTATAAAAATAGAGGATTTTACGGATGGTGAACAATGCTACCAAAGATGGGAGGGATGCGCGATTATCACCCTGCAGGATTTTCTTTCACAAGTGTGTACCAACCCGGTGCTGGCGGTCACGGTGCTGCTCACATTGGGCGTCATATTGGTCAATGGGTGGACGGACGCGCCCAACGCCATCGCCACCTGCATATCCACGCGGTGTATGCGCGCCTCACACGCCATCATCATGGCGGCGGTTTTCAACTTTTTGGGCGTGCTCATCATGACGCTCATCAATACGAAAGTCGCCTTAACCATCTACAACATGGTGGATTTTGGCGGCAACACCCACGAAGCCACGGTGGCCCTGTGCGCCGCGCTGTTCGCCATCGTCGTATGGGCGGTGGTAGCCTGGCTGTTCGGCATACCCACCTCCGAAAGTCACGCGCTCATTGCGGGGCTTTCCGGCGCGGCCATCGCGCTGCATTCCAGCTTGGGCGGCATCAATTTTGCCGAATGGGTAAAGGTGTTATACGGCTTGGCGCTATCCACATTGCTGGGCTTTGTGATGGGCTACGCCTGCACCAAAGCCATCGAGCTCTTCTGCAAGCATATGGATAGGGGCAAAACCACGCGCTTCTTTAGAGGCGCGCAGGTTGCGGGCGGCGCGGGCATGGCCTTCATGCACGGCGCGCAGGATGGGCAAAAATTCATGAGCGTGTTTTTATTGGGGATATTTTTAACCCGGGGCGAATCCGTCAACGAGTTTGCCATCCCCATATGGCTGATGGTGCTCTGCTCGGTGGTGATGGGCCTTGGTACCAGCATAGGCGGGTACCGCATCATCAAATCGGTGGGGATGGATATGGTAAAGCTGCAGCCCTATCAAGGCTTTGCGGCGGATACGGCGGGTACGCTTTGCCTGCTGCTCTCCTCCGTCACCGGCATACCCGTGAGCACAACCCATACCAAAACCACCGCAATCATGGGCGTGGGCGCAGCCAAACGGCTTTCGGCGGTAAATTGGAAAATCGTACGCGAAATGGTGCTTACCTGGGTATTGACGTTCCCCGGGTGCGGTTTGCTGGGGTATGTGATGGCCAAGCTGTTTATGATGCTGTTTAAGGCTTAGCGATAAGGAGGTTATACGATGAAAACGAAAAAGGATTATTATTTTAACGTGATGGCGCGCTGCGCCGCTTTCGGCTGCGAGGCCGCGGCTTTTTTGCAGGACGCACTGCAGCGGTTCGACCCCGAAACCTTGACCGCGCGCATGAAAGAGATGCACGCCATCGAGAACAATGCCGATACTTTGAAGCACGACATGATGCGCTTTTTGAGCCGCGAATTTATGACCCCCATCGAGCGCGAGGATATCGTGAACCTTGCGCAGGAGCTGGATAACGTGGTGGATTGCCTGGACGACGTGATGCAGCGGCTCTATATTCACAACATTCAGGTGCTGCGCGACGATTTGGACGCGTTTACCGCGGTGATTGTGCGCTGCACGGCCGCGCTGCATGCGGCGGTAACCGAGTTTGCGCAGTTTAAAAAATCGCAGACCATCGGCGAGCACATCGTTACGGTCAACTCGCTCGAAAGCGAAGGCGACATGCTGTATTTGACCGCCATGCGCAAGCTGAGCACCACCGAAACCAACCCCCTTAGCGTGTTCGCCTGGTCACAGGTGTATACCGGGCTGGAAAACTGTCTGGATGCCTGCGAGCACGCCAGCGATGTAATCGAAAGCGTGATTATGAAAAACAGTTAAAGGCCGCCCCCGCAATTTTAAAAGCGCACCCGCTGGGGCGCGCTTTTTTAGAATAAAATTATGCCGTTTCACAAACGAGCCATAAAATAGTATTTATGCCTTTACCGCCTTCGACTTTGTGAACCAAAACTGCAGGATTGACACTCGTCCTGATTAAGGTTATTATTTCATGAGAGATGATTCAATGTCGGCGAGTGACGTGCGATTGTGGGGAAGGCGAATGCTGCTAAATGAGGAGGATTCGGTTATGAAAGAGAAAAGCACGGGAATCGGTTTCTTTGAGAGATACCTGACCGTCTGGGTGCTTTTATGTATGGGCGCCGGCATCCTCATCGGGAAATTCGCACCGGTTATACCAACCGCACTCGGAAAACTTGAGATTGCCCACATCTCAATACCTATCGCGGTTTTGATATGGGTGATGATTTACCCGATGATGATGAAGGTGGATTTTCAATCTGTCCTAAACGTAAGGAAGAACCCCGCGGGAGTTCTGATTTCAAGCGGCACAAGCTGGCTAATAAAGCCCTTCTTGATGTTCGGTCTTGCGAGCTTGTTCTTCACCGTGGTTTTTAAAGGGCTTATATCGCCGGAACTTGCCAAGGACTATATCGCCGGAGCTGTCCTGCTCGGCGCGGCTCCATGCACGGCTATGGTCTTTGTCTGGAGTCATCTGACGCATGGTAACCCGGCACACACACTCGTGCAGGTGGCCGTCAATGACTTGATTATTCTTGTGGCATTCGTGCCGATAGTTTCTTTCCTTCTTGGTGTCACGGACATATTCGTCCCGTGGGACACACTGTTTCTCTCGGTTGTCCTGTTCGTCGTGATACCGCTTGTGGCGGGGACGATTACAAGGATCCTCGTTATTAAGCAGAAAGGTAAAGATTACTTCGACAAGTCGTTTGTCCCGAAATTCGGAGGCATCACAACCGTTGGGTTGCTCTTGACGCTGATTATTATTTTCTCGTTTCAAGGGGACGCCATACTGAATAGCCCCGTTCACGTTCTGCTTATCGCCGTTCCTCTTGTCCTGCAAAATGTAATCACGTCCGCTTTCGCCTATTTGATGTGCGCTATTTTCAAACAGCCCCATGACATTGCCGCTCCGGCGGCGCTTATCGGCGCTTCGGATTTCTTTGAACTCTCTGTCGCCGTTGCTATTGCCCTCTTCGGAGCCGCATCTCCTGTAGTGCTTGTCACCACGGTCGGCGTATTGACGGAAGTGCCTGTCATGTTAATGTTGGTGCATTTCGTGAACAAGACGGCAAGGTGGTTTCCATCCGGACAGCAGACCTCTGCATCATAAACTATAAGCGAAGCAAAATATAGCCCCTGCAAACCGGCTCTCACGCCGTCATCGCAGGGGCTTTGTTATACCTTTTGACGATTCCAATTGGGATGGGTGTATTTTGCACCCTTTTGGGTTTCGGGCAAAAAGGAAATGTCAAATTGTATCAAAGACGAGGTTATTATTTCTATAAAGGCCCTGGCTTCGATACACGCTCGTGGACTTCGCCATCATCAAACTGGAATTTATAGGTCAATAAAAGCTAAAATTTCATTCTTCATCATATGCGGCGATTGCAACAGGCAATGCTTGTATAACGCAATTTCCTACCGCCGGAAGTCCCACCAGTATACTGCTGATGATTTCTTCTTTTGTCGCACCTGCTTTTTTAGCTTCTTTCACATGGAATGGAATACCGCTTTCCAACCTTACTGCCGCTAATACTGACAAGTATGCAAGAGTTTCTGTTTTTCTGTCAAGTTTACATATTGCACCTAATTTAGCAACAAACTCGCCCTGTGCTTTCTGATATTCGGGAGCTTCTTCCATAAAGACCCTAAAACTATTACTGATATTCACGGCAAATCCTCCTCATATGTGTTTATCCCGACTTGGTTAAGCTGACGTTCAATTTCAACGCCAATGTTCGGCAATTTCGACAGTTCACCCATCCTATCACCTCCTTGTTATGCTGTGTTTATACAAATTGAACGATATAATCATGCAAATTGTCGTATGCGATGCGCTCTATTTCTTGTTCGGCAAAGCCGGCCTCGCGCAGCGCAAGCAGCAGATTGGGCAGCTGCGCTTGATTTTTGATATCCGCAGGGTAGTCGTACATGCCGTCAAAGTCAGAGCCCAGCGCCACATGCTCCACCCCGCCCAGGTCGGCAATATAGGCGATGTGCCTGGCAATATCCGCCGTGGAGCTCTCGCCGCGCGCGCATAGCTGCGGCGGGTAAAAATTGACGCAAATCACGCCCCCGCCCCCCGCGATGGCCTTGATATGCCTATCGCACAGGGAGCGGCGGTGCGGACAAACCGCCCGCGCGTTGGTATGCGAGGTGAATAGGGGCCTGCCCAAATCCAGCGCCTCATCTATGCCGGCATCGCTCAAATGCGCCACATCCAGCGCCATGCCGATGCGCGCCATCTCCCGCGCCACGCGCCGCCCCAGCGGGGTGAGCCCCCTGTTGATGCGCCGCGTGGCCGGCGACGCCAGCTCATTGCTTTGGTTCCAGGTGAGCGTCATGGCGCGCACGCCCAAATGGTAAAAATCCCGCAGCAGCTCCAGGCTGCCGTCTATCGCCTCGCCGCCCTCCAGCGTGAGCACCGTGGCCACCTGCCCCTGCCCCGGCGTGAATGTAGGCGACAGCGGCACGAGCGCGCCCTCGCTTTGCTCCAGCATATGGTAATAGTCATCCGTCAGCTGCATCGCCTGCAGGCGCGGCGCGATATCCGCATCCACATCCACCCACGCGGCAAAAAACTGCAGCGCTACGCCGCCCTGCCGCATATATGGCAACGCTACCGCCTGGCGCGCACCGGGTGCGAGTATGCTCCAATGCGCGTGATGCATGTAGTATAAAAAATCGCAATGCGCATCCGCAATGGGTATGGGGGTCATAGTCCTCCTAAAAATTGAAGGACATGCGCCCGCATATCCTTCAATGATGATGTTGCTGTTGTTTTATTTTGCAAACTCCACGGCGCGCGTTTCGCGTATGACGTTCACCTTGATTTGCCCCGGATATTCCATCTCGGTTTCAATGCGCTTTACGATGTCTTTGGCCATGATGATGGTATCCGCATCGTTGACGTTTTCGGGCTTCACCATGATGCGCACCTCGCGGCCCGCCTGTATGGCGAAGGATTTATCGACGCCCTCGAAGGAGTTGGCAATCTCCTCCAGCTTCTCCAAGCGCTTGATGTAGTTTTCGAGCGTTTCGCGGCGTGCGCCGGGCCGCGCCGCGGATATCGCATCCGCCGCCTGCACCAGCACAGCTTCCACCGTGTTAGGGTCTACATCGCCATGGTGCGCTTGTATCGCATGGATGACCTGGTTGTTTTCGCGGTATTTCTTGGCCAAGTCCGCGCCGATTTGCGCGTGGGGGCCTTCCACCTCGTGATCTACCGCCTTGCCAAGGTCGTGCAGCAGGCCGGCGCGCTTGGCCAGCGCGATGTTGGCGCCGATTTCGGAGGCCATAATGCCCGCCAAATGCGCAACCTCGATGGAATGCTTGAGCACGTTTTGGCCATAGCTCGTGCGGTAGCGCAGCCGGCCCAAAAGTTTGACCATCTCGTGATGCAGGCCGTGTATGCCCACCTCGAATATCGCCTGCTCGCCCGCCTCGCGGATTTGCGTATCCACCTCTTTGCGCGCCTTCTCCACCATTTCTTCGATGCGCGCGGGGTGTATGCGGCCATCCAAAATCAGCTTTTCGAGCGCGATGCGCGCGGTTTCGCGGCGTACCGGGTCGAAGCCCGAAAGTATCACCGCCTCCGGCGTGTCGTCGATGATTAAATCGACGCCTGTCGCCGTTTCGAGCGTGCGGATATTGCGTCCCTCGCGGCCTATGATGCGGCCCTTCATTTCGTCGTTGGGCAGCGGCACAACCGACACGGTGGTTTCGGCCACATGATCGGTCGCGCAGCGCTGTACCGCCAGCGAGATGATGTTGCGCGCGCGTTTTTCGGCTTCTTCTTTTGTTTTGGCTTCAATATCGCGCAGCATGAGCGCCGCGTCGTGCCGCGCCTCACGCTCCACATTGCCCAAAAGTATCTCCTTCGCCTCGTCCATAGACAAACCGGAGATGGTTTCGAGCTCTTGCAGCTGCTTATCGTGCAGCTCCTTTGCGGTGGCTTCGATTTTATCGGCCTCTTTCAGCCTATCGGTCAGCAGCATTTCGCGCTGCTCCAAGCCGTCTAATTTTTTATCAAGCGTTTCCTCGCGCTGTGCAATACGGCGTTCGGAACGCTGCAACTCATTGCGCCTTTCGCGCAAATCTCTTTCGCTTTCGCTCTTGATCTTATAAGCCTCTTCTTTGGCTTCAAGAATGGTTTCTTTTTTGATTGTTTCAGCGCGTTTTTGCGCATCCTCAATCATTTTTTTAACGGCGTCCTCCGCTTTGGCCACCTTGGCCTCCGCGATGTTGCGCCGGTATGTATAACCACCCAGACATCCTCCAGCTAAGCAAATAACCCCGATTATAATCGGGAGCAATACTGCGCCCACCTGTATCAAGCACCTCCAACATATATTTATAGATGACCGAGTCTATGTTATTCAGCATGTATGGACAAACTTCCACAAAAAATTTTTATGAAATTACATACCGATATAATTACTCTTTTACGATTTTACCCTTTTATGTAAGAAAAGTCAATGATACGTTTTACGCAGCAGTGACTTTTATTAAATGTGGGTGTTAAAATATTTACACGCGGTAAAAAAGGGTTTTAAACGCCGGTCGGCGGCTATTCCTCTTGCGCCTCGGGCTGCTGCACGCTCTTGAGGCTTTCCTCCAATTCTTTGCGGAGCTGCGCCTCGACCTGCGTGCAAAGCTCATGGTTATCCTTTAAGAACAGGCGCGCGTTATCGCGGCCCTGTGCCATGCGCATATCGCCATACGAATACCATGCCCCGGTTTTTGTGATGACCTTGCGGTCTATCGCCATATCGAGTATGCAGCCCTCGTTGGATATGCCCTCGCCGTAGATGATATCGCATTCCGCCGACTTAAACGGCGGAGCGACCTTGTTTTTAACCACCTTGATGCGCGTGCGGTTGCCCACGATATCGGCGCCGTTTTTAATGGTGTCGATCTTGCGCACATCCAGCCGGATGGAGGCATAAAACTTGAGCGCCTTGCCGCCGGTGGTGGTTTCGGGGTTGCCGAACATGACGCCCAGCTTTTCGCGCAATTGGTTGATGAACACGACAATCGTGTTGGATTTGCTGATGATGCCGGCCAGCTTGCGCAGCGCCTGGGACATGAGCCGCGCCTGAAGCCCCATATGGGAATCCCCCATGTCACCCTCAATTTCGGCCTTGGGCACCAGCGCCGCTACCGAGTCGATAACCACAACATCCATCGCGCCGCTGCGCACCAGCGCCTCGGTTATCTCCAGCGCCTGCTCGCCGGTATCCGGCTGCGAAATATACAGCTCATCTACGTTTACGCCCAGGTTTTGCGCATAAACAGGGTCCAGCGCGTGCTCCGCATCGATAAACGCGGCGGTACCGCCCAGCTTTTGCGCCTCGGCTATGATGTGCAGCGCAATGGTCGTTTTACCCGAGGATTCCGGCCCATATACCTCTAATATCCGGCCGCGCGGTATGCCGCCCACGCCCAGCGCAAAATCCAGCGCGATACAGCCCGAGGGTATGGTGGATACGGTTATTTTGGCGGCGGCGTCCCCCAGCTTCATCACCGCGCCCTTGCCGAATTGCTTTTCGATTTGGCTCAGCGCCATCTCCAACGCTTTTTCTTTTTCGATCATATAAGGCTCCTTTATGCGACCTGCGCTCCATCATCTTACTTGTATGTATTGTAGCATCTGCAGGGCGGGATTGCACCAAGAATTTACAAAAACCGCCGCAGCATATCCAGCGCGTGCAGCACGGCGGTATCGCGCACCCGCGCCCTATCCCCCGTAAGGTGCAATTCGAGCGCTTGCACCCCGCCCGCGTGCGCCAGCGCCACATACACCAGCCCCACCGGCTTTTGTTCGGTGCCGCCGCCCGGCCCGGCTATACCGGTGGTAGCCAGCGCCACATCCGCGCCGGAACCAGCCAGCATCCCCGCCGCCATCTCCCTGGCGGTTTGCTCGCTGACCGCGCCAAAGCGCGCCAAGGTTTCTTCCTGCACGCCAAGGCGGCACACCTTGGAAGCGTTGGAATAGCTTACGCAGCCTTCAAGCAGCCATTGCGAGCTCCCCGGCACCGATACCAGCGTGGAAGCCAAAAGGCCGCCGGTACAGCTTTCGGCCACGGCCAGGGTTTTGCCGCTTTTTAGCAGCTTTTGCGCGCACACCTCGTGCAGCGCTTCGCCCCGCGTGGAATATACCACCTGCCCCAGCCTATCGCAAATGGCATCGATAACGGGCTGCATCAGCGCTCCCCCTTCTGCATCGCTCTCGCAGCGGGCCGTCACGCGCAGGGTGGTTTCCCCAGTGAGCGCATAGGGCGCGATGGTCGGGTTGGTTTGCGCATCGATTATATCCTTTAAGTTCGCCTCCACGGCGGATTCTCCCATGCCGAATATGCGCAGCGTTCTGGAATAGAGCTTGGTATTGCTCCGCTTTAGCAGGTAAGGCATTACCGAGGCGTTGAACATAGGCTCCATTTCGCGGGGCGGCCCCGGCAAAAGTATAATGGCCTTTGCGCCCTGCTCCATAATACAGCCCGGCGCCGTGCCGTTGGGGTTGGGCAGCACGATGGCGTCCGCCGGGAAGTACACCTGCTTTATGTTGTTGGGCGTCATCTCGCGCCCCATGGCTTTAAAGCGGGATACCAAGGCCTCGTAGCTGGGCTGATGCAGCTCCAGCGTTTTGCCCAAAGCCTCCGCCGCGGTCTCCTTGGTGAGATCATCCTGCGTGGGGCCCAAAC
Source organism: Christensenellaceae bacterium (assembly GCA_031261085.1). Taxonomy (GTDB): domain Bacteria; phylum Bacillota; class Clostridia; order Christensenellales; family CAG-138; genus Pelethousia. The sequence continues at coordinate 22,166 of JAISKB010000015.1, forward strand.
CGCCGGTCAACAGTACGATATCCGCATGGGCCAGCGCCGATTCTATCGCCTCGCGCAGCCTGGCGTGGTTATCGCCCACGGTGGTGCGCAGGTATTGGTTTATGCCCGCTTCGGTCAGCCGCCGCGAGATATATTGCGCGTTGGTATCCAATATTTGCCCCATGAGCAGCTCTGTGCCCACCGAAATAATCCGCGCTATCATGCTCCCTCTCCCCCCACACTTACTGCCAGTTGATGGAGTGCAGGTTCTTTTTTATGTAGTCTGCCGCTGAAACCACCGTGAGCAGCACCGATATCCATACCGCGACGCTGTCGAGCGGGAAACCGCACAGCCGCAAAATCAAGTCGTGCAGCAGGGTGAGCGTGATGGCCACAAATTGGGATATCGTCTTGAGCTTGCCTAAAGAGCTGGCGGCAATCACCACGCCGCTGCCCGCCGACACCAGCCGAAACCCGCTTATAAAAAATTCCCGCGCGACGATGATGATGGCCGCAACAGGGTGCAGCAGGCCCACCGCCGCCAGCATAATCAGCGCGCTGGCCGAAAGCAGCTTATCGGCTATCGGGTCCATCAATTTGCCAAAATCCGTTACCAAATTGCGCGCGCGTGCGATTTTGCCATCCAGCACATCGGTCGCATAGGCCAAAACGAATATGCCCGCCGCGATATAGCTCCAATATGGCACCTTTAAGTAGAAACAGCCTATAAATAGCGGCACCATCAAAACGCGAAGCAACGTTAGCTTGTTTGGCAAATTCATCGTTTGTAAGCTCATAGTTCTTCTCCCCACAAATCATAATGGTCGGCGCCGGTAATGCGCACCATGGTAAACGTTCCAACCTGGCCGGGCTGCGCTTGTCTGCGCGCAAAGCGGATGCTGCCATCCACCTCCGGCGCTTCGGCATAGGAGCGGCCCTGCGCGCGGGCGCCCTGCACGCCCTCCACCAGCACCTCGTAGGTTTTCCCAATGCGGCGCTCGTTGCTTTTTAGCGATGCCTCCCGCTGCGCGCGCATGATGGCGTCGAGCCGGCGCTGCTTTATAGCTTCTTCCACCTGATCGGGCAAAGCCGCCGCGGGCGTATTCTCCTCTTGCGAGTACGCAAACGCGCCCAGCCTGTCGAAGGGCTGCGTTTGCAAAAATTCGTACAGTTGGCCGAATTCCTCTTCGGTCTCCCCCGGGAAGCCGGTTATTACAGTGGAGCGCAGTATAAAGCCCTCCTTCCGCGCACGGATATACCCGACGATATCGCGTATGTGCTGCGCGGCGCCGTGGCGATTCATGCGGCGCAGTACCGTGGACGCGATGTGCTGTATGGGCATGTCGATATAGTTCACCAGCTTGGGCTCACGCAAGATCGTATCGATCAGCGCTTCATCTACCGTGTTGGGGTAGGTATACAGCACGCGTATCCAATGCAAGCCCTCTACACCGCAAAGCCGCGTGAGCAGCTCGGCCAGCATGGGCTTGCCGTATAGATCCAGCCCATAAGCCGAGGTATCCTGCGCGATGACCGTAAGCTCCTTTACCCCCTGCAAAGCCAGGCGCTCGGCCTCGGCCACCAGCTGCTCCATCGGCGTGCTCTTGCGCCCCCCGCGAATGAGGGGTATGGCGCAATAGGTGCAGCGGTTGTCGCAGCCATCGGCAATGCGCAAATACGCCATATAGCCCGGCGTAGAGAGCACGCGCGGCGCGCAGCCGCTCTGCTGTTGTATGCCCAAAATTTGGCATATGCGGGCCGCCAAGCCCTCCGGGTTCTTCACGCCCCAAATTAGGCCCAGCTCCGGCATCTCCTGCGCGAGCTCCTCGCGGTAGCGCTCGGTAAGGCAGCCGGTACCCACCAGCAGGCGGCATTTGCCGCTCTCTTTATAAGCGGCCATCTCCAGCAGCGTGTTGATGGATTCTTCTTTGGCGGGCGCGATAAACCCGCAGGTGTTCACCACGATAACATCGGCCTCTTTGGGCTGAGGCGTGATTTCGAACCCCGCGTTTTGCAGCGCGGCCAAAATATATTCGCTATCCACCCTGTTTTTGGAGCACCCCAGCGAAACCATGCCTGCCTTCATTCTTCCTCCGCCTCCCCTGCCGTCCCGGGGCCAAACATTTCGGCATAATCCGCCGCGGTAATCAACAGCCGGCGGGGTTTGCTCCCGTCAAAGCCGCTCACGATTTTCTTTTGTTCCATGATGTCGATGAGCCGCGCCGCGCGGGCATACCCCACGCGCAGCCTGCGCTGTATCATCGAGATGGAGGCTTGCCCGCTCTCGAGCACGATTTTTACCGCATCGGGCAGCAGGTCATCCTCCTGCTTGCCATTGCCCTGCGCCATGCCCCCGTTTTCGCCCGCTATTTCGATGCTCTCAAGCGTTACCTCGGCATATTGCTCCACCGGCTCCACGTTGTGCGCCTCGAAGAATCCCATCACGCGCTCCACCTCTTCATCGCTCACGAAAGCGGCTTGCGCGCGGATGGGCTTGTTTGCCCCATTGGCGTGGAACAACATATCGCCCCGGCCCAGCAGTTTTTCGGCGCCGCCGCAATCCATTATCACGCGGGAATCCACCGCGGAGGATACGGTGAGCGCGATGCGGCTGGGTATGTTGGCCTTGATAAGCCCGGTGATAATATCGGTGGAAGGGCGCTGCGTCGCTACGATAAGGTGTATGCCCGCGGCGCGCCCCAGCTGCGCGATGCGGCAGATGGCGTCCTCCACATCCTTTGCGGCCACCATCATCAAATCGGCCAGCTCATCTATGATGATGACCAGCCTGGGCAGCTGCTCGGCCATGTCGCTTTGGAGGGAATTGAATCGGTTGAGATCCCGCGCGTTGAATTTGGACATCTTTTGGTAGCGCTGCTCCATTTCCATCACGGCCCATTTGAGCGCGCCCGCCGCCTTTTTCGCATCCGTCACCACCGGCAGCAGCAAATGCGGCAGCGGCGAATATACCTTTAATTCCACTTTTTTGGGGTCTACGAGTATCATGCGCAGCGCATGGGGCGCGCTGTGGTACACGAGGCTTAGTATAATATCGTTGATGCACACGCTCTTGCCGCTGCCGGTAGAACCGGCAATGAGCAGGTGCGGCATTTTATCGAGGTCGGCGCAAACCACCTTGCCCGCAATATCCTTGCCCAGCGCAAACGAAAGCGGGGATTTGGCGGCGGCAAATTCCGCCGATTCAATGGTTTCGCGCAGCAGCACAGGCTGCACATCTTTATTGGGTATCTCGATGCCGATGGCGGCTTTGCCCGGTATCGGCGCTTCGATGCGCACGCGGGGCGCGGCCAAAGCCAGCGCGATGTCGTCGGAAAGCGTGGTGATGCGGTTGACCCGCACGCCCTGCGCGGGCTGCAGCTCAAAGCGGGTTATGACCGGCCCCACGGTGATGTTGGTGATGCGCACGCTGATGTTGAAGCTGGCCAAAGCCTCCACCAGCTGCTTTCCTTTGGCAACGGGGGATTCATTGGAGGAGGTGCGGCTGTACTCCGCTTTTTTCAGCAAGGAAAACGGCGGCCGCTGATAGGCGAGCGGGTCGGCAAAGGGTTTGGGCGGCGCTTCTATCGTAAGCTCCGCCGGCGCGCGGCGCGCGGCCCTGCCCGGCTTGAGCGGCGGTTTTTCCTCCTCGGTTATCTCCACTGGCTGGGGCGTTTGCACGCCCAAATCGACGCCGGATAAAATATCGAAGGGGTCGTTATCAATATCCTGCTTGAGCGGCAATTCGCCCGAGGAAGGGAAAAAGCTAAGCTCATCCAAGGCGCCGCTCTCCTGCGGGTCGGCCTTTGTGCGCTGCGCTGCGCGCGGTGTTCTGCGCGGCTTTGTTTGCCCGCTGCGCGGGGTGGTGCGCAGGCTGCCTCGACCGGCGGCTTGGCCGCCCTGCATCAGCTCGGTATAAAGATCCGGCGCGGTCACATCGACGCGCTCCGCTTTGGCCACGTCAATCCTTTCCGCCACGATTTCGGCCCCGGCCTTCACGGTTTGGCCCACCTTTTCTCCAGCGGTGCGCAAGGAAATTTGTGTGATGATTAAAAACAATACCAGCAGCGCGGCAATAAAGAAGATATTGGTGCCGACCAGCCCCAAAAACACCAGCGATGGGTAAGCCAGCAGCGCGCCCAGCACGCCGCCGCCCTTTTGATAGATGGAACCAAACTGATAAGCGTCTTTATAGTAAGCAAAGGCACGCACATCATCTATGCTGCTTCGCGCATTGGCATGGAGCAAGATGAGCAGGCATACCGCGCCTATGGAACAGAGCACAATCGTGGATGTGGGTACCTTGCTGGATGCCGAAATGCAGAGTATGCCGAACAGCAGCAGCAACAGGGGCAGCACATATGTGAGCGCGCCGACTACGCCAAAGCTAATTTGAGTAGCGACCCGGCCCACCACGCCCACGGCATCCACATAAAAACCGGCCGCAAAAAAAACGCCCAGCGCTATAAAAAGCACGCCGGTTATCTCGCGTTTCACACGGCGTTTTTTCTCTAGTGCGGCTTGTTGTTCCGCTTTTTTTGTGTTCCGCTTCGCTGCCATTTTCCACCTCATTGTTATATATACAAGGTAAAGTATACTATATTTTGTGTGCGTTTAAAAGAGGGAAAGCTGTGTTTCGTGTTAGGCTTTACCGTCCCCACCCCTAGCCCCCTTACATTAGGAGAGGAATCTTGGGGGAATATTCTCCTCTTGCTAGAGGCTGCGGTAAAAAACGGGCGCAAAAAAGTGGCTTGCGCCACTTTTATTGTGCTATATTGCAAATGCTTCGGCTTAGTCCTCGCTGGGCTCTTCCTCCCCGGCGCTGAAGCCAGAGAACAAATCGGCCAGCGAAGTGGTGGCCTGCTGCACCGGCGGCAAGTCATAGTCGGCATCCTCACGGCGGGGACGGCGCTCGCGGCGCTCACCGCGATCCGCACTGCGGTCGGCACGCTCCGCGCTGCGCTCGCTCCGCTCGGCGGAAGCCGTACGGATTTCGGGCGTGGCGGCGCGCTGCTCGGCACGCTCCTGCTGTATGCGGTCGCGCTCGGCCTTTTCGGCGGCCAGCTGCTCGGCGATTTCGGGGTTTTCTTCCAGCACAACCTCGCGGCGGCTCAAGCTGATGCGCTTGGCCTCGGTGTTGACATCCAGCACCTTGCAGCGGACGATGTCGCCAACGTTGATTTCATCTTCGATTTTTTCGATGCGCTTTACGCCCACCTGCGATATGTGGATGAGTCCATCGATCGTGGGCTCCAGCGCCACAAACGCGCCGAAGGGAACGATGCGCACAACCTTGCCCTCTACAATGGAGCCGACGGGGTATTTTTGGTCGGCCGTCGTCCAGGGCTTGGGCTGCAATTGCTTGTAACCCAGCGAGATGCGCTGCTTTTCGGTATCGACATCCCGTATGAGCACTTCGATTTCCTGGCCGATGGAAAGTACATCGGAGGGGTGCTTTACGCGGCCCCAGGCCACATCGGTCACATGCACCAAGCCATCTACGCCGCCGATATCGACGAACGCGCCAAAGTCGGTGATGCGGCGAACCACGCCGTTTACCTTGGAACCCACAACCACCTGTTCCCACAGGGCTTTGCGGGCAACCTCGGCCTCTTCGAGCATGATGGCCTTGTGCGAAGCGACGATGCGCTTGCGGGCTTTATCGACCTCAATCACCTTGAGCTGGAGGGGCTGGCCCACAAACTCGGCGATGTTTTCGACATATTTGGTGGAAAGCTGCGATGCGGGGACGAAGGCGCGTATGCCCTCGATGTTGGCGATAAGGCCGCCCTTTACCACTTCTTTGCCCACGCCGTCAAACACCTTGGATTGAATGTCTTCATCTTCCATCAGGTTGTCCCACAGCTTTTTGCTTTCGACATTTTTGCGGGAGAGCAGTACATTGCCCTCGCCGTCGTTTACCTTTAGCACCTCGACTTCGATTTCGTCGCCCACCTTAACCAAGGCGGCGGGATCGGCATCGGGGTCGGTAGAGAACTCGTTGCGCGGAATGAAGCCATCCGCCTTGTAGCCGATATTCACGCAAACTTCGCCGTCTACGATTTGCACGACGGAGCCGGTGATGATTTGGCCGTTGCGGATGCGTACCAGCGTCTTTTCGAAAGCCTCAGCAAAGCTGGGCTCGGCTGCCTCCGATTCGGCAGCGGGCTGCTCTACCTCTGGCTCACTTATTGCGGACGCTTCTACGGCGGGCTTCTCGACGGCAGCTTCCGCCTCTACCTCTTCGATTTCGGGGCTTTCAGCCATCGTCTTTTCCAGTTCACTCATCCTTGTTATAACCTCCATTATTATCCAATTCGGCGTTGACGCGCCACCAACCACACCTATTATATCATTTGTATCAATATTTTCAAGCAAAAGTTCATCAGAAATGGCGATTGTTTGCACTCTTTTACAGTTTTCTCGGCATACCTGCGCGAGGCGTTGCGTGTTGGAGCTGTGATGCCCGCCTACTACCACCATAAATGTGCATTTTTTACTCAATTGAGCGGCCTCTTCCTGGCGCTTTTGCGTGGTGCGGCATATTGTGCAAAAGCAGGCGAAATCGGCGCTTTTTTGTTTTAAAATGACGGCCGCGGCCTCGAAGTCGGCATGGTTTGCGGTGGTTTGGGAAACCAGGCAGAGCCGCTCAAACGCGGGCAGCGCCGCCGCTTCCGCCGCGCTTGCCACCACGATAGCGCCCTCGCATTCCCCGCTGATGCCGCGCACCTCGGGGTGATCCGCCGCGCCAAAAACAGCGATGGCATAGCCGTTTTGCGCGTGCTCCCGCACAAGCTTATGTATGCGCGCAACAAACGGGCAGGTCGCATCCACCAATTGGTCGGCTTTCTGCCGCAGCAGCGCATATTCCGCTGGCGCTGCCCCATGGGAACGAATCACCACCGTGGCCCCCTGCGGCAATTCCCGCACCGACTGCACCGCGTATACGCCCTCGCTTTCGAGCTGCGCTATCACGCCGCCGTTGTGGATGAGCGCGCCATAGGTATATACGCGGCCCTTCTCGGCCGCCGCTTGGCGCGCCAAGGCTATGGCACGCTCCACGCCAAAGCAGAAGCCTATGTTTTTGGCGGTTTCTACTTTCAACCTGCCTCCTCCATCCGCACCTTAAGCGCGAGGAGATCGCTTTCGATACGGTTGGTGAGCGCGGCTACCTGCTCGTTGTGCGGCAAGCCCTCCACGGCGGCCCGCACATCTATGGCCTCGCCCACATACATTTTAGGATGCAGGCCGCGGTAGCTGTTGGGGTGTATATAAGCCGGTATCACCGGCGCGCCTGACCTGAGCGCCAAAAAAGCCGCGCCCTGCTCCAGCTTATCCATCTCGTATATCACGGCGCGCTTCCCCTCCGGGAAAATGCCAAATACCTTGCCCTTTTTTAGCACCTGCAGCGCGCGGCGCAGGGCGGCGATATCCAGCTCCCCCCGATTGATGGGGAACGCGAACAGCGCGCGGTAAAACAAATTGCCTATCACCGTGCTGAATATCTCCGCCTTGGCCATATAGTGCACCACGCGCGGCGATGCGAGCCCCAAAAGCAGCGCGTCGAACATGGAGATATGGTTGGCCACAAAAATGGCCGGGCCCTTAACGGCCAGGTTGCGGCGGCCTTGCACCTTTGGCATCCAAAACAGCCATATAAACGGGCCTATGACATATTTCGCAAACAGGTAAAACATCTTATTCTTTCGCCTCTGTTTGATTTGGCAGGCGGGAAAGCACCGCGTCTATCGCCTGCTCTATCGTCATAAAAGTCGTATCTATATAAATGGCATCCGGCACGCGCAAAAGCGGCGCGAACGCGCGCGTACTGTCGTTATGGTCACGCAACGCGATTTCGTCCATCACATCCGGCAGCGTTTTTTCTATATATTCGCCCCGGCTCCGCAGCTCATGCAGCCGCCGTGCGGCGCGTTCCTCTACCGATGCGCTCACGAAGAATTTATGCGGCGCTTTGGGCAGCACATAGGAGCCTATCTCCCGCCCGTCCATCACCACATCTGAAAGGCGCGCCACCTCGCGCTGCGCCTCGGCCAGCTTTATGCGCACCGCCGGTATGGCGCTTATATCCGATGCCGCTTTGGATATTTCCTGCGTGCGAATCAGGCCGGATACGTCCTCCCCATCGAGATAGGTATGCTGCACACCCTCCACATTTTTTGCGAAGATTTCGGTGGTGGCCAGCAGCGGCGGCACAGCCTCGGCATCCGTGGGCGCCACGCCGCAGCGCAGGGCCTTAAGCGCCATAGCCCGGTACATGGCGCCGGTATCCAAATAGAGTATATGCAGCCTTTGCGCCACACCCTTGGCGATGGTGCTTTTACCCGCCCCCGCAGGGCCGTCTATCGCAATGTTGAGCATATCGCTCCCCCTTTATAGCCAATGCCAAGCGGCGTCATTCCGCCGCGAGCCCTGCGCTTTTGCCTGCCAGCACCCCTGTGGAATAGGCGATTTGCAGGTTGAAGCCGCCCGTAAAGCCATCCACATCCAATATTTCGCCCGCGAAGAACAGCCCGCGCACCAGCTTGGATTCCATGGTAGAAGCGCTGACCTCCTTCACGGGTATGCCGCCCCGGGTGATCACGGCCTCGTCCATGCCCCGCGCGCACTTTACCGTGAGCGGCAGGCTTTTGAGTAGCTGTACGAGGCTTAGCCGCTGCTCCCGCGTGATGCCGGATACCTGCGTATCGCCGGGTATACCGCTGCGCGTTACCATTATGGGTATGAGCTTGGAGGGCAGCAGCGCGCCCAATGCGTTGGCAAATTGGCGGCGGGCGTTTTCTTCAAAATCGCGCAAAAGGCGTTTATCGAGCATGGCGTCGGTCAAGCCCGGCTTCAAATCGATAAACAGCCGTGTGCCCGCCGGGTCATCCGCCACGCGGCTGCTGGCGCTTAGCACCAGCGGGCCGGATACGCCAAAGTGCGTGAACAGCAGCTCTCCCAGCTCCGCAAACACGGTTTTGCCGTTTTTAACGGCCTTGAGCGTTACATTGCGCAGCGAAAGCCCCATGGCCTCCGCGGGCCAAAGCTCCACCGTCTCCAATGAAACCAGCGAGGGCTTGCGCGGCGTAACGGTGTGTCCCAAGCCTTGCGCCAGGGCATAGCCTTCGCCGGTGGAACCCGTGGAAGGGTAGCTGCACCCGCCGGTGGCCAAAATCACGGCGTCGTAGCGCTGGGCCTGCCCGTTTACTGTAAGTATAAAGCCGCTCTCCTCGCGGCATATTCCCGTTACATGCGCCTGCAGCTGCAGCTGCGCGCCGCTGCGCCGCACATGCTCCGCCAGGGCGCGGGTCACATCGCTGGCCTTGTCGGAGGCCGGGAACACGCGGTTGCCGCGCTCCACCTTGGTGGGCACGCCCAGCCCTTCAAGCAGCGCTACGATGGCATCGTTGGTAAAGCCGTATATCGCGCTGTAGAGGAACTTGGGGTTGCGGGGGATATTTTCAAACAGCTCCTCCACCTCGCAGGCGTTGGTGATATTGCAGCGCCCCTTGCCGGTGATGTATAGCTTTTTGCCCGCTTTCTCGTTTTGTTCTAGCAGCGTTACCCGCGCGTGCGGCCCTGTCGCCGAAGCGGCGGCCAGCATGCCGGCGGGGCCGGCGCCTATCACGGCTATACGCTTCACGACTTGCCCTTATCCCCCCGCGCGGTATCCCGCACGGAAAAATATACCTTTTCGCGCTTCCATATGCTCTCGAGCTGTTCGAGGCGCGCATAGACTTCATCCTTGCGCCGCAGGCTGGCCGCCACGATAAGCGCGTTGATAAGGCTTAGAGGCGCGGTGAGCGAGTCAGCAAAGGACGCCATATCGCTATGCGCCAGCAGCACATGGTCCGCGCGCTCGGCGATGGGGGAAAACACGCTGTCGGTAATGGCCACCACCTTGGAGCCCTGGCTCTTGGCAAAATCCAGCGCCTGCACGGTGCGGGTGGAATACCGCGGGAAGCTGATGCCGATGCACAGGTCATGCTCCCCGGCAAAAATCAAGCTTTCGTATGGGTCGGTGGATACGTTGACGATGGATACATTATCCAGCACAAAATTGAGGTAATACCCCAAAAACTGCGCCAGCGGCACGGCGCTCTTCATGCCCACAATATATGTTTTGTGCGCGGAAAACAGCGCATCCACCACCTGGTTGAAGGCCTCGTTATCCACGGCGTCTATCGTGGCGCGCAGGTTGGCGATATCGCTTTTGAGCACGGTGAGCAGCACCTTATCCTGCTCCATATCCGAGGTGAGCTGTATGCGCTGCACGCCCGTGAGCCGGTTGCGTATAAGCTCCTGCAGGGAGCGCTGCAGCGCCGGATACCCATCGTACCCCAGCGCATACGCAAAGCGCACCACGGTGGATTCGCTCACGCCAACCGTGTGCCCCATGCGGGCGGCCGTAAGAAACGCCGCCTTGTCGTAATTATCCATAATGTAGTTGGCCAGCAGCTTTTGCCCTTTACTGAACGAGCCATAGCTTTGGTTGATACGAAGCAATAAATCGATGTTATCCATAAAATGCCGTTACTCCACGTTCTTCTTTTGAAGGGCAGCCAGCCCCGCATAATCGGTATAATCCAAAATGAGCGGCGTCACGGCCACATAGCCCGCGCGCACACAGCAAATGTCGCTGTTTTGGTCTTGCTCGGCATAGCGCATGCCCACAGCAGGCCAAAAGTATTTTGCACCGAATGGATCCTCGCGCTCGCAATACGCGCCATCGTATATTTGGTTTGCCAGCGGGGCGTAGCGCACGCCCTTTATCTGCTCATACGGCAAATCCGGCACGTTGATGTTGAGCAGCATCTGCCCGCTTTCCTTCGCGAGCATATCCCGCGCAACCCGCGCCGCCGCATCGAAATTTTCAAACTTTCTGCCTGTCAGCGAAACGGCCATGGCGGGCACGCCGAGCAGCGCGCTTTCGAGCGCGGCGCATACGGTGCCCGAATAGCTGGTATCCGTGCCCAAATTCTGCCCATGGTTGATGCCCGAAAGCACCATATCCGGCTTATTTAAGCGGCATAACGCCAGCTTCACGCAGTCGGCGGGCGTGCCGTTTATCGCATACGCTTCCATGTTTGGCAGTTTGGATAGCGTTACGCGCTCCATGCGGAGCGGCGTGCGCATCGTGAACGAGTGCGCGGCCCCGCTGCGCTCGGTATCCGGCGCGGCGATGACGACTTCATGCTCCTGGCACAGCGCCGCGGCCAGCGCTTTTATGCCATCGGCATATATGCCATCATCGTTGGTCAATAAAACGCGCATCTAAAAGCGCCCCTTTCCGGATTAACGCGCCATATGGCGGCACGATAATTTGTCACTGCATTATTGTAACAAAGCAGCCGCTTAAAAGCAACCGTTTGCGCATGAAAGTGCAAGTCCAGCGCATAAAATTTGCAAGCGGGGCAAAAGCAAAAAAGTGGCAAAGCCACTTTTTTGATGCATGAAAGCTGCGAAGCGCAGAATGCTAAACCGAAAGATCCTCCACATACAGCGTCACCGTGCCGGTTGGCGCGGCAACGGCCGCCGGGGCGGCAGGCGCTGCGGGCGCCGCAACGGGCGTGGCAGCCGCTTTGCGCGCCTCGAAAAACTTTAAGGCCACCTGCGGGAAGAGCGCATAGCTGAGCACATCCTCTTCCTGCTGGATATAATCCTTAATCTCTTCGCGGAATTTATCGAGCTCGGGCTCGAGCAGATCGGCCGGGCGGCAGGTAATGGGCTGCTTATCCCCAATGGCCAGCTTGCGCACATCCTCGTTCACCTCGCCGGGCAGCGCGCCATATTCGCCGGCCAGCACCGCCTTGGATTCCTTGGGGAAGCTCTTATAGCGGCCGGTCAGCACATTGAACACCGCCTGCGTGCCCACGATTTGGCTGGTGGGCGTAACCAGCGGCGGGTAGCCAAAGTCCTTGCGCACAACGGGGATTTCAGCCAGCACATCGTAGTACTTATCCTCTTTGCCCGCCTGCTTCAGCTGCGAAATCAGGTTGCTGAGCATGCCGCCCGGCACCTGATAGATGAGCGTATTGGTATCCACACTGAGCACCTTTGGGTCTAAGAGGCCCTCCGCTTTAAGCTTATCCGCCACTTTGCGAAAATGCTTGGCAGCTTCGGCCAGCTTGGCAAGGTCGAGCCCGGTGTCATATTCGGTGCCCTTGAGCGTAGCGACCAGCGACTCGGTAGCGGGCTGCGCCGTACCGTTCGCCATAGGCGAAAGCGCGCAGTCCACGATATCTACCCCCGCCTGCACCGCCATCAGGTATGTCATATCCCCGGTGCCGGTCGTGTTGTGGGTATGCAGGTGAATCGGTACGCGCACCTCGCTCTTAAGGCGTTTCACCAGCGAATAGGCATCATAGGGCAGCAGCAGGTTCGCCATATCCTTGATGCAGATGGTATCCGCGCCCATCTGTTCCAGCTCTTTGGCGAGCTTTACGAAATGGTCCTCATCATGAACGGGGCTGATGGTATAGCTGAGGGCCGGTTCGCATATGCCGCCGTACTTTTTTGTGAACTTGATGGCGGCCTCCAGGTTGCGCACATCGTTGAGCGCATCGAATATGCGCACGACGTCGATGCCGTTTTCGATGGCCTTGCGGCAGAACTGCTCCACCACGTCATCGGCATAATGCTTGTAGCCGAGTATGTTTTGGCCGCGGAACAGCATTTGCAGCTTGGTATGCGGCAGCGCCTTTTTGAGCGTGCGCAAGCGCTCCCAAGGATCTTCGTTGAGGAAGCGCAGGCAGCTGTCGAACGTAGCGCCACCCCAGCATTCCAACGAATAGTAACCGATGCTATCCAGTATTTCGCAGGCAGGCAGCATGTCCTCCACGCGCATGCGCGTAGCGGCCTGAGATTGGTGCGCATCGCGCAGGATGGTATCGGTAATCAAAACTTTATGAGCCATAATTAACTCCTATCCGAATACATTTGCGGGAAACCAAACATTAGGCTAATATGAGCAGCGTGTCGCCGGAATTTACGGTGGCGCCTTTCGCTACGTTCACGGCCGCGACCTTGCCATCGCGCGGAGCCAGTATTTCGTTCTCCATCTTCATGGCTTCGAGAATAACCAGCACATCGCCGCTCTTCACCGCGTCGCCCGCCTTTACCTTCACATCGACTATGGTGCCGGGCATGGGGCAATCGATTGGCTCCTGGCCGGCGTTGGCGGCAACAGGGGCCGCAGGGACCGCAGCGGGCGCGGGCGCCGGCGCGGCGGCTTTTACCGGGGCGGCGCTGCCGGCGGCAATTTCTTCAACTTCTACTTCGTAAGAAGAACCGTTTACATTGACGATAAATTTACGCATGAGATATCCTCCTGATGATTCGTAATATTGATTGGATTGTGTTGTTACACCTGCTTGATGCTGTGGATGCGCAGCCCGCTGGGCTCGGTGCCCATTGCGGTGGCAATGGCGGCCGACACGGCGGCTACCATGGGCCCGCGCGCGCTAGGGCTGGGCTGCGGCGCTGCCGAAAGGCGCGTAACGGAGTGAATCCTTAGCCCGTTGGCCGACCCAGTATACGAGGCGATGGCGGCCGCGAGGATTGCGTCAAACAGCTTGCGGTCCCGCGTATCGAGCGCGGCTTGTGCCGCTATCGCAACCGGCGCAACCGGCGCGGCGGCTGACGCAGGCTTTGCATCCTCGCCCTTTTTCGCAAAGGAACGCTTGTTTTTGCTAGCCCGTATCAAAACCACAAGCCCGGCAAGCACGATGCCTATACCTAATAAAACAGGTGTGAACCATGAACCGATGTCGTTCACGAATATTCCTCCCTTCTGAATGTTTTTATTTGAAAATATAAGTATAAATGTTCAATATTTGACTTATTTAGCCATGAAACCCGATTTAAACCCATTATGTATATTTTACATAATAAGCCGCCGTTTCGCAAGGTTGTTCATGCATTTCTCACATTTGATTTTTTGCGCTTTCATGGCCCGCCATATATTTTGCTAATAGCGTGGCCAAAAAAGCAAGCGGGCAGCGCCCCCTTGCACCACCCGCTATGTGCGCAGCAAATCCGCAAGCTGCGCGGCTTCCTCGGCGGTGATATGCCGCCATTTGCCCGGTTCCAGCGCGCCCAAATCCAGCGGGCCGATGCGGATGCGGCGCAGCATGAGCGTTTCGTGCCCCACCGCTGTGAGCATACGCCGCACCTGGCGGGTGCGCCCCTCATGTATGGTGATGTTGCAGGCCGTGTTCCCGTTTTTTAAATGCAATACCTCCTCCACCCGTGCCGGGGAGGTCATGCCATCCTCCAAAAGCACGCCTTGCTGCAGCATATGCCGCTCGGCCTGCGTCAGCTCTCCCTCGCATATGGCGGAATAGGTTTTGTCGAGCTTAAATTTTGGGTGTGTCATACGGTAGGCCAAGGCGCCGTCGTTGGTCATAACGATAAGGCCCTCGGAATCGAAATCCAAGCGCCCCACGCTATAAAGCCGGGCGGGTATGCCCTCGATATATTCCATAATCGTCGCGCGGCCCTGCGGGTCGCTGGCGGTGCACATCACACCGCGCGGCTTATGGAGCAGTACCACCACGCGTTCGCCCGCGGGCCGCACCTCTTCGCCATCCAGCTCCACGCGGTCGGCATCCGGCTCCACCACACAGCCCAGCGCAGCGACTTCACCGTTCACCGTCACGCGGCTCGCCAATATAATCTCCTCGCACTTGCGCCGGGAAGCGATCCCCGCATCCGCCAAATATTTTTGCAGCCGCAATGTAGCCGCCTTCCTTAGGCAGCTATGCGATATGCTTTGCCGCCTTTTTAAAGTAGTAGAACCAGGAAGCCGCATCCACCGCGCTGCCCGCCGTGAGCTCAAAGCGGGTTAAAAGTCGGCCTTCGTCACCCAGCACCTCGACATACCCGCAGGCTTGCCCCGCCTGCACCGGCGCCCGTATCACATCGGCCACCACAACGCGGGTGCGGTATTGCGCGCGGTTCCCTCTTTCCACGGGTACCATTATATCCTGCCCGGCCACAAGTTCCAAGCTGTTTTTCATGCCGCCCCGCACCTGCGCTACGGCTACCCTATCCCCGGCCCGCACCAGAGGAGCCAGCTCATAGTTGTCCATGCCAAAATCCAGCATCTGCGCCGCATCCTCGAACATACTGGGGCAGTTGAGCACCACGCCCACCAGCTGCATACCGTCGCGCCGGGCCGCGAACACCAAACAGCGCCCAGCCGCTTTGGTGTAGCCGGTCTTTATGCCGTTGCCGCCCTCGTAGTTCCACAAAATCTTATTTTTATTTTTAAACGTGCGCGGCACCGCTCCCGTTTGGGCGCGATAATACTGCGCGGATACGATTTCCCGAAAGGTTTCATTCTTCATAGCCTCGGCGGCGATGAGCGCCAAATCGTAGGCGGTGGTGTAGTGGTCATCATTCGGCAGGCCGTTGGGCGTTACAAAATTGGTGTTCACCGCGCCTATCCGCTTCGCGCGGGCGTTCATCATCTCGGCAAACCGCTCCACCCCCTGGCCTATATGCACGGCGATGGCCACGGCGGCATCGTTGCCCGAGGCGAGCATCAGCCCATACAGCAAGTCCCGCAGGCTTAGCTCCTCCTGCAGCTTTAAATAGATGCTGGAGCCTTCTACGCCATAGGCCGAGGCATCCGTGGAGACGATTTCATCCAAATCGCCCAGCTCGATGGCCAGCAGCGCGGTCATCACCTTGGTGGTGCTGGCCATGGGCAGCTTTTGCGCCGCGTTTTTTTCAAACAACACCTTGCCCGTGCCCGCCTCCAGCAGCACGGCGCCCGCCGCGCTTACCTTGGGTCCCGTGAGCGCTAGCGCGGGGGGCGTTAACGTATAGAGCAGCAGCACGCAGAGGAGCGCCGCCGCCCATCCCTTGGCGCGCCGCATGCTTTATTCCCCTGCGGGCTGTTCGCCGCTATCGCATTTATGCGCTTTGCAGCAGATGTTTTTGACCGCCTGCTCGATGGTGGCGATGGATTCGGGTATCATCTCTATGGCGCGGTCTATCGTGTTGTTGCAGGTGGCGGGCAGCACCTTCACCGCGCCGCCGCTCACGCACAGGAACGCCAGCGGCGTAAGCGTCATGCCGGCCACCGAGGTGCCCGCAAACGGGTAGGAGCCTTCGCCCTGCCCATCGGCCTCCATGCCGCTGCGCTTGATGGGCGCCTGCGCGCGGCAATATTCGCCGCCGCCGGAAAAGAAGCCCATGCTCACCTTGGAAACCGGCAATATCATGGTTTCATTGCCGGTTAAAATCGGCGTGCCGACTATCGTGTTCACATCCACCATCTCCTTGAGCTGCTCCATGGTGGTCTTCATGATGTTTTCGATCGGGTGTGCCATTGCGTATTACCTCTTATGCTATGGATTCGCCGCTTTAAGGCGGTGGCTGTAAGCCGAAAATACCACCGTAAGGCAACAGCTATAATCTGCCACGGACGAATCGTAACCATGCCTGCCATATTTAGGCAAAATACCCGCGCGCCGGGCATTGGCAAAATTTGTATATGAACTTGCCCGGCACTTACAAAAACGTGCAGCGCCATCTCGATTAAAATGCTGAGCGCGCCCGCCATGGCAATCGCAGAGCAGGCGTCCCTTTGGCTGCCCACCACCCCCCGCACGCGCAACGCCCCCGGTTGCAGCCACGCGCCGCGCCGCAAAATCAGCTCCCGCAGCAGCGCGCCCGCATCGCTTGGCTTCGCCTGCCTGCGCAAGGGCACGCGCTTGCCGCCCCAATAGGCCTCCAGCGGGCTGAACAGCAGCCTGCCCCGCACCGGGGGAATGCGCAACAGGCCAAATAACAGGGCAAACGCAAGCTCCGCCGTGGCATGCTCCCGCGTAAAGGTGAGTGAATACCGCAATGTGACCCTGTGCAAAAGCCCCGCTATAACAGCGGCCGCAACCGCCGCGATGATAAAAAAATAGGCCATAGTCCCTCCGGCTATGCCCTTAGTGTTGCACAAAAATTGGAAATTATGTCAGCCTTCTTCAAGCGCCTCGCTTGCCGCCGCGCCCTGCAGTCCTTGCTGCGGTTCCTCGGCCAATGCTTCGGCCGTGGCCGCTAGGAAGCTATCGTAGCTGGGCAGCTCCGCCAGCGAATGCAGGCCAAACTGGCGCAAAAAAGCATCGGTCGTGCCAAACAACATGGGGCGGCCCACGGCATCCTTGCGGCCCAGCTCACATACCAGCCCCAGCTTTAGCAGCTCGTGTACGGAATAATCGCACCGCACGCCGCGTATGGCCTCAATATCGCTGCGGGTGACCGGCTGCTTATATGCCACGACGGAGAGCGTTTCGAGCATCGCCTGCGAAAAGCTTTTGGTCTGCGCAGGCTGCAAAAGCTGCTCCACATAGCCCGCATAGGCGCGGTTGGAAACCAACTGCACGGCATCGCCGGTGATATACAGCTGCACGCCGCGCTGTTCCTCGCGGTATAGCGCCTCCATATCCCTTAGGAGCGCCTGCAGCTCAATGGCCGTCATACCCAGCGCGCCCTGGAGCGATTCCAGCTCCACCGGCTCGCCGGATACAAACAATATGCATTCTATCGCGCCAAAGCGTTCATCCCGCACAGGCTACCCCCTCATAATTCATCCATATATTCAGCGTCCGCGTCATCCTCGTTCAGTTCCCCCGCCCGCACTTCTATCGGGTCGTAGGGGTTGCTTTGCCGCAAATGCACCTCGCCCCGCATCAGCATGTCGAGCAGCGCCATAAACGTGACGATCATCTCCATTTTGGAGGCGTCCGCCTCAAACAGCTCGGTGAACAGCATGTTCTCCCTTTGGCGGAGCAGGTCGCGTATTTTGCCCAGCTGCGAACGCACCGTATACCGGTCCGCCGATACCTCCTGCAGGTTTACCGCGTGCGATCGCTCCTCTTGCCTTTTGTTGAGCAGCTCGAAAAACGCCTCAAACAGGCCCTGCGGCGAGCTCTCCTCCCATATAATCTCCTGCGGGGGGAGCGCAAATTCTTCGGGGAGCCGCGCAAACGCGCCCTGCGTACCTTCTTTGAGCGCATACAGGTGCCGTCCCGCCTCCTTTATGGCCTTATACTCGCGCAGCTGGCGTATAAGCGCCTCGGCAGGGTCCTCTTCAAAATCCTCTTCCTTGGGAGGGCGGGGCAAAAGCGCGCGGGATTTGATATATACCAGCGTTGCCGCCATGGTGAGGAACTCGCTGGCGGTATCCATATCCATCGCGTCCACCTCCCGCATAAAGGCAAGGTATTGCGTGGTGATTTCGGAGATGAATATATCTTGAATATCCACCTCGGCCTGCTCTATAAGATGCAGCAGCAAATCGAGCGGGCCGTCGAATTGCCGCAGATGTACCTCGTATGCCATGCTATAGTAACAATCCCCAAAACGCCATGATGCCGCGCAAAAGCGCGCCGGTAACGGGCAAGGTTATATTGGATATGGCGCCGGTGAGCACCAAAGCATATAGTATATATGCGCCATATTGGCCGAGGAAAGAAAATATCTTAAAGCTGGTTTTCCCGCGCAAAAACAGACATTCCGCCACATGGTACCCATCCAGCGGCGGCAGGGGGAGCAGGTTGAACACGCACAGCCCCAGGTTGATGGAGATAAAGTTAAATATAATTTGATATGCCGCCTCGTTTTGTATACCGCTCCCGGCGAACAAAAAGAACACGCCCGCGCTCACGAACGCGAGCAGCAGGTTGGTGACAACGCCGGCCACCGATACGATGAGCTCATCGCGCCGGGGGTGGTGAAAAAACCGCGTGTTGATGGGCACCGGCTTGGCCCAGCCAAAGCCCAACAGCAGCAGCGAAAGCAGGCCGATAGGATCTATGTGCGGGATGGGGTTGATCGTAAGGCGGCCGAAGTTGCGCGCGGTAGGGTCACCCAGGCGAAACGCCGCAAAGGCGTGCGCCCATTCGTGCATAGACAGCGCAAACAGGATGGCCGGCACGCGGTATACGATCTGCATCGGATCGGAAAAAATACTCCAGAGCAAAGGTATCCTCCTTCATAAAAACGGCAAAAGTAACACGCTAACCGCAGCTTGCCGCGCTTGCCCATGGCGGGCTTGTCCTACGCGGGCAATGTGCGCAAAGGCCAACGAATGATTTATTATACGCTATGGGCGGCGCGCTTTGCAAGCCACTTACCCATGCACCCAATCGATGAGCGCGAGCGCGACAAAATCAAACAGCCCGGCGGCGGGCATATCCTGCGCGGGCACCAGCTGGAGCGTGGCCAAAATCGCACCCCGGCTATCCAAAAACCGCGCCTCGCCCACCGGCACGTTGGCCAGCAGCGGCGCGCGCAGCGTTTCCTCATAGGTTAGCTCGGTATCGTAGCTTTCGCCGTGCGGCAGCAGCAGCACAATATCCTGCGCGGCCAGCAGCGCCACGGTATTTTGCCTTGCGCCCCGCACCGGCAGGCCTTCCGCCAGCACATCCCCCGCCTTGGCCGCCCTCCGCACGTCAAACGCCGTAAAGCCATAATCCAGCGCGTTTTTTGCCGCTTTAAAGCGGGCGTTGGAATCGGGCGCGCCTATAACCGCGCAAACATACCCCACGCCGTTTCGGTTGACCGAAAACACGCCGCAATACCCGGCCTCCTGAGAGGAGCCCGTGGCCACGCCGCCGCAGCCTACATAGCTTTTGAGCAGCTTGTTGGCGTTGGCCAGCTGCGTAACCCGGCCGCCCTCATGGGTAATCTCCTCGTAGTATAGGTTGGAATACGCCAAAAATGTGGGGCTTTGCATCAACGCGCCGCCCAGGCGCACCAAATCCTCGGCCGAAAGCCGCACCTCCGCCCCCAACAGGCCGGTATACCCCGCCTCGATGCCCAGCTGCGCAAGCCTTGCCTGCATCTGCTGCAAGCAGGCCGCCGCCGAGCCGTAAGCCGCCTCTGAAAGCGCATGTATGGCATCACCGGCGCAAATCATCACCGCCGCCTTCATAAGCGCCGACGCCTCTATCCTTTCATACGCCGCCAAAAACGCGCTGGGCCCTTTTATCGCGGCCGCTTCCTCGCTGACCGTGATGGTTTGCGTAAGGGTAAGCTTGCCCTGATCTACCCCCTCGCACACCGCCAACAGCGCGGGCAGCCGCGTAAGCCCACCCACCGGCAGCTTTTCCTCCGCGTGATACGAAAACGCGGGCGCGCCCCCGCTGGTTTCACACAACAGTGACGCCTTGGCGCCCGCCACATCCACCGCGGGCGCCGCCGCCCCGGCCAGCGCAATCTGCGTTGGCAGCAGCAAGGGGCAAACCAGCAATAGGATACTTTGCAGCAGCGTTTTGCGCATAAAAAAACCTCCCGCATGGTTAGATGGTTTATATCTATTACACGCGGGAGGGTTTCATACGAAACTGCGCAATTTATTGCGGCTGTATGCCCAGCTTTGACAAGAAGGAATCGCCCACGCGCCATGCCCGGCCCGTGATATAGTCGAACACCGTGCTGCCCAGGTCGGCAAATGTGGGCAGCGTGCCCAAGGCCACCGCCGCCCGCATACCCTTATACCAGGCGAGTACGGGTATATATTCGCGGGTGTGGTCGGTGCCCGGCCAGGTCGGGTCACAACCGTGATCCGCCGTGAGCAGCAGCAGATCGCCCTCCCGCATCGCTTCTTTTATTTCGGCAAGGCGGGTGTCAAAGTATTCCAGCGCGGCGCCATAGCCCTCCACATCGTTGCGGTGGCCGTAGAGCATGTCGAAATCGACCAGATTGGTGAATATGAAATCGCCCGTGCCCTCCCGAATAAAACGCAGTGTGGTCTCGATGCCCTCGCGGTTGTTTTTGGCGTGGTCGGATATGCTTATGCCCCGGCGGAAGAAAATATCCTCGATTTTGCCTACCGCCACCGTCTCATAGCCCTCCGCGGTCAGGCCGTCGAGTATAGTATCCTCGATGGGCGGTATGGCGAAATCCCGCCGGTTTTCGGTGCGGGTGTAGCTGCCATTGGCCCCTACAAAGGGGCGCGCAATCACGCGGCCCACCAAGTCCTCCCCCACCAATTGCGCCCGCGCGGCCTCGCAGATGGCGTAAAGCTCGCTGAGCGGGATTACGTCTTCGTGCGCCGCCACCTGAAACACGCTGTCCGCCGAGGTATATACGATGGGCTTACCCGTGGCAACATGTTCATCGCCCAGCCGTTGTATAATCTCGGTGCCCGAAGCCACGCAGTTGCCCAGCGTGCCCCGGCCTGTGCGCCGTTCAAATTCATTTATAATGCGCGGCGGGAAGCCCTGTGGGTAGGTTTTAAACGGCTCCTGCATGATAATGCCCCCCATTTCCCAATGGCCGCAGGTGGTATCCTTGGCATGCGTTTTTTCGGCCGCCCTGCCATAGGCGCCGGCTATCGCCCCGTCATAGGCGGGCAGCCCGCTCCCCTCTATTGCGGCAAGCCCCAACGCATAAAGGTTGGGTACCTGCAGCTTATTGCGCGCTTGATAAATATGTCCAAACGTGTTTGCGCCCGCATCGCCAAAGTCCGCCGCATCCGGTAAACTGCCGATACCAGCGCTATCCAGTACAATCAATATCGCTCGTCGTTTTGTCATAGCTCCTCCTCTTTCTTTCGTTGTTGCCGCATATAAATTTTAGCACTTTCGCGCGGCCTCCGTCAACCGGGCAGTATCCACCGCGCCAGCCCCGCCCCCGCGCCCTCCAGCGCAATGCCAACCGCCAGCAGGGATAGCGCGTGCACCTGCAGGCTATCGGCCGGTTCCCCCTTGCGCAGGCAATAGCCGCCAATCAGCCGCAGGCCAAACGCGGCCATGGCGCACATAGCAGGCAATGTAACCAGGGGCAAGCTCATCACCAGCCCCACGCCGCCCAGCACGGCATATAGCTGCGCCGCGCTCAGCCCCATAAAAAAGCCCTTTAGCGCGATGGGCAGCCCGCACAGCGGCGCGAGCGGCGCAAACAGGCGGGACAAGCCTGCGATGCACAGCAAACAAAGGTTCCATGCCGCCGCATGCAGTATGGCCGGGAACAGCCTATAGGGCTGGTCGGCCTGCAGCGCGCCCAGGGCGCGGCCGATATGCGCCTCCATGCCCGGCACGCCGGATGCCGCGATGGAGATGCCCGCCGCTATGCCGAGTATGGCCCAAAACAAGCTGATCAGGCATAGATATGGGTGCTGTGCCAGCAGCGCCGGCGCCGCGTTTTGCTTGGCCATATTTTGCTTGGCCATATTTTGCCTAAAGGAAAGCGTACGCATAAAAATAACCGCCCGCATAAGTATGATAACGATGTAGTACATACCTATGCCCATTTGGGCGGCTCTATGCTTGGTTACCCGTTGTGGCGCAGCCGCTACATGCTGCTGCGCCGCAACCTTTGCACGAGATGCTGCGTCATGGTGGCTATAAATTCTTTGTTGGTGGGCCGGCCCTTTTCGCTTTCGATCGTATACCCAAATAAAATATGCTGCTCCGCCAGATTGCCGCGGGTCCAGGTGACCTCTATCCAGGTGCGGATATTGCGCTCAATCTGCTTTTCGTTCACGTTGTGGATGCGCGCGGCATAGGGGTACGCGTCGATGGATAGGTTGACCGCCCGCGCATAATGCCGTATGCAAAACGCCAGCACCGTTTTGATTTGATAGTAGCCGGCCAAGTTGACGGGCGCGCCCAGCTTGCGCAGCGCCTCGGTCATCAGCTCATCCACCTGCACGGCCATATCGTTTTCCCGGATGGTTTTGCGCAGGCGGCGCGCGTACTCATCGTTATCCGGCGCAAAATCCATCAAGCGGCTGAATATCATGCTTTCGTCGGTGGGCATTTGAATATGGTAGGTAATGCCCAAGCTGTCGGCCAGGTGCATGATGCTGTCCTGCTTCATGGAGGAAAACGTGAACACCCGCATCTTGTCGCCTATACCCTCCGCCCGGGCGCGGCGCAGCACCTCGATGCCGTCCATACCGGGCATGAGCATATCGAGCAGCAGCATATCGGGGGCAAGCATGCGGATTTTCGCAACCGCCGAAGGCCCGTCCGCCGCCGGGGGCAGCACATCGAACATGCCCGTATCACGCAAATACGTCTCGAGCCGCTCTCGAAATATAGCATTATCCGTTACAATCAGAAGCGTGAATTTTTTCATACTTAATTCCAGTTTTTATCGTTTTTTGCGAATAAAAAGTTTAAACTGCCAATTTAAAGATACGTTTGCCTCCAAATATTGGAAATTTTTAGAATGGCACTATTATATCAAGCAAATGCCATTTATGCAATAAAAGTTCTGCAAAAATGTTTCAATTGCTACAAATTCAACTATGTATCGCCGCACAGCTCCTGCATCCACAGGGCATAGATGCAGTACCCCTTGAGCGGATCATTGACGAACACATGCGTGACCGCCCCCACCAGCTTGCCATCCTGCAGTATGGGGCTGCCGCTCATGCCCTGCACGATGCCGCCGGTTTTTTCAATTAACTCCGGGTCAGTGATGCGTATCACCATGCCCTTGCCCGCCGCGGAGGATTGCGGATACGCTTTTAGTATTTCGCAGGTATAGGCCTTTACGCCCTCCGAATCCACCGTGGTGAGCAGCACGGCGGGGCCCATCCTCACCTCTTCCGGGTAGGCCAGCAGCACGCCCTGCGGGTAGATCGGGTTGACGGAATCCGCATACATCTCCCCATATATGCCTATGGCGCAATTGGTATCGATGGTGCCCAGCCGCTGGCTCAGCATCGAAAACGCGCCCCGTATCTCCCCCGGCACGCCGCTGATACCGGCCGACACGCCCAGCACGCTCGAATGTATGATTTCCCCATTTTTAACGGAGAGCCGCGAGCCGGTATCCACATCGGTAATCGGGTGCCCCAGCGCGCCGTAACGCATCGTCCTCATGGAATAAAACG
Organism: Christensenellaceae bacterium; assembly: GCA_031261085.1. GTDB lineage: Bacteria > Bacillota > Clostridia > Christensenellales > CAG-138 > Pelethousia. Next base: position 45,996 of record JAISKB010000015.1, read on the forward strand.
AGAGTGTGCCTATGCCCGCCGTGCTGTCCCGCACCCACATTCCCATCTTATATACGCCGTCCTCGGCATCCTGTACCGGGCGCAGGCTGAGCGTGTGCATATCCTCCCCGCGCAAAACCTTCATGCTGATTTCCCCCGTGGCGGCATTGCAAATGCGCACGAGATGGTCGGCGTCATCCACCTCCTGCGCATCAGCGTATAGTATCACATCCCCCACATGGATGCCGGCTTCCTGCGCGGGGCAAATTCCCGCCCCCTCGCCGGTATTCACCGTGCCCATGCCCACCACCAGCGCGCCTTTGGTATATAGCGTTACCCCCACCGACTGCCCGCCCGGCATAACGCGTACCTCGCTGCGATCCAAAAAGCGCACCTGCTTGAGGGGTATAAAGCCAAACAGCTCCACCGTGGCAAAATACCCGCCGTTTGCCGCGGGCTGCAGGCTTTCACCCAAGTCCCCGGATACGGCGCGGCCTTCCTCGTTCACCCGCACGCCAAAGGGCGCGTGAAGCCCCGCGAACAGCCCCTCGCTCTTTTCATCTATATAGGTCTCGCCCGGCAGCGCGCGAATCAAGCGCATCTGCTCGCCATAGTTAAAGCCGATGAGCAGCGCGCACAGCAGTATGCCTATGCACCGCGCAATCATAACCCCGCGCCTGTTTCGCATCCCTATCACCTCAAAAACAAATAAAAGCACCGTGAGCAAATGCTCGCAGTGCTTATACTTGACAAGTATCTTTTTAACTATACTGGCATTTCATTGGGCTTGCGCCGCGTTTTTTTGGCGGCCTCACTGGCGGCTATCAATTCTTTCGCGTGCGCATAGGCAAACTGCGAGGCTTCGCTGCCGCTCATCATGGCCGCAACCTGCTCGCAGCGCCGCTCCATATTCAGCATATGCACCTGCGTATGCGTGTGCGCGCCATCGGTATGCTTTTCCACCAAAAAATGCGCATCCGCCAGCGCGGCAATCTGCGGCAGGTGCGTTACGCAAAGCACCTGATGCGAGTCGGAAAGGCGAACCAATTTATCGCCTACCACGGCGGCGATGCGTCCGCTCACGCCGGTGTCGATTTCGTCGAATATCAGGGTGGCGATTTCGTCGTTTTGTGCGAACATCGCTTTGAGCGCCAGCATGATGCGGCTCATTTCACCGCCGCTCGCCACCTTTTCGAGCGGCATCAGCGGCTCGCCCGCGTTGGCGCTCAGCAAAAACTCCGCGCGCTCCCTGCCCAGCGCGGCGGGTTCTTCGACAGGCTGAAACTGCACGGTAAACCGCGCATGCGCAAGCCCCAGCTCGCCGAGCTGCCGCAGCATGCCCTGCTCCAGCTCCTGCGCGGCGGTTTGCCGCAGTGCGGTTAACGCCTCCGCTTCGCGCGTATACGCTTGCAGCGCCCCTGCCACGTCCTTCTCCAGCTTTTCTTTATGCGCCTCCGCGCCGGTAAGCAGCTCCAGCCGGTCGGAGGCCTTGCTATAAAACGCCATGACCGCGGCGTAATCCTCGCCATATTTACGCCGAAGCAGGCCATATACATCCAGCCTGCGCTCTATGGCATCGGCGCGCTGCGGGTCAAATTCAGCCCCCGCTTTAAGGTCGCGCAGCGTGTAGCCTATATCCTCCGCCGCATAATAGGCCTCCTCCAGCTTGGCGGCCAGCGCCGCATACGCCTCGGAATACGCCGCGATGTTTTTTACTTCGCGCAGCGCCTCACCCAAGCAGGATAGCGCCGCAGCTTCGCCCGAAACCAGCGCCGCGCCCGTTTCCAGCGCCTTCTCGATACGCTCCGCGTTGCTCAATATAGTTCGTTCCGCCTTTAGGGCTTCCTCTTCGCCCGCCTGCAGCCCCGCCTGCTCGATTTCGTTGATTTGATAGGTGAGCACGTCGATTTCGCGCGCGCGTTCATCCTCGGAGCCAAACCCGCCCAGCAGCTCTTCGCGCAGGGCTTTGTAGCGGGCATACGCCGCCGCCACCCGGTCTTTGCTCTCGGCTGACCTGGGCCCTCCGAAGGCATCGAGATAGTCCATATGCCGGGCTTTGGAGAGCAGGGATTGGTGCTCGTGCTGGCCATGCACATCCACCAGCAAATCGGTGATGCGCTTGAGCAGCGACAGCGTGATGAGCGCGCCGTTTGCGCGGCACACGCTTTTGCCCGCGGCGGAAAGCTCCCGCGAGAGCAGCAGCTCGCCATCCTCCCATGTTAGCCCGTTCTCTTCGAATAACGCGAGCAGCTGCGGCGATGCCTCCGCATCGAACATGGCTTCTACCACGGCCTTTTGCGCGCCGTGCGAAATGAGCTCGCGGCTGGCGCGTTCGCCCAGCGCCAGGTTTACAGCATCGATAACGATGGATTTACCGGCCCCGGTTTCCCCGGTAAGCACGTTAAATCCATCGGTAAATTCAATATCCAGCCGCTCGATAAGCGCGACGTTTTGTACGATTAGCCTACGCAGCATAAATGGAACTCAGCCCTTTATCAGCGCTTGGAAGCGGTGTATCAGCTCCGGCGCGTCCACGCCATCCTTCACGGCCACAAATATGGTGTTTTCCCCCGCGATGGTGCCCGCCACCTCTTCCCAGTGCAGCGAATCGATGGTTTCGCAGGCGGAACCGGCCGTGCCCGCGATGGTTTTTATGATGATAAGCCCGCTGGCCATGGTCATGGAAACCACGGAATGGGCGAATATGCTGATGAACCTATCCTTTAAGCCCGCCTCGGCCTTATCGACCGTGGCGTATTTGTAGGCGCCATCATCGGAAAGCACCTTGATGAGACGCAATTCTTTAATATCGCGGGATACCGTGGCCTGCGTCACCTGCACACCCTGCTCCTTAAGGCGGGATGCCAGTTCTTCCTGCGTATCGATTTTATACCGGTCTATGATATCCAGGATCATCGTATGGCGTGCAGATTTCATAGTGGTCCTCCTCAATAATGACGTGCGGATTTGCACGGAAGTGCTTATGTGAGTTTATTTTGAATGAGGGCATACAGGTTGCTCTCGCGCAAGCGGATGAATTTGGCGTTGTATTCGCTGCGGCAGACGGTGATGATATCCTCCGCATTAACATCCTGCGTATACATGCCATCCATCGCCAGGTACCCATCACTCCGCATGGAAAACCGCATGGTCGCCGCATCGCTCGCAATGATGGGCCGAAAGCTGAGCGTGTGCGGGCAGATCGGCGTGATGATGAACGCATCCAACCCGGGGGCGATAACCGGGCCGCCCGCCGAAATGGAATACCCCGTTGCCCCGGTAGGCGTGCTGATGATGATTCCATCGCAAAACACGTTGCCCGCATCCTGCGCGCCGATCGTTACGTTTATATCGGCCACGCCCGAAAAATGGCGCTTATAGAGCAGCGCCTCGTTTAGGCAATGATGCGCTTCGCCGCCGTTTACAGAGCAGCGCAGCATCATGCGCGCATCGAGGGTATAGCGGCCGGCCTCTATGGCCTCGAGCGCACCCGCAAAATCACCGGCGGAAATTTCGCTCAAAAAGCCGATGCGGCCAAAGTTGATGCCCAATACCGGTATATCCAGCGAAACGGCCAGCGCCGCCGCGCGCAATATCGTGCCATCGCCCCCCAGGGCAACCAAAATGCCCGGCGGGCAAGTATCGAAGCCGGGATACCCACCCAACCCCGGCAAATGCTGCAACGCGGCATCCAGCACGCAATGGTAGCCCTTTTGCTCGGCGCTCGTGATGGCGGCCTGTACCTCTGCGGGCGCATCGGGTTTATGTGGGTTTGCAAATATGCCGATACAGTGCATGCGCTTCACCTATTACAATGCCCTTGCACTGTACATCAATACTATTTCTCTAATTATATGAATAAACGATAGCATTTTCAAGCGATTTTTCGAATATTGGGATATTTCATCCAAAATTAAAACAAGCGTGCGCCTCTTCTACAACATGTTGTATACGACATTCCAGCTTGTCGCAACGCACATTTTCATCATGTTGTAAACGACATTCTTGCTTGTCGCAACGTACATCGCCCTCGCGCGATTTTTGCAATATCAACAAAAATTCTATGTTCCCCTTTGGGCCCGTTATGGGTGAAAAATCCGCCTCGCAAACCGCAAAGCCCAGCTGCCGCGCAAACAGGGCCGTGGCATACAGCACCTCGAAATGCGTGGATTTTTCGCGCACCACGCCATGCTTCCCCACCTTGGCCCGCCCCGCCTCAAACTGCGGCTTCACGAGTATGGCGGCAAGCGCGCCCTCTTTCAGGCAGGCATACAGCCCCGGCAAAATCAGCTTGACCGATATGAACGAAACATCCATGCCCGCAAAGTCCAGCGGCTGATCAAACCAGGCGGGGCACATATTGCGCGCGTTGGTGCGCTCCATCACCCGCACGCGCGGATCGTTGCGCAGCCGCCAATCGAGCTGGCCATAGCCCACATCGATGGCATACACCCGCGCGGCGCCGTTTTGCAGCATGCAATCGGTAAACCCGCCGGTAGAAGCGCCCACATCCGCCGCCACCGCGCCCGCCAGCGGGATGGCGTATTTGCGCACGGCCTTATCGAGCTTTAGCCCGCCCCGGCTCACGAAGGGCAGCCCCTGCTCCTTCAGGGTAAGCGCCTGCGCATCGCCTATGCTCTCCCCCGCTTTGCTCACCCTGATGCCATCCGCATAAACCGCGCCCGCCATAATCAGCGAGCGCGCTTTTTCGCGGCTTTCGGCCAGCCCAAGTTCCAACAGGCGCACATCGGCGCGCGTACCCTTCATCGCATGCTCCTCAGCGGTCGCGCTTTAGCGTGCTGTCGGTAAGCTCGATGAAATACCCCGCGCTCTCGCCAAACATCGCGACCGTCTCCTTGGCGCGCGCGGCGGTATCCCGCGCCATCTGCTTGGCCGTTTCCAACCCATACATATTGACATAGGTGAGCTTGTTGGCCTGTTTATCCTTACCCGAGGTTTTGCCCATATCCTGCAGGCTGCCCTCTACATCGAGTATGTCATCGGTGATTTGGAACAGCAGGCCATACAGGGTGCCGAATTTATCCAGCGCTTTAAGCTGCGCCGCGTTTGCGCCCGCAATATAGGCGCCGGCCAAAACCGATGCCTTAATCATGGCGCCCGTTTTGTGCGTGTGGATATATTCGAGCTGCGCCGCATCGGCCGCAGCGCCGCCATCGCTGGCCAAGTCCATCGCCTGGCCCCCTACCATGCCGCGCACCCCCGCCCCGTTCGCCACCGCGCGGATGGCGTCGAGGTAGCCGGGGCAATCGGTATACAGCGCCAGCGCGCGCAGCATCACCTCAAACGCATAGGTGAGCAGGCCGTCCCCGGCCAATATGGCGTTGCCTTCGCCAAACACCTTGTGGTTGGAAGGCTTGCCCCGCCGGTAATCGTCATCGTCCATGGCGGGCAAATCATCGTGTATGAGGGAATAGGTGTGAATCATTTCGATGGCGCAAGCCACCGGCAGCACCGCTACGAAGCCGCCGTCCAGCATATCGCATACGGCCAGCGCAAGCGAGGGCCGCAGCAACTTGCCGCCCGTGTGCAGGCTATAGGCCATAGGCGCGCGCAGCTGCTTGGGGATATCGGGGTCCTGCAAATACTTCGTCAGTTCCCCTCCGATTATTTCACGATACTTGGCGGCATGGATTGGATCTGCCATTACGCTTCTCCTCCTTCTGTTCCTTCGCTCTTAAGCGTTTCACCGCCGCCTTCGCTCAGGGTGGTGATACGCGCATCATAGGCATCCAGCAGCTCCAAGCAGTAACCGCTCAGCGCCGCGCCCTCCTCATAGAGTTTTACCATATCATCCAAAGCTAAGCTGCCGCCGGAGAGCTGTTCCACAATTGCGTCCAGCTGCTGCTTCGCTTGTTCAAACGTGCGTTTCTTTTGCGCCGCCATAGCTTATTCTCCCTCTACCTGAACTTTATCTACCGTGATATCCGCACGGCCATCCCGCAGTATCAGCCGCGCGGCCTGCCCCGCGCGCAAGGCGCCCGCGCCGCCTATGTAGCCCGCCTGCGTTTGCACCATGGCATAGCCCCTGTTCAGCACCTGCCGCGGGTTCAGCGCCCGAAGCGCCGCATCGGCCTGCTGCAGCGAATTGTATGCGCCCATCACCTGCATATGCAGCGCCGCGACAGCCTGCGCGCGCGTGGCCTCTACCTGGCCCCGCAGCAGCCGCACCCGGTGCCCCGGCGAATATTGCGCCGCCCTGCCCGCATAGGTCTGTACTTCGCCGCGGCAATCACTTAGCCTAGCATGGCACCGCGCCCGTAAATTCAGCGCCGCATCCTGTATGTCGGCCCGCAGCCTGGCATATTCCGGCACGCACAGCTCCGCCGCCGCGCTGGGCGTGGGCGCGCGCAAATCCGCCGCAAAATCGGCCAATGAAAAATCCGTTTCATGCCCCACCGCACTCACGATGGGGGTGGCGCAGGCGTATATGGCGCGGGCCACACATTCTTCGTTAAACGCCCACAAATCCTCGAAGCTGCCCCCGCCCCGCCCCACTATGAGCACATCGGCGGCATGGAGCGCATCCATCCTTGCGATGGCGGCGGCTATCTCCTGCGCCGCGCCCTCGCCTTGCACCCGCACCGGGCATAGGGTTATGCGCATATTGGGGAAACGCCTGTGCGCGATTTGCAAAATATCCTGTATGGCCGCGCCGGTGGGCGAAGTGATAACGCCCAGGCACGCCGGCAGCAGCGGCAGCGGCTTTTTATGCTGTTCCTCAAAAATGCCCTGCGCCTGCAGCCGCGTTTTAAGCAGCAGGAACCGGCGGTATAATTCGCCCTCTCCTTCCGGCTGCATGCTGTCGACATACAGCTGATACTGCCCATCCCGCACATATACCGATACGCTGCCGGAGGCCACCACGCTTTGGCCATCCTCCGGGCGAAAGGCGAGCGAAACCGCGTTCTGGCGGAACATCACGCAGCTTATGCGCGCGCCCGTATCCTTTAACGAAAAATAAAGATGCCCCGAGCTATGCCGCTTAAACCCGCTTATCTCCCCCCGTATAGAAAGGGAGCTTAGCAGCGGGTCGCGGCGGAGCATGCCGTTTACATATTCGTTTAACTGCGTTACGCTTAAGGTATATCCATTATCCATTGCTGTAAAAGCGCCTTTGTATCGCTTGCGCGATGTTTTTTATCTTGCGCACCCGCCCCCGCAGGGCTGCGATTCATCCTTCGCAAGCAGCGCCACGCCCACGGCGTTATCGCCGCTTAGCTCCGGCAGCGCGAAGTGCAGCTCGATTTCGTGCTGCGCCAGCCGTTCGCGCAGCAGCCTGCGCAGCAGCTCGCTCGAAGCGACGCCCCCCGCCAGCAGCACCTTGTTGTGCCCTGCCAGGGCAACGGCGTTTAGGAGCACCTTGGCAAATGTGCGCGCCATGCAATCATACGCGGCATACGCCAGCTCCGCATCCCCCATGCGTCCCTGCAGGGCTTGCGCCGCGGTTTCCACCCCCGAAAAGGAGCAGTTCAGCCCATTTACGCTGGCCGGCAATTTCACATTGCTTTGACCCGCCTCGCGCGCGAGCGCCTCCATATGCCGCCCGCACGGGAAGGGCAGCCCCATACGCACGCCCAGCCTATCCACAAACTGGCCCGCATGCAGGTCGGTAGTGCCGCCCAGCAGCAGGGTGGAAAGGCCGGCTTGCATCTCGAATACCTCGGTGGTGCCGCCCGAGAGATGCATCCCCAAAAAGGGCTGCCCGCCCGCGATTAACGCCTCGTTTTGTACCAGCGCGGCGCGTATGTGCCCCTGCTGGTGCGAGGTATAGGTTGGCGCAAGCCCCAGCGCGGCGCATAGCGTATCGGCGGCCATGCGGCCCGCCAAAAACACCGGCATGTACGATTTTTCATCGGGCCGGGGCCTAACGCTAACCGCTACGGCGCGAATTTGCTCTTTGCCCGCGCCGCGTATCAGCTCGGGCAGCAGGGCATCGAGGTTGCGCACATGCTGAAACAATCCATCGCTCTGCCGCAGGCCTCTTTCGCCCAATTTCACACAAAGCACCGTCCGTTTATCATAGACGATGCCCGTTTCATCTACACACGCCACCGAGGTGGTGTAACAGCTTGTATCTATACCGAGGTAAACGCCCATCGGCCTACTCTCCCCGTCATTCCTCCGGCCCGGCGCCTTCCACGCGCTTGGCCAGCGTCCCCAGCATGCCGTTGATATATGCCGAGGAGCGTTCCCCGCCAAAGTGCTTGGCGAGCTCCACCGCTTCGTTGATGGATACGCTGCAGGGGATATCCTCGCGGTACAGCATCTCGAATATGGCGACCCGCAGGATAGAAAGATCTACCTTGGGCATGCGCCCGATGCGCCAGCCTATCGCCATCTCGTCGATAACGGCGTCGATCTCATCGCCGTGCGCCGCAATGCCGCGCAGCACTTCGGCCGAAAACGCGATATCCTCCGGCGAAGGCTGTTCTTCTATGCCGGATTTATCCAGCACGGCCTCGTAGGTATCCTCGCCGCCAAACAGGCTGGCAAAAGCCAACTTCATGGCGACCTCACGCGCGGTTTTTCTGCTCATGCTTCGTTTGTACCCCCGGCGCGCCTTAGGATTTTTTGCGGAACAGGCGATCTATAAATTCGCTCACCCGCTCCTTGCCGCCATTATCGAGCGCCAAGCCTATCACATACCCCGCGCCCCCCAGCACCATCAGCAGCAGCGTACGCCAAAAGTTGATCGTAAACACCAGTATGCAAAACAGTATGCCGCCGGTTACACCGATAAGGCGCCACTTATATTGCTTGCAAAATTCTAAAAATTTCTCCATGGGCATAGCTCCTTACTCTATTTGTGCGCGGGCGGTTGGCTCACGATCAATATGCTTATATCATGGACGAGGATGCCCGTCAAGCTCTCGATATATTCCTTGAGCGACTTTTGCAACTCGGCGGTGGTATCCGGCACGTTGGCGTCGTTGAGCAGCACCAGCTTAAGCCCGATATGGATGCCGCCCTCCTTGCCCGCAATCACGCTTTCGGTTTCGCGTATCTTATTGTTGGCGCGGCAATGGCGCTGCACCATGGCATCGATAGCCGCAAGGGATATCTCCGTCACGCCAAAGTCGGTGGTGGCGATGGTCGCCGCCGTAACCGGCGCGGTGCGGGGTTTTGCATCCCGTCTTTTGCCATAAAAGCCCACGAACAAGCGCAGCGCAATCAAAACGACGAGCAGGGCCGCCGCGCCGAGTATAATTTGGAAATTGAGCGCGCCCAGCTGCTGCTCCACCATTTCGAGCAGTACGGCGGCCGCCGGGAATAAGAACAGGCCGAGGGCGAAGCACGCGAGCACGCCCGCAAAAGCGAGGAGCAGCAGCAGCACCAACAGCAGCAGGAATTTATCGAACAATGTGGCTTTCATGATAAGTACCTCTCTCGTGTAATAAGGGTGGCGCGTCGCCTAAATACGGCAAATGGCGACCAAGCCTCACCCAGTCGCCCAGATAACCGCCGGCAGCGACGCGCAGCCGATGTATGGAATATATTGGTTCACCGCCGGGGCAAAAGCGCCCCCGCACACCCTCGCCCTCGTTGCCTGGGGGCGGGCAAGGCTGCGCAAAAGGGGCGCGCCGCGGCTGTATTATTCCGCTTCTTCGGCCGGCGCTTCCGTTGACTTGGGCTCCGACTTTTCGAAGCTGATGGACTGCACCGTAACGTTGACGGCCGCTACGCGGATGCCCGTCATGGTTTCGATGGTGGATTTGACCTGTTTTTGTATATTGATGCAAACCTCGTGGATTTTATAGCCATACTTTACAACCACACTGATATCGATCGTCGTATTTTCTTCGCCAACGTCGACCTTAATACCCTTAGTGAGGCTTTTTTTGCCGAGCATCCCGGTAATGCCTTCAACCACAGAACCGCTCATGCTGTCCACACCGTCCACTTCGGTAGCGGCCAAGTTGGCAATGGTGGCAATTACATCAGGAACAAACACAATTTTGCCGCCCTCAATGGCGTTCACATCGGTGCTGATATTTTTTTCAGATGCCATGGTAGTAACCTCCTCACGTTTATACTGCTTGTATTATAACAGAAAATTTTGCGTCTGCATAGCACCCGGACGCCGCCGCAATTGAATTTACAATAGTTTTCAATTCCGTCACGATTAGCCGCCCGGCATGATTTTTATATGATCCGCGTTCTCGCCGGTTTCGCGCTGCACGATATCCAGTATCTGCGCCACCTTCTCGTCGTTTAGCTCCTCGCAATCCACAATCACGTTGACCGACCCCTTGTGGAAGGTGACGGCGGCATCCACAAAGCCCTTGGCTTTTATAAGGCTTTCGATGGTGAATTCCTTTTCCATATTATCCACCAGCGCCAGCTTTTGCGCCTGCGCCTCGGCCAGGGTTTCGGCATCGCTCGCTGAGGCCGCAATCACCTCGTCCAAGTACCCTATCTCGGTGCCCCGCACCGCATCCCGCTCGTTGCGGAAGTATTCGAAATACCCCGTGCCGGGCTCCGTCTGCGCCGCCTGCTCCGCCGGGCCGGGCGCCGCATCCTCGCCCCCGTCCTTTATACCGGCCGTCTGCGCATCCTCCATGCGCACGTTCAAATACACCGCGCCCGCCAACAGCAGCGCCGCCACGATGATAACGCCATACTTCTTAAAAAACATCCCCTTTACCCCCTATTGATATTCCGCCAGGCTCATTTCAAACACCTCTATGCAATCCGCCTTAATGCCCAGCACCGTTTGCACGGCGGCCTGCAGCTTAAGCTTCACCGCTATGTTTGCCGCGCCCTCGGCCACCACGATGACCCCCCGCACCTCGGGCATGCGCTCCGTGAGCACCAGCGCCCCTTTATCCCCGCTTTGGGCCGTGGCCGGGCGGGAGGATTCCGTGCGGTTCTCGTTTACCGTGGAACCGCCCTGCGTTGTGGCTTCCGAGGTGGTCACCTGCGTATCCGTGCTCATGGCGGGCACAAGCTGCGCGCCAGTCGCATAGGTGATCATCACCCGTACCTCGCCCGCGCCGCGTATGCAGGAGAGCGTCTGCTCCAACCGCCGTTCAATATCGGCCTCGGAAGCGGCCTCTATGCCCGGCTCGGCCTTGGGCGCATCCGGAGCCGCGCCCTTTGCGCCGCAGGATGCCGTATAGAGCAGTATCCCCAATATTGCCAGCACCCCGTATACGCAAATTTCCAGCCGTTTATCCGCCTTCATCCGCTCGGCCAGCTTTTTGAGCGGCTGCATGATACCCTTTAAATCCATCGCTATAGCACCCCTTCCACCGCGCCAAACACCGCTTCAGCCACCAACAGCAGCATGATTAAGTCGATGCCCCGCCGCGCGCTGCGCCTAAGCGCGCCGGCCGGCAGCAAAAAGCCCAATACGCAATCCAGCACCGCAATCACGGCCAACCGCATCACCAGCTCATACAGCATCCGCATCGGCCTACACCCCGCCCATGGCCATCACCAACCCTATCGTGAGCACAAACATCAGCGCCACCACCGCCACGCAGGCAAACATATAGCGGCAAATATCCGCCATATCCGTGAGCAGCTTGGGCATGCGCACATCCGAAACCTGCGCGCACACCGCCGCCGTGGCCTTAAACGCCAGCGACATGGCGGCCAGCCGCATCAGCGGTATGAGCACCATTCCCAGCGCCAACAGCACGCTGGCTATGCCCGCTGCATTTTTGATAAGCAGGGTACAGCCGCGCACGCTCTCCAGGCTCCCCGCTACCACGCCGCCCACCAGCGGCAGGGATTTATCCAGCGCGTATTTCATGGTTTTGATGCTCACGCTGTCCACGCCCGCCGCGCTCATGCCCCTTAGCGTCATGCTCCCCAAAAATATGGTGGATATGCCCCCCGTCACCCATTTGACCCCGGACTTGATCAACCCCGTCACCTGCTCCATCTGCTTGCGCCCCGTAAGCCCGCCCACGATAGACAGCACGCCCGCGCTCATCACGGCGGGCAGCAGCGCCGTGCGAAACAGCCCCGCTATGGCGCCGCTTAAAAATACGAACAGCGGCTGCGCCATCCCGGCGGAGGTCGTGGCCCCCACGGCGGCCAGCAGCATGATGAGCACCGGCCCGGCCAGCTCCAGCGCGCCGCAGATATCCGCTATGGCCCCCGCCGAAAGCTGCAGCTGCTGCGCCATGATGCCGCTGAGCAGCAGGACGCAAACGCTGTAGCATAAAAACGACGCGATTTCCCGCACGCCCTCCTTGCCCTCGTCGAGTATCACATCCATCATGCCGGTCAGCAGCGCCACCGCCATGATGGCCGTGAGCGCGAGCATGCTCTCCTTAAACGCCGCAAGCGCCGCCGCGCCCAGCCCCGCCAGCAAGCCCTCCGCCAAGGATGCTTTGCCCATAGCATAAGCCCGCACCATATCGGTCACGTTCTCGTAGCCCCATAGGTCGCGCACCTGCGCAGGCAGGTTTTGATAGCTTTGCTGCCACGCGCTCCAATCATACCCCGAAAGCGCCAGCGCCAGCTCCTCCTCCAGGGTGCGCTCGGGCTGCGGGAGGGGCAACTCCTCCACCCCCCACACCAGGGCGGGCAGCGCCAGCAGGCAGCAAAACGCCAGCAGGCAGCACAGCCGCCTCATACCGTGGCCAGCAGGCCGGATAACAGCCCCAGCACCGCCAGCAGCGCGGGGAGCGCCGCCCCCAATATCAGCACGCGGCCCACCAGCTCCACCTTGGAGGCGACGGCGCTCTCCCCGGCATCCCGGCAGGTTTCGGAGGCGAACTGCGCCATATACGCAATGCCTATCACCTTGAATATCAGTTTGAGGTGCGCCGACTGGAAGCCGTAGCGCGCGCACACATCCTCTATCGCGCCCCGAATGGCCGCGATATCCTCTATGGCAAACAGCAGCAGCACCGCGCACACCGCCATGCTCAGCTGCAGCGCCATATCCGGGCGATAGGTGCGCAGCACGATGCCCGCCGTAACCGAAAGCACCGCGATGCCCGCAAGCTTAAATACCGTCATAGCAAACCCCCAGCCTCAATACAGCTCAAAGATGCGCTTCACCTCGCCAAACAGCGAGCCTATTTCGCCCAGCACAAGGCTTAGGGTAATCACCAGCCCGGCCAGCGCGGCCAGCATGGCTATGTCATCCCGCCCGGTTTGCTTGAGCAGCTGGCATATGACGGCCACCAGCATGCCGATCCCCGCTATTTTGAGCACGATGTCTATACCCATGTACTTTGTTCTCCTCACCTTTACCAAATCAGTATCGCCGCCGCCAAGCCCGAAAGCAGGCCCAGCGTGCCATACAGCCCGCCCTTTTTCGCCTGCTCCAGCTGCAGGGTTTCCCGCAGGCGCTTTATGTTGCTTAGCGCATAGTCCACATTGTTTTTTTGCGCCGCCCTGCCGCCTTGCCCCAGCACCGCGCCAAAGCCGCAAAGCTGTTCCATATCGCTCGCGCGCAAGCCATAGGGCGCCTCGGCATACAGCGCCTGCCGCCAGGCCTCCCGCGCGCTGCCTTGCGCCACCCCGGCGCGAAACGCCTGCCAAAAGGCGGCCGGCAGCGCGCCGCGCAAGCGATCCGCCAGCTCGCCCACCGGCAGCGCCTGATATTCCATCATCAGCCCCAGCTGCGCGATGTCGGTTTCAAACGCCTGCAGCGCGCTTATGCGCGCCCGCAGCGCATATACCCTGCAATAGCCGATAAAGGAGCATGCCGCCACCAGCACGGCCGCCATCGCCAGCTTCACCCCAACCCCTCCTTCGCATACGCTACGCTGTGCCGCAGCACGTTATCCCGCCCCCGGCGCAGCGCCAGCACATAATCGAAGCAGCCCTGCTCCACCAATGCGTATATCTCGCGCCGCCGTTTTAAATCCTCCAAATTCTCCGCATGGGCGCTGGCCAGCACCCTTACGCCGCAGCCCGAAGCATCCAGCACGGCATCGGTATCCTCGGCGCTAAACAGCTCATCCGTCACCAGCACCTGCGGCGACATCCCCCGCAGCAGCAGTCGCAGGGCCCGCGCCTTCTTACAGCCCTCCAGCACATCGGTCCTGGGCCCCACATCCAGCATGGGCACGCCATCGTTGCCGCCGGCCAGCTCGCCGCGTTCATCCGCAACGCAAACCGCATACCCCGCTTCGGAAAGCTGCCTTGCCGCGTCGCGCAGCGCCGTGGTTTTGCCCACGCCCGGGGCCGAAATAAGCAGGGCCGCCCGCGCAATGCCCCCCTTAAGCAGCAGGGGCATCATGGCGCCCGCGCAGCCCTTTACCTGCCGCGCCATGCGTATGTTAAACGCGCCGGGCGTTGCCAACCGCAGGCCATCTTCGCTCATGCGTCCCGCAAACCCCACGCGGCACCCGCCCGGCAGGGTCATGTAGCACGCGCGCAACTCATCCTCATAGGCATAGGCCGATTGGCGGCACAGCCGCATGAGCAGATCGGCGCAATCGGCGCGGTTTGGCGCCCAGCTTACCAAGGTCTCTTGCCCGCCGCCGCATATCAGCCGCGTGGGCCGCCCCACCCTTATGCGCAGTTCCTCCAGCCCCTCCGGCGCCTGCTGCGGCAGGCAATCCCGCAATGCTATGGGCAGCAGCGGCAATATATCCTGCCGCCACGCTTTTGCTTCTTCCATCGCTGCATGTCCTCCCCGGTGTGGTATATATGTATGAACCGGCGCAGGTGAATAGCACACGAAAAATATGCCGCATATTTTTTTAAACCGCATATTACATATTTTCGTAAAAATCTGCTATACTAAATATATCTCAACGTGTAGTTTGCGCAGCAGAACGTAAGACCAGTTGCATCAAACCGCGCGTTTTTTGTAACCGTTTTGCACACAATTTTTTAAATGGAGGGGAATTGGAGTCATGATTTGTCAGGTGAACGATACGGTTTTATACAGCGCGGGGCTGTGCAAAATCGCGGAGATAACCAATAAAGAAATCGGCGGACAGCATGCGGATTATTACGTTTTGAAGCCGCTTTACGATGAAAAAACCAGCATATATATACCCGTTGATAACGAGCGCGCCACCACCAAGCTGCGGCGCATACTATCCGCGGAGGAAATTCGCACGCTGATAAAAACCATGCCGGGCGAGGACACGATTTGGATAGAAAACGACGCCGTCCGCCACGACCGCTACCGGGAAATCATCGCCCATGGCGACCGCGCCGAGCTGGTGCAGCTCATAAAAACGCTGTATCAACGCCAGCAAGAAAGGCAGGCGCAGGGTAAAAAGCTGCATGTCGTGGATGAACGCTTTATGAAAAGCGCGGAAAAGATATTATATGAAGAATTCGCGCATGTGCTAAAGCTGGAGCTGACGCAGGTGCTGCCCTTCATCGTGGAGCAAATCGAAGTGGAAGCAAAATGAGCGGCGGGCGCTATTCCTGCCGCAAGGGCGCCCTCACCGCAAACAGGCAAAGCAGGAGCGCGCCAAAGCAAACCGCCACCACCTGCGCGTTGAGCACGGCGCTGCCGCTTATATCCAGGGCCCCATACCCCTTTGCCAACATATCCACGCACATGGTTATCGCCGCTTGCAGCAGCGGCGCGGCGGCGGCCACGCCCAACGCAAGGCAGGGCGTATCACACAGCAGCAGCGCGCCGCAGCCCGCCGCCAGCCCGCTCAGCAGCCCATTCTCCGCCCCATACAGCCCACCCAGGCGCGAAAGCGCAACGCCCAACGCGGCAAACAACAGCAGCACGGCCCAGGCGCCAAAGCGGGCGCCCTCCTTAAGGGCGCGGCGGGCCGGGAACAGCGGCAAAAGCAGCGCGCCGAAGTTGATGCTGCATTCCGGTTTGAGCAAAACGGTAAAGCGCGAAAGCGCGAGTATGCTCACCGCAAAAAACGCCGCGTGCCAGCGGCGCATACCCAGCGCATCGCAAGCGGGCGCGCTCGCGCCGGTAACGGATAATAGAACGATGCACAGCAGCAGCAGGGTATATAACTGCATAATAAAACCTTCTTTTATGGGGATACAGCTAATATGCCCACAGTAAGAAGGTTCAACCACAGCAATATTTGGAACAGGTTTTGCTAAATTAACCTAATAAACGCCGCCATAGACCCCGTTTCGCCCCTATCCCGCCGATAGGAGTAAAACAATCGCGGGTTTTCGTAGGTGCATAAATCCATATGCGTGATATGCGCGGGAAGTATCCCGGCCTGCATAAACTGCAGCGCCGCGCACAGAGGTAAATCCACATGCGCCTTGCCCGGTTTGCCCGGCAGCTTTAGCTCCGGGCAATTATACACGCGCACAAACTCATCGGCCAGGGGTTCATCTACCTCGAAGCAGGGCCCGCAGATGCAGGGCCCCATCGCCGCCAGTATATCGGCGGGATCGGTGCCAAACTCCTCGGCCATGCGCAGAGCCATCACGCGGCCTATGCCCATCAGCGTGCCCCGCCAGCCCGCATGCGCCATGCCTACCGCCCTGTGCACCGGGTCATAAAAGAAAAACGCCCCGCAATCGGCATGGGAGGTAACCAGCGTCACGCGCGGGTCACAGGTTATGATGCCATCGCAAGGCGGCAGCGGCGGCAGAGCAAACCCGCGTCCACGGTGCGAAGCATGTACCCGCAGCACGGTATCGCCATGCACATGGTTTACGATCACCATATCGTCGTACCGTATGCCCGCGCCCGCAGCAAAAATACGGTAGTTCTCCAAAACATCCTCGGCTATGCCCTGATTGGACCAGTGCAGGTTGAGCCCGGCGCGCGGCGCCGGGCTTATGCCGCCTTCTTTGGTGGAAAAACCATGCGCCACACCGGGCGCGGCCATGAGCGACGGCGCTTGAATCAGCGCGGTACTCCCCTTTTTTTCGTATACAAAGCCGCGCAATATACCGGCGGCGGCCTGCGCTCCCGCACGCATCAGCCTTCGCCCAGCAGCAGCTTCAATTCATCCATAAAGGTGTTGATATCCTTAAACTGGCGATACACCGAGGCAAAGCGCACATACGCCACCTCGTCCACCTGCTTGAGCCGGGTCATCACCAGCTCGCCAATGGTTTCGCTCTTTACTTCCTGCTCCAAAAAGTTGAACACATCCCGCGCCACATCCTCGACCAGCTGCTCTTGCCGCGCGGCGGATACGGGGCGCTTTTCGCAAGCCTTGCGCACACCCATAAGTATTTTATCGCTGTCGAACATCTCGCGGCTGCCATCTTTTTTTACCACCATGATGGGAATCTCTTCAATTTTTTCATAGGTGGTAAAGCGTTTGCCGCAGGTAATACACTCGCGGCGGCGGCGGATGGAGGTACCATCTTCGGTAGGCCTGGAATCGACAACCTTACTGTCGGTGCTAAGGCAATAGCGGCATTTCATTGGGTAGGAACCTCCCTATGCGAAATGTGTGGTAAATCAAAAAAACATATTATACGAAATTATACCACAACGGCTGCCGCTTTTCCACAGTTTGTTGCGCAAGGCGGATAAAAACACAACCCCTGCCCCGTGCTAAAGCACGACATCCACCAAAATGGTGTCCGCGCCAATTTTGGTTATGCGGTTAAAGGGAATCACCAGTTCCTCATCGCTGCACAACAGCCCAAACAGCCGGGGCGGCCCGGGCACGATAATATTCCGTACCTCCCCGCAGGCCGCATCTATCTCCATATCGCATATGTTCCCAAGCCTGGCGCCATCCCGCAGGTTGATTACCTCTTTGCGGCGCAGTTCGCAGAATGACGTAAGCGACATATAGCCCTCCCCCGTTCCTTTTATACGCCTATTCTTATGCCGCGATTCGGCAAAATATCGGTGCGCGGGGCGGTCTAACGGGCAAAGCCGCGGCAAACAAAAAAATTCTCGTTCTTCGAGAGCTGCTTTGGACGCGTGTTGAAAGGATATTTGCGGCGCAAGGCCCTGCCGCGCAAGGATGTGACGAGCGTATTGATTCGCTGTGGGAGTGACCAAATCGAGCGTAATATGATAGCATAAAGAAAAAAAATATGTGCCAATGCGGGAAAGGAAATAAAAGCAACACACTTTATTGGACATAGCGAAAGGGCCGCCAAATGGCGGCCCTCATTGCTGAGTCTGATTTGTTTACCCTATGCGTGGTTCTTCTTACGTCGACCGACACACACCCAGCTTGCGATTGCCATTGCAAGCATCAGCATCGCCCACGGCGCTCTCGCAGCGGCATCGCCCGTGCGCGGTATGCTTATGCCGGCGGTACTGCCCACAGTCAGGTATATCGGCTTGGTCACACCATCGGTGAAATA
>JAISKB010000003.1 GCA_031261085.1 Christensenellaceae bacterium
AAACTTACGTCAAGTCCTCCGATAAACTTTTCCCACGTTTCAAGCGTTTGCAGGGCAATTCCTCCGCCAGTCAGCGTTACGTTCGCTCCCCAATCGACCTCAACTTCCAGACCGAGATATTTCTTGTAGAACGCTTTCGAGCGTTCCATATCTTTTACCACAAATAAACAACAAAACTTCATAATGGTTTTCCTCCGCAAATTCTAATTTATCGAGCTGTTCAAACCGGGCTTTGCAATGAAATTCAATACAATCAGCTCATCAAGCATGTATGCCCCGCGCCCTGTTAAATTCCGCTACAAGTTCCTCGTTAACTTTCATGATTTCCTCACCGGCAATCATATTGGGGTTGAATACAAGGTCATAATCCGGGCTTTTCGGCTTATACTGATTCACGCCAAAAGCTATACTGTTCGCCGGAATGTTCTTCGTAATGATGGCACCGGCTCCAATCACCGTGTTCTCGCCGATAATAATAGGGCCAAGGATTTTTGCCCCATCTGCGACAATAACATGCTCCGCAAGAATCGGATTGCCTATATTCTCCCATCTGTTTTGGATTTTGTTATATCGCATATTTGAGCCAATCGTAACATTCTGATAAATCACGACGTTTTTACAGATTTTTGCGGCCACCACCGTGCACCCGCGCGCGTGATGCGCAAAGAGCACGCTCTTATCCATATCCGCACAACGGATTTCACAGCAATAACGCTGTTCCAATAAGTTGGCAGCCTTTACCCTCTGCGAAGCATCATCACAAAAACAGTTGATTTCCAATAATTCTTCAAATGTCATATCGTCCATAGTTTCAGTCACCTTATAAACTCCATTTTATCGGTTCATCTCAGATTTTTTTGCAAACGATGCAATAGGATCTGCCTTCGACAATCGACATCGCTTTCACAGAAAAACCGTTGCGCGCACCGGCTGCGAGCAATTCGTCAATTTCATACTTGGCATAGCCGCTCTTTGTAACGGGCAAACCGTCGAGCATCGCCTTTGAGTAGACGGTGTTCACAAACACTCCATCCGGTCGCAGGATGCGCCAAATCTCCGTAAGCCCCGCATCAAGTGATGACCAAAAATAAACGGTATTAACAGAATAAACCTTTTTGATCGATTCATCAGCAAGTCCGGTTTGCTCCGCACTGCCAAGCGACAAGGACATTCTGCCAGCTTCAATATATTTCTTATTTCGCTTTGTCGCAGCTTCCAGCATATCAGGGGATATATCAATGCCGTAAAAACGGCAATTGTACCGGCTGGCAAGGCGATGCAGCATATAACCATTGCCAAACCCAATGTCCAGCACCGAATCTGCAACGCCCAATGCAAGCACAGCTTCAGTCCCCGCATATTGCCGCCAATTCTGCCTGTTCATAACAAAAGTGGCAAGCCTGCCGCCAAAGCCCGTAGGTTTGTGGAACTGTTTTCCGATGTAAGACATTAGGCCCACGCATTATCCTCCTGTCATTTCCATGTTTAGGCTGAACGCCCCTTTTTTAAACGTTTGCCTGTTGCTTCCGCAATGACGCCGGCTGAACCGTTCTCAGCATTTTGCTTTGACCCTCGGCTTTGTTAAATCGAAGCTGCGTCCAATTTGCCGCTTAAGCTCCTCGTCCGGCACATCTCCATCCAGCATTACGGTATTCCAATGGGTTTTGTTCATGGAATATCCGGGGATTACGTCCTCGTATGCGGCCCGCAAAAACTCGGCCTCCATAGGCTCGCATTTTAGGTTTACAAGCTGGCGGCCGTCTTTTTCCACAATAAACGCAAAGCCCTTCTCGTTGCCCTCGTGCTGCATCACCGTCCACGGCGGCTTTACCGGGTAATCCTGCAGGACGCCGGGCAGAGATAGGCAATACTCTATCAATTCCTGCTTGGTCATAGGCTCAATCCTTCCAATCCCACCAATTTTGCTTGTTCGGCGGCAATCTGCCGTCGTTGTCGGCATAGTATACCGCCAAGCGATAGCAGTATAATGCACAGCGATCCACCTGCACGCCTTGTGCAAGGCAGTCCTTTGCATAGACCTCCTCCGGGTTTTGCCCCTTTAGCGAAGCGATATCCGGGTACCCCGCGCAGATCAAATGCTGCGCCATGTTTTTGCCGATGCCGGGGATATTGGTGAGGTTTGACGTTGGTTTCATAAGGCAATGTAATACCCGATTACCGGGCCGGCAAAAATCGCAATGTATATGAGCGTAATCCAGGGCTGATAGTCGATATAGAATTCTTTAAACGTGAGCGCCCACGGGTGCCTGATGAGCACCCAGCCAAACACATCAAACACGATGCAAATCGCCGCCCATATCCCGCCGGTGATAAGCGCCTCCGCCAGCGTAGGGGAAGTCAAGCCCTTTATATACAAAAACCCCGCCGCGGAAAATAGAATCATATTATAGAGAGGGTGCCAAGGCTTTGTCCTTTCATATCCTTCACCCATGCCGTTGTTATCCATCGCTCCCAGCTTTAACACATAGATATTGAAAATGGTATGCAGGATTCCAACTATCGTAACCGCAATGTAGCAAAGCCAAAAAATCAGCATGGATATTCCAAAATTTTGCATATATACCTCATTCCCAAAGCATCCGTTCGCTCTTCCAAATCCAATTCATCCATGCGGCGCCGCCGCTAGAGTGAATCTCATGTTAAAACAGTATAGCACGAAACCAGGGACAACTCCACGGGGTTTTCAGGCTGCTTGGCAAACTCATGCTCCCCCGCGCGCAAAAGCGGCCGGGAACCCCGGCCGCTCAAAACCTTAGCAAGCAGATGAAACGTTAGTTGCCTACCACGCAATCTCTAAATAAGTAGCCGTATACGCCGCTTACCTCGCAGTAATACCAGCTGCCGTTGAGGGAAACGATGGTTACCGGCGTGCCCTCGGGCAGCTCGGCGAGCACCGCGCCATCGGAGGAGGGCAGGCTGCGGAAGTTGGCGATGATGCCCGGCGCAACGCGCGCGCCATAGGTGGCCGCGGGGGTTTGCGCGTCGGATCCGCCGCCAGCCGCCCCGCCGGGCAGCACGGTAAGCTGCGGGAACACATATACGGTGCTCTGCTTTACATACTTGGTGCGCATATAGCCGGTTACGCCGTTATACTCGCCATACCACCAGCCCTGCTTGGGGTTTTCGTATACGTTGGCCTGGCCGCCCGAAGGCAGGGTGGCCAGCTTTTTGGAGCCGGTATCCATCGCGGCGTACACATAGGTTTTTGCGCTGGCCTTGTAGCCCGTCGTCACCTGCACGTTATCCGGGTCGCAAAGCAGATACGCGGTTTTTACATAGCCCAGCTTGCCGCTGCCGGTACGCACCTTGCACCAGTCCTGCGCGAGCTGCAGCAGCATCACATGGTCGCCCGCGCCGAGCGTAGCTACGGTGGTATCGCGGCTGGCGGAGAAGCCGGTGCGCACGGGCACGTTGGCATATAGCACCGTAGCCGGTACCTCCGCCGGGTCGGCATGGCTATCGGCAGGCTGCGGATAGCTGGCGTAGGCGGGTATTTGCGCCTTGAGCTGCTGCTTGAGCGCCGGGTTGGCCGGCCGGTTTTTAACGATGTTGCAGGTGGTGCCCGGCGGGCAGTTATAGAATATCCACTGCGCGTAGTGCGGCAATATGCGCACGCAGCCGTGGGACAGGTTTTTACCCAGGTTGTTATAGGCGGATTTGCTCATGGAGCTGAGCTTTTTGGAATCATACATCACCGAATGGATGTAGATGCCGCGCACGACCTGCGTCCAATATTGCGCGTATTGATGATAGGCCACAAAATAGCCGAAGCGCTCCTTCATCGCGCCCAGCTTAAACACGCCGCTGCCGGTCGGGTTTTCTTCATTGCCGGTGGTGCAAAGCGTTTGGAACACGATGGCGCCGGTGGCCGTTTGATACACCGTGAGCACCTGGTTCACCAGATCGATTTCGATGGTGTATAGGTTGGGGTCGGTGTTTTCGTAATCGATTTTGCTGGTTAGGCCGGGGAGTACGGCGGCGCCCGCCAAGGACGGGAATGCCATAAGCGCGATGCACAGGCAGAGTATAAGCGCGAGAAGACGTTTTTTCATGGGAACCCCCTTAAATTTATGATCCTTACATTATTATACTATTTAATTATACCATTTATATGCGTTCATGCAGCACTTTCATTTTTTCGGAAACCCGGCACATATAGGCCGCCGCCGCAAACCCCAGCGCCAGCAGCAGCGCGTACCACAGCTGTAGGGGGAACGGGTGCACACCGGGGAACAGCAGCACTACGGTGCCAATCAGCAGGCCCAGCACGGCGTAGTAGGTATAGCCGGGATACCGCCGGAACATGTGCCGCGCGAGCAGGGCCAGCAGGTAGCCAAAGCCGATGCACCCCACCGCCACGCAGGCGAGCGGAATCAGAGTAAAGCGGTTGAACGCCGCAAGCAGCGGTTCATACAGGCCCAGCAGCATCAGCAAAAACGAGGTGCTCACCCCCGGGATGATGGTCCCGGCCGCAATCACGCCCCCTGCGAACGTGCAGGTGAGTGGGGTAAGCGGCCAGGGCTCGCCCGCAAACGCGAATGCTTCCAGCGCCGAAAGCCCCAATATCAGCAGTATACCGCACAGAGCGCCCCACAGGTACCGCTTCTTAAATCCTTTGGAATTGGCATCCCGCACCAGCGAGGGCACGCCGCCCAACACCATGCCCGTGAGCGCGTACATCGTTGCCGCGCGGTGGGTGTGCAGCAGCCATTCCAGCGCGCGCGCCGTGATGAGCATGCCCAATACGGCGCCTATGCCATAGGGCAATAAAAAAAGAAAGCTGCGCTTAAAAGCGCGGGGCAGGGCCAAGAGCGCATCCATGATAGGCCGGTAAATGCCCATGGATACAGCGAGCACGCCGCCGCTCGCGCCGGGCGCGAGGCCCACCACCCCAATGATGGCGCCCTGCAAAACAGCAAGGCCAAAACCCTTATATGCTTTGGTCATCTTTACATCCTGCCGCATAACATCATTATTGTCATTCTATCACAGAATAACCGGGGATGCACCGTATTTGGCTTTATTTACAATATGTTAAAATGTGGGGATTCGTTGTTGCGGCCGCGCCGCGGCCTGGGGCGCGGTCCCAAAATAAAATTCACAAAAACTAGTCATAACAATAAACAAAAAGTTTTATATTACTTGACTTTGCTATGGAAAGATGCTTTAATAGTACCGTTATGTTTACAATCCCTAAACTTGGGGTTTATTGATACGGCGACTTGTGCGAGGAGCGACAGCCTTATGATCAACATCGGCGATACCATCAAACAGTACCGGCTTAAGCTGGGCCTTACGCAGGAGGAGCTTGCATCGCGCACCGAGCTGAGCAAGGGGTTTATATCCCAGCTGGAGCGAAACCTCACCTCCCCCAGCATCGCTACGCTCACCGATATACTCGAAGCGCTGGGCACAAACCTTTCCGCCTTCTTTTCCGAATCCGCGCCCGAAAAGGCCGTGTTCACGGCGGATGACGTGTTTATAAAAGAGGATATCGAGCGCAAGTTTTCCATCGCGTGGCTGGTACCCAACGCGCAGAAGAACGACCTGGAGCCCATATTGGTCACGCTGGAGGCAGGCGGCGAAACCGCCCTGCAGGACCCGCACGAGGGCGAGGAGTTCGGCTATGTGCTAAGCGGCAGCGTGCTGTTATATTTGGGCGACCGCCAGTACCGCGTGCGCCGGGGCGAGAGCTTCAGCTTTGTGCCCACGCTGCCCCATCATTTAAAAAACGCGGGCAAAATACAGGCCAAGGTATTATGGGTTGCTACGCCGCCCAGTTTTTAACCCCCGTTCCCCATTTTTAATGTATTTCGTGAGGCCCAATATGAGCAAGCATTTGATCGACCTAATTGACCTGCGCAAAGAATACGATGGCGTTGATGTGTTGAAGAACATCAACCTCTACATCCGCGATGGCGAGTTCCTCACGCTGCTGGGGCCTTCGGGCTGCGGCAAAACCACCATGCTCCGGCTGATAGCGGGGTTTGTGCTGCCCTCGAGCGGGCAGGTGATTATGGGCAATAAAGACCTTGCCGGCGTGCCGCCCTACAAGCGCCGCGTCAACACGGTATTTCAAAAATACGCTTTGTTCCCGCACCTGAACGTATACGACAACATCGCGTTTGGGCTGAAGATACAAAAGCTGTCGAAGGCTGAAATACAGGCGCGTGTGCAGGAGATGCTGGAGCTTGTGAACCTGCGCGGCTACGACAAGCGCTGGATAGAGCAGCTTTCGGGCGGGCAGCAGCAGCGGGTGGCCATAGCGCGGGCGCTGGTGAACCGGCCGCAGGTGCTGCTGCTCGATGAACCGCTCGGCGCGCTCGACCTGAAGCTGCGCAAGGGCATGCAGCTGGAGCTCAAGCGCATGCAGCAGAAGCTGGGCATCACCTTTATCTATGTAACGCACGATCAGGAAGAGGCGCTCACCATGAGCGATACCGTGGTCGTCATGAACGAGGGCGTTATTCAGCAGGTGGGCACCCCCATCGACATCTACAACGAGCCCAAAAACATATTCGTCGCCAAGTTTATAGGCGAGAGCAACATACTCCCCGGCGTTATGCTGCAGGATTATAGGGCGCGCTTCCATGGGCGCGAATTCGAATGCGTGGATTTTGGCTTTGCGGCGGGCGAGCCCGTGGATGTAGTGGTGCGCCCCGAGGACATCGATTTATATGAAGACAATCGTTCGAGCCTAACCGGCAAAATCAAGAGCGTGCTGTTTATGGGCGTGCACTATGAGTTCCAGGTGGATACCGAGGGCTTTAGCTGGACGGTGCACTCCACCGATTACATCGCGCCGGGCAGCGAGGTAAGCCTGGTGATATTGCCGGACGCCATACACATCATGCACAAAAGCCTCAACCCCGATGAGTTGGAACGCCCCACGGAGGATGAGCTGGCCGACGCCGCCGCGCTCGCGGAGGAACAAAAATGAAGCGCACGGTGTTTGCCTACCCCTATATCGTATGGATGCTGATTTTCATATTGGCGCCCATGCTGCTGATCGTATGGTATGCGTTCAGCAAAGGCGGCAGCTTCACGCTGGGCAACCTTATCACCGCCTTTTCGGACCCGGTGTATATGCGGGTGCTGCTGCGCTCGGTTTGGATAGCGCTAAAGGCCACGGCCATTTGCCTGCTGCTGGGCTACCCCATCGCCTATCTGCTATCCGCCATGAAGAAGAGCACCGCCTCGCTGCTGTATGTGCTGTTTATCGTGCCCATGTGGATGAACTTTTTGCTGCGCACCTACGCGTGGCAGGTGCTGCTCGACAAAAGCGGTATACTCAACACCCTGCTCGCGTTTTTGCACCTGCCGGCGCAAAATATGCTGTATACCGAAAGCGCCATCATGCTGGGCACGGTATACAACTTTTTGCCGTTTATGATACTGCCCATCTACACGGTGCTCATCAAGCTGGACGCCTCTTTGGTGGAGGCCGCGCACGATTTGGGCGCCAACGGCATCATCACGTTTTTTAAGGTGATATTGCCGCAATCCATACCCGGCATCATCAGCGGCATCACCATGGTGTTTATACCCGCCATCACCACGTTTGCCATATCCCGCCTGCTGGGCGGCGGCAAGTTTATGCTTTATGGCGATTTGATCGAAAACCAATTTATCACGCTGGGCAAGGATGCGTGGCCGGTGGGCAGCGCGCTCAGCTTCATACTGCTGGTGCTGGTGCTCGCTTCCATGGCCGTTATGCGGCAGGCCGAGCGCAACGCCGGTGAGGAAGGCGGCATCCTATGGTAAAAAAGCTGTGGGGCTTCTTTAAAAACACATACCTCGCGCTGATGCTGCTGTTCCTCTATGCGCCCATACTGGTGCTGATGGTGTTTTCGTTCAACGAATCCAAAACCATGGGCAATTGGACGGGATTCTCCTTAAAATGGTATCAGGCGCTGCTCAAGGATGGCACCATTATGGATGCGCTGGGCGTCACGCTATCGGTCGCGGTTATATCGGCGGTGGTAGCCACGGTGCTGGGCACCCTTGCCGCCATCGGCATACATTCCATGCACAAGCGCCGCCGCGCGGTGGTCGAAAACATATCCCAGCTGCCCATGGTCAACCCCGACCTTGTGACCGGCATCAGCTTTATGATGCTGTTTGCGCTGCTGGGGCTAAAGGGCGGCTATGTGCGTATGCTGATTGCGCATATCACGTTCAACATACCCTATGTGATATTTTCGGTGCTGCCCAAGCTGCGCCAAAGCTCCAACCAGCTATATGAGGCGGCTATGGATTTGGGCTGCACGCCCTGGACGGCGCTGCGCAAGGTGGTTATACCCGATATTATGCCAGGCATCGTATCCGGGTTTATACTCTCCTTTACGCTCAGCCTGGATGATTTTGTGGTGAGCTGGTTTGCCACCTCGGGCATACAAAACCTTTCGATCTACATTTATTCCATCGCCCGGCGCGGCATAAGCCCCAAGATAAACGCGCTCAGCGCCATACTGTTCGTGGCGGTCATCACGCTGCTGCTCATCGTAAACCTCAAGAGCATCCGCGAAGAGCGCGAGGCCGAGAAGCAGGCCAAAAAGCTGCGGGCATAAGGGAGGGAGACTCCCCCATCCCCTACCCCTTCCCCCAAGGGAAGGGGATTGGATTGGCAGGGCCGCCGCCCTGCGCCCGCCGGGGCAAAAGCCCCATGGCCCCTCTACTATGTTAAACGATTTCCCCAATAAATACCCATCAAAAAGGAGACAAACGCCACATGAAAAAACTCGCTTTATTCCTCGCTTTTATACTGCTCTTTGGCCTGTTTTGCGGCTGCGCCCGGCGCGGCGGCAAGGATTCCGTCACGCTCAACGTGCTCAACTGGGGCGATTATATCGACGAAGACCTGTTGAAGCAATTTGAAGCCGAAACCGGCATCTATGTGAACTATACTACCATGGCCACCAACGAAGAGATGCTGGTGAAGCTGCAGCAGCCGGATTGCATTTACGACATTTGTTTCCCCTCCGATTACATCATCGAAAAGCTGGTTGCCGATGACCTGCTCTACGCGCTCAATAAAGATAATATCCCCAATATGCAGCACATCGACGGGCGGTTTTTAGACCTTTCGTTCGACCCCGGCAACGAATATTCCGTGCCGTATATGTGGGGCACCGTGGGCATTTTATACAACACCACCCTCGTCGACGACCCCGTGGACAGCTGGGATATACTTTGGAATGAGAAATACAGCGGGCAGATACTCATGTACGACAGCATACGGGACACCATGGGCGTGGCGCTTTTGAAGCTGGGACATTCCATAAACACCCGCGAGCAAAGCGACATACTCGATGCTGAAGCCGCGCTGATAGAGCAAAAGCCGCTGGTGCTGGCCTACCTTGGCGACCCCATCAAGGATCGCATGATCGCGGGGGGCGGCGCGCTGGCCATCGTATATTCGGGCGATGCCATGTGGTGCATCGATGAAAACCCCGATTTGGCCTACGCGGTGCCCGCTACCGGCACCAACCTATGGTTCGACAACATCATCATACCCAAAACCAGCCAGCATACCGCCGAAGCCGAAGCGTTCATCAACTTTTTATGCAACCCCGAGGTGGCGGCGCAAAACGCCGAATACATAGGCTACAGCACGCCCAACAGCGCCGCGCTGGAGATTATGGGCGAGGATTATATCGACAACCCCACCTATAACCCTTCGCAAGAATTGCTGGACAAGTGCGATATTTTCCACGACCTGGGCAATTTCATAAACGTATACAACGATTCATGGAACCGGGTAAAATCCTTCGTGGGTTAAAGGCTCTTTCGCCCAGGCGGCTCCGCCCGCTTGGGCGAATTTTTACTTCCCCATCCCAACGCCCGCAAAGCGCAAAGGGGTACAACAACATAAAAATAAAACAAAACGTATGTATGGTTTAATCTCTTATTTATTCTGCCTGTTCTCGTTGGGCCTGCTGTATGATTTGATTTGCGGCGGGCTGCCCTTCGTTTCGCTCCCGCCGCTGTGCGCGCCCGCCGCCGCCTTGGCCGGCTTTTTGGTGGCCGCGGTGTGGTACCTCGATATCCGCAACAGGGAACGCGCCAAAAAGAAGCGCCGCAAGGCGCTGTTTGCCATGATTTGCAACCTCGTCGTTTGCATCGCCGCGCTGGGCTACCTACTGCTAAAGATGTTTGGGGTGATATAATATGCCCGGCGCAAAGCTAAAGCCGCTGCACCTGCTGGATATATTTCGCGAGCAGACCGACGCCGAGCACCGGCTCTCTGTGCCAGAGCTGGCCGAGGCGCTGGCCCGGCGCGGCATAGCAGCCGAGCGCAAGGGCGTATACCGCGACATTGACGCGCTGCTATGCTACGGTGCGGATATCATAAAAACGCCTACCGGGTATTACTTGAACAAGCGCGCGTTCCTGCCCGCCGAAGTATGCCTGCTTGCCGATGCGCTGCGCGCCGCCCCGTTTTTAACCGATGCGCGCACCGCCGCGCTTTTGGCCCGGCTGAGCGGCCTCGTAAGCCAATACCAGGCCGAGCTGCTGCACGCGGGCAATATGGGGAGCATAAAATGTCAGGATGACGAGCTGCTGCGCGCGCTGGAAGCCATACGCTCCGCCATCGCGCTGCGGCGTCAGCTTTCGTTTTTATATTGCGGCTGGGAGGTAAACCGGCAGGGCGCCCGGCAAGACGGGCAGCGGTACAAGGTAAGCCCCTATGCGCTGATCGTTTTGGAAGGGAACTGCTGCTTGGTCGGCCATGCCGAGGGCGAAAGCGCGCTCTCGCACTTTCAGCTGAGCGGCATACGCAGCGTGCGGCAGGATATGACGCCCTGGCGGCACTTTGGCGAGGTGAGCGAATACGCCGCGCGGTTTGACGCGGTGGATTACGCGCGCAAATACCATGCCCTGCAGGCCGGCGCACGCACCAGCATCCGCCTGCTGTGCGAAAAAGCCTGCGCCGATGCCGTCCTTACCCGCTTTGGGAGCGATACGCCGGTGCAGCGGCAGGATGATGCGCATTGTATCGCCACAGTGCGCGCCACGCCGGATCAAAATTTCGTTCTTTGGGCCGCACGGCACGCGCCCGGCATTCAGGTGCTTTCCCCGCCCGCCCTGCGCGAGCAGGTGCGCGCACAGCTCACGGCCGCGCTCCAGGTGTATAGCTAGGGTTTTTACTACAACAATGCCCCCTCCTAACGGAGAGGGCATTGCTTGATTTGCTCGCCAACTATGCGCTTTTATGTTGTAATCTGCGATACATATACCGCGAACTTGGGCTATCTGTTATTTAAAAAGTTGATCAGGGCAGAATAATACGTCCTGCCAACCGGCAAAACGACCCCATTGCGTAAGATGATTTTGCGGTCATAAAGCTGCTTGATTTTGGAAACGGACACCAAATACGAGCGATGGATCCGAATAAACGCCTCCTTGGGCAGTATGTTCTTCACGCGCTCCAGGGTCGAGTAAAACCGAAACGGGTTCTTCCCATCCCCGCTATAGAGTATGACCATGCGATTTTCCACTTCAAAGTAGAGTATGTCGTTGATATGCATAATCCGGCTCTCCCCGTTATGCGCAAACGTCACCATCTGCGGGGATTGCACCTCGATTTTTCGAACCGCCTTTAAAAATACCGATTCAAACTTCTCCTGCTCCACCTTGCCACGGATAAAATAATACAGCGCGTCCATGTCATAGCCAAACAATACATACTTAAAGGATACCGCCAGCAGTATCATCTCGCAGGTGCAGCCTTGCTCCCGCAGCCATCGGGCAACCCTTACGCCCTCCGCTTCCTGCGAGGAAAGGTTTAGATACAGCAGGTCGGGCCACTTGCGGGTATCATCCATTTGAAAAATCAGGTTATCCGCGCTTTCGTAGTACTTGAGCTGGATATCCACACCATGCTGTTTGGCAAGCTGCTTCACATGCGCCGTACAGGTTTCCATAGCTTGCTTATCAGCATCGAAAATCGCAATTTTCATAACAAATTGTTTCTTTCCTAATCAATTTTACCGCAGTTAAGTCGCTGCCTACCACCAAATTCTTCCCCGCGTACAGAACAAAATAAAGCACCTACAATAAATGCGAGCAATTTTTTCATAACAATTTCAGTTTTCACATTGAAGTGAATTATCTCAAAAATATAGATTTAAAACTACAGTTTCGTTATTAATGCAATGCTATTTGTTGTGAATGTATACACGGTTTTTTGAAGGTTAAAATATTGAGGAACACTATATGTAGTATTATATCGATTTACAACAAAAAAACACCCTCCGGCAACGAAGGAGGGTGGTTTGGCTGTTCATCCGTTATGAAACGGCGTGGAATCGTTATAGTACGCCTAACGTCAAGTTGTATCGCTGGCTTTTTTGGGCAAACAAAAACCACCTATCGGCACCGGGTGGGTAGTCGATAGATGGTGGGTGGTGGCGGAGAGAGAGGGATTCGAACCCTCGATACCCTTATGAGGTATACACGATTTCCAGTCGTGCGCCTTCGACCAACTCGGCCATCTCTCCATATAGCTGCCGAGCAAGCCCGGACAACTTCGATATAATACAATATTTTCGCTGTTTTAGCAAGTGGTTTTTGTGAATCCGCCGCCATAAATGAAGGCCAAACAGCCAGGCAGATACACCGCTATTTTTTGTGGAACGTAATCCGGCCTTCGGTGCCGTTTTTAATGCGCACAATATTCTCGGCGTGACGAATAAAAAGCAGCAGACAAAGCGCCACCGCCAACCATCGCTGCCAGCTATCCGCGCCCCAAATCAGCATGAGTACCAACAGCAGCAGGGCGCCCGCCATGGAGCCCAGGGATATCATGCGGCTATACGCCGCCAATCCCACGCCCACCACCGTTACGATGGCGCCAAAAAGCGGATGGAACGCCCACAAAACGCCCATCGTGCTGGCCACGCCTTTGCCGCCGTGAAATTTTAATAGCGCGGGGAAATCATGCCCCAGCACCACGCCCAGGGCCATGGCGCACGCCGCGTGATCCCCGCCCAGCGACCGGCCCACGAGCACCGCCGCCACGCCTTTTAAGAAATCCCCCGCAAACGTGAGTATGCCGCTGCCCACGCCAAACACGCGCAGCATATTGGTGCTGCCGGCATTGCCGCTGCCGTGCGCGCGCACATCATCGTGGTATAGCAAACGGCTAAACAGCACGGCGAATTGTATATTCCCCAGCAGGTACCCGAGCAACAAGCATAACAAATATAGTTTTATCGGATCAATATACATAAGTAAATTATACCATATCCTCATAAAGATATTCAATTGGATGCGGCATTCTCATGCCATGGTTATCAACTTTTGAGGTTCATTTTTAGATTTCTTTTTAGACCTCTTGCCCCGCATGAAATTGCGCCCACCCCCTAACCCCCTTCCCCGGGAGGGGGAAGAGGTTTAAGTCATTTTGTTTGCGGGGGCAAGCCCCCCGCGCCCGGCTGTTTTTGCTTTTACATTGTGGACGCCATAAAGGTTGCGCCCCGGCCTAAGCCAGGTGCCAAATTGCGACCTAAACCGCGCCTGGAAAAATCTTTTAAATAAATTTTTACGCTAAAGGTTCGCTAAAGGTTGTTGTCCTATACTAATCACTGTAAGGCGGCCACTTACCCAAGGAAATAAAAAATTAAATTTATGGAGGAACTTGCAATGATGAAAAACATAGGAAACAACAAAAAGAAGATCGTGGCTATCGTGGTTTGCGTAGCCATCGTGGCTACCATCGGTACCGCTACGGCGTTCGCGGTGAACGCGAGCAAGGCCACAGGCTTTGTCAGCGATGTAAACGGCACCCGCACCTTTAACGACGACAGCGCGACCGCTGGCCTGGATAAGAG
>JAISKB010000022.1 GCA_031261085.1 Christensenellaceae bacterium
CCCGTCAGCGGGTCGAAGGTAATTCCCTCCGGCAAAAAACCGCTCAATATTTCAAAGCTATAGGGCGCTGTGCCAAAGCTTATATAATCGTTAACATTCACATCGGCAATCCCAACCCCCACGACGGACGCCGGGATTTCGATGCCCCTATCCGCCCTGGCGCGGTTTGCAAAAGGCGATGCGACCAAGCCCATAACCATGAAGAGGGTCAACGCAATTGCCAAAAATTGCTTGGCGGGCCGGATGGTCAAATTTCCTTCGTTCAATCTTCTCATTTCCCTCTCCTATACTAGTTTGTAAAAACAAACGGGCTTCGTTATCCAATCATCGCCCACGCGGGTGTCCCAAAGGCATATGCGATCTATTAAATACGCATTGACTACCACTTTTTCATCGTGATATACTACCTAATAATATTAGGGTGAGCGTGCGGCGGCCCCTTGTGGCCTGCTATGCCGTTACCCTATGTAACAAGTGTAGTGGTTCATGTAACTCGAACGTCAATAGCTTTTTAAAAAATAGTTGACAAAATTTTTTATGCGCTGCTTTGGCCCGGCAAGCATCGGCTGCGATGCTTAAAAAAATGCTTAATATTAAGCTTATTTGGTTGTTCCCCCCGCGCGGTTGCTCCCCCGATTTTTGGATTTATGCGCAAAACGGGCAGGCGAATATCCAGCTTTTTATGTGGAAAATCGACATAAAACTTTAAAGTACTAGAAAGTTTTGTCAGGGACGAGAGAGGTGCACGCCAATGAATGGGACAACTTTATTGTCGATTAAGGAGTTTTCCGAACTGTCGGGAGTCAAGCAATCGGTTTTGCGGTATTACGATGAAATCGGCATACTCTCCCCCGTAAAACGCGGGAAGAATGGCTACCGCTATTATTCGCCCCAGCAAATCGTCACGCTAAACCTAATCAATGTATTGAGTGATTTACACACGCCCTTAAGAGAAATCGGCAAGCTGGAAAAGCACAGGACGCCCGAAAGCATTTTGGAGCTGTTCATCCGGCAAGAAAGCAAATTCGACTGCGAAATGCGCCGCCTGCAAGCGTCGTATTCCATCACGCATGTATATCGCAGCTTGATTCAAGTGGGGCTTGCCGCCAACGAATTTGAAATAACGGATAGTGAGATGGACGAGCTTCCAATCATACTTGGGGATATCAACAATTTTGGCGACAGCCCTCTTTTTTACGAAACGTTCATCCGCTTTTGCCAGCAGGCTCAGCCCTCCCTTGTCAACTTGAGTTACCCGGTGGGCGGGTATTATGAGAGCATGGCAGATTTTCTCCAGGAACCCTCCCAACCGACGCGGTTTTGCTCCATCGATCCCGCAGGGCGCGACAAAAAAGCCGCCGGGCGATACCTTGTGGGCTACACCCGCGGCTATTATGGGGAGATGGGCGATGTGGGCGCGCGCTTATGCGCCTACGCAAACGAACACGACCTTATTTTCAACGGCCCCCTATATGCGGTTTATGTGCACGATGAAATCAGCATCAAAAACACATCCAAATATTTGGCGCAGGTTGCAGTTTCAATCGCGCCAAAAAAGGCAGGCAAGGTATTGAGCGCTTAAAAGTGAATATAAAAATAGGGCGTGCCGCAGGATGGCACGCCTTACTTATATTGTATTCATAGTTTGCGCTTATTTAAGCCCGGCTTACCTCCACATAAGATGCAGGCTGTATTTGGCCGGCCAGCGCCTCATCCAAATAGATGGTACAATCCTGATGCAGCTTTAGCACGGTGCCTTGATTGAACGGCGTGACGCCGCCCTCTTCCAAAATCGCTTTCATGGCGGCTAATTTTTCATTCCCCGTCGCTAAAAATGAAATCGCCTTGGATTGCATAATCCCCCCAATACCCATAGTAACAGCGCTTTTGGGCACCTCTTCCAGGCAGGAAAACAACCGCGCATTGCTCCTTCTCGTTTCCTCTGTTAAAAAGACTTCATGGTATCCATAGCAAAAAACGTCATTCGGCTCATTGAAGCCGATGTGCCCGTTCCCCCCCACGCTCAGCACGTGGATGTCGATTGGGTGGGCATAGGAGAACGCGTTCATGCGGGCAAGCTCTTCCTGCAGGGGCTTCATGCCATCGGGTATCCACACCCGCGTCAAGGGGATTTCACACGGGTCGAATAAATGGTGCTTCATAAAATACAGGTACGAGTTGGGGTTTTCGCCCGGCACGCCCCTATATTCATCCAGGTTAATCGTGGTCACCTGTGAAAAGTCAACGCCGGCCTCTTTATGAAGCCTTGCCAATTCTTTATAGACGGGAATCGGCGTCGTTCCCGTCGCCAGCCCCAGCGTCGCCTGCGGCTTCGCGCGCACCAAGTCCGCAACCTGCTTCGCAACCAACCGCGCACTGTGTTCATAGCTATCTGTAACCACCAACCGCATCGCTTTACCCCTCATAAAACTGCTGAAACATGGTTTCAACTTCTTGACGGAAATTTGCAATCAAGCCCAGGGCAAACGCCCGGATATCCAAATTGACATCCTGTATAAGCGGCGTCAAATCCACCCCCAGGTTGCAGGAATCCGTCGGGTCATTATCCCGGGGCGCCTGGAAGGTGGCGTTCCCGAGCCGCCGCCCGAGCGCCGCCAAATCAAACCGTTTCAACGGCGTGCATTGCGATTCAAACGCCTGGATTACGCCGGACGCAACCCCTGGGTAAGCGGAGGTGTCGAATACCAGGCGATCCTTCGCGCTCAGCCAATCCAACGAGCGCCAAACCTCCATCCCATACACCTTTTCGGGCTGCGCCTCCGGCGGAAGCTGCCGCAAGGCGTTTATGGCCCGCATAAACGCGCCAAAATGCGTTTCATGCCTATCGATAGGGTTATGGATAAACAGCACCCTTGGCCTTGCCGTCAGCAATATCCGCGTCAGCTCGGCTTCAATCGTTTCTTTTCTGTCGCTTCTTATATCTTTGCTGGAATAGGCCAGCTGCACCACCGCGGAATATTTCCCAACATCCGCCGCATCCCGCTGCTCTGCCGAGCGTTTTTCGTGTATTTGCTGGTTTGTATAATCGGCATACGCGCCCGATCTTGGGGAACCGCCTCCATCCGACAGGATAACCGCCGTATACCAATCCGTATCGGATTCATAACACTTGGCAATCGCATGGTATGCCATAATTTCGCAATCATCCTGGTGCGCCGCAATGCTTAGGTATGTAGTCCTTTGCAGCGCCGTTTCATAATCTGCATGGTCGGGTATATGAATATCTGCCTCAGCATTTACAAATTTCATAGAGAAAGTCCTTTCAAAGCCGTTTGACTTAACGATCCGGCGGAAATACCGTGATGCGGAAGCTGCTGCGGTCCCCGCGGTAGCGCGCAATCGAATACTCGATGGGCACATGGTACGAATTATACCCCACAGAGTAGGTGAGCTGAATCGGCTTGCCCGATTTTAGGTGCAGCAACTCCAAATCCCGCGCCTTTGCTTCCGTCACCTCTAATCGGCGATTGGTATACCGTATCTTCGTGGCATCCGTATTGCTCAAAACAAGGTAAAGCGACTCCTTTTCGAAGTTATGGTCGAAAACAAAGGCGCATTTATCAAAAGGCAGATAGGTTTTTACGGTAACCATCGGTTCATCATCCGCAAAGCGCCGCCGGTGCAGCAGCACCACTTTTTCATTCGCCTTAATCTGCAGGTTCTCCGCAATGCCCGCCGTCGCGTTTATCGTTTTTAATTCCAGCACCTGTGTGCTGGGCACCATGCCAAGTTTTTTTATCTGCTCGGAATACGGTTCCAGATGCTGTATAAAATCCTGATTCAATTTTGGGTGAGAAACAAACGTACCCTTGCTTTTGATGCGATACAGCCAACCATCCTGAACCAATTCGGATATTGCCTGCCGGACCGTGGTTCTGCTCAGCCCAAAAAACTCGCTTATCTCGTGTTCGGTCGGTATCATGCTGTCTTTGGGATATTCGCCTTCTTTGATTTTC
Source organism: Christensenellaceae bacterium (assembly GCA_031261085.1). Lineage (GTDB taxonomy): Bacteria > Bacillota > Clostridia > Christensenellales > CAG-138 > Pelethousia. The sequence goes on from JAISKB010000022.1 coordinate 3,978, forward strand.
AGCAGAATGATCTCTTTTAGTTGGAAGTAAAGCGGAATCGGTGTTTTTTTGTCGATTTTCGAATCAAATAATCCCATTGTATAAATCCCTCGTATACTAATAGTATTTGGATGAAGCTGCTCCGCTGTGCGCAGTCTCTTCTTTATATAACGCTATTTTTAATTCTACTCCTCTTCCAACCAAATTCCAACCACAATGTATTAAATTCCGTACATTAAAACAGCAAATACGATTATAATGCCCTGCACGATATTTTGAATATAGGCGCCAACCCCCATAAGGTTCATGATGTTTCCAATCATGGCTAGGCACAATGCCCCCACAAAGGTTTTCAACGCGCTCCCGCGCCCGCCCGAAAGGCTGGTGCCGCCAAGCACGCAGGCAGCCACCGCGTTTAGCTCCGCGCCCTGCCCAAGCACCGCATTCGAGGTGGACGTCCTGGCGGCCAGCCACATGCCGGCCAGCGCCGCCATCACGCCGGAAATCACATAGGCGGATAGAATATATCGCTTCACGCGGATTCCCGCCAGTTCCACCGCCGTTCGGTTGCTTCCCGTGGCAAGTATCAAGCGCCCAAAAACCGTATAGTGCTGCATGAGTATAAACAGCACAATCACGACCGCCGTAATAATAATCGTAGGGTATCCATAGTCCCGTTTGCAAAGGTCCAGCAGCACGTTGCCCGTTACCTTAATCGTATTCCCGTTTGTAATGAGATAGGCAAACCCTTTGAGCGTGGTTAAGGTCGCTAACGTTGCAACAAAGCCCGGCATATTGCAGTATGCCACCAAAAAACCATTGAGCAGGCCGCATGCAAGTCCAATCAAAACCGCCAGCGCAAGGCCCAGCCCCAGGCCGATGTCCGTCTTATTCATAACCGCGAGCACGCCGGAGGAGGCCAGCGCCATCACCGAGCCAACCGAAAGATCGATTCCACCCATAATAATAGGAAACATTACACCTATTGCCACGAAGATTGGCGCCGCCTGCTGCAAGCCGATATTGAATAAATTGATGGGCAGAAGGAAGCTTTCGGAAAGTAGTGTGCAGGCAATAAAGAGCACGCTAAAAATGATAAAGACATTGTAATTTACGCAAAATTTCCTGATGTTGAACTCCTTTTTCATTTGCTATACCTCCATTGCCAGTCGGATTAAGCTCTGCTCTGACAGTTCGTTTTTTGTTAGCTCACCGGTTACCCTGCCCTTGTTCATCACCACGACCCGGTCGCACATCCCGATGATCTCCGGCATTTCGGAGGAAATCATGATTACGGCGACACCTTGCTCTGCCAAAGCATTGATTACGTTGTAAATCTCCACCTTCGCGCCCACATCCACGCCCCTTGTAGGCTCGTCAAAAATAATGCACTTACAATCCGCCATAATCCATCTGGCCAGCACTACCTTTTGCTGATTCCCGCCCGACAGGGAGTTGACTTCATCCTCCGCGGCATTGTATTTCGTTTGAATTCTGGATAAATTCTCCGCAACCAGCTTCTTTTCTTTGTTGTGGAAAATGATCGTCTTCGTAGGATCCGAAACCTTGGAGAGCGCCGCCAGCGTCGTATTCAAGCGAATGGGCTGCTCCAGCAGCAGGCCCTGCACCTTTCTATCCTCAGGCAGCATGCCCAATTTCTTTTTGACCGCCTGCTCCGGGTGGGTGAATTTTACCGTTTCCCCCATATAGGTCACCTTGCCGGCTTCCAGTTTATCCACCCCGATAATCGCGCGCATCGTTTCGGTTCGCCCGGAGCCAACCAGGCCGCTAAAGCCAAGCACCTCGCCGCCGTGCACCTCGAAGCTTACATGGTCCACCATCCTGCCCGCCTGAAGGTCTTCCGCCCGCAATAGTACCTCCCCGATTTTCGCGTTCCGCGCCGGGAACATATCCTTCAATTCCCTGCCGACCATCTTGTTGACCAGCAGCTGCCTGGTCGTATCCTGCACGTCTACCGTATCCACATAGCAGCCGTCCTTCAATACCGTTATGGTGTCGCACAATTTAAAAATCTCCTCCAACCGGTGGGAGATATAGATTATGCTGATTCCATTCGCTTTTAATCTCTTTAAAATTTCAAAAAGGTGTTCTATTTCTTTAAATGTCAGCACCGATGTAGGCTCATCGAGCACCAGAATTTTCGCATCCCGGGAAAGGTTTTTGCAAATTTCCACCACCTGTTGGTGTGCTACGCTTAAATTCCCGCATTTTTCGGTTGGGCTTATATTGCCAAACCCAAGTGAAACGAGAAGCCTTGTCGTATCGCTGTGCAACTTTTTCCAGTTGATAAATACAGAGCCCGCCGCCAAATCATCGATGAAGATATTTTCCGCCACCGTCAAATCCGCGGCCAGCATTAATTCCTGATAAATAACGGCGATGCCGTTTTGCTTGGAATCCTTCGGGGTATTGATTTTGGCAGGCTGCCCATCCACTAAAATTTCACCGCTATCCCGTTGGTAAGCCCCGGAAAGAATCTTCATCAGCGTTGATTTTCCTGCCCCGTTTTCACCCAAAAGCGCGTGAATCTCACCTTTTTTCACGCGCAGGGATACATCGTTTAGCGCTTTTACACCACCAAAACTCTTTGAAATCGACTTCATTTCCAGCTTATAAGCTTCCATAGGATACCGCCTTCTTTCATTGCGGAAGGGCGCCCAGCGCCCCTCCGCTCCCTTGCGTGCCCCAAATCAAGTACGATTAAAACCCTTTGCTGTAGAATTCATCTACATTGGCTGCCGTTACCGCAATGGCCTCCGTCGTCATAACATCAGGATAGCTGGCCGGGTCTTTCCCTTCTACCAGCACCTCATAGCCAACCCTGGCGCCAAGCTCGCCCACCAGCCAAGGGGAATTCATGCCGATTGCAAACATCTCTCCATTTTTAATCATATCGAACGAGGATTTTGCGCCATCCGCGGCGGCGATATACGCTATGCCCGTCAAACCGGCGTCGGCCACGGCCTGTATGCCGCCATAGAGCATCTGATCGTTCTCAGCCATAATCAGGTTGAGCTTGCCTCTCGTTTTAACAACCAGGTCGTTCGCGTCCTTCATGATGTCCGCCTGCGCCCAGTTGCCCCAGCCTTGCCCGGCTATGGTAAACTTCGCATCGGCTACTTCCGCCGCGCCCTTGGCAATCAGGTCCGCGTTCATGGTCGTGGCCAGCTCTTTTGCCGCCTCATCCGCAAGGCCCAAGCGTACGGCGAGTATGCCCGCCATCAAGCCGGTACGGCGTTCCTCACCGGCGGTATTGCCCTTTACGCCCGATAGCACAACCGAATAAATCTCATCGGCATCCGTGAGGGATTCCGCATACGCTTTGCCTACCTGGAAGCCATTGTTATAGTTATCCGAGTAGCATACCGTCACCCTGCTGCATTCCGCAATGTAGGAATCGACACATACGACAACCGCGCCCTGCGCCGAGGCCTGGTCGATTAAGGGAACCATCGTATCCGGGTTGGTGCTGTCCACAAATATCAAATCATACCCTTGCGTGATGAACGTATCGATATTTGCCATTTCCTTTGCGGAATCCACCGCCGCATCCAGCACCACCAGGTCGGATGCCTTTTCGATCAAGCCAAGATCCGCGCAGGACTGCGCCAGCCCTTCGGCCAACGCAACAAAGAAGTCGCCGTTCATCGTGATGGCCGAATACCCTACTTTATAGTATTTTTTTGCTTCCGGCGCCGCTTCTGTGCCCGCCGGGGCCGCCGGAGCTTCCGGCGCGGCGGGGGGTTCCGCACCCGCAGGTGTACCCGCATCCGCCGGCCCTCCGCATGCCGTCATCGCGAGTATCATGACCAGTACAAGTATACATGCCAACGCCTGTTTTGTGTGCTTCAGTTTCATTTTTCTTTCCTCCTACCGTTATATTTATATATAATCACAGGTAATGATTTTACCCGTGACAGCCGACTCCATGATATTCAAAAGAGCCAATACCACATTCGCGCTGTCCTCTAACGATACATAAAAATCTTCGCCGGATTTCAGCTTTTCCAAAAAGCTGCGGATGCTCTCGTAGGCAAAACCCTTCATCGACCCGAATACCTGGTTTGCCACGATGCAGTCGCCGGTATCCATGCGGGTATCGCTGGTAACCTTCAACAGGGTATTGTTCGAAGCGTCGATATCCAACTTGCCGCATTCGCACACCACATTGAACTTAATATCGTTTACACAGGGGTTCCCGTTTGGCGTAATCCAGCCGTTTTCCATCTGCGCGATCACGCCGTTTTCATACAGCAGGCTTGCCTGATAAACATCCACGGCATCCACCCCCGCCGCATCCAATACGCCGCGGCTGCTCCTGGCGAACACCTCTTTTGGACGGCTGTTTAAAAGCCAGTTGAGCGTATCCAGCGAATGGCTCCCCAAAAACCAAAGTATCGAGGACTTGGAAGCCCACTTCAGCATATCCGTGGCGACCGAGCGCACGTCGTTCAGGCGGAAATACGCGTTTATCGCCTTGCCGAAGCAGCCGCTGTCCAAAATGCTCTTCGCGTTGTTAAACGGCGGGCTGAAACGATTGTGCATATCCACCATGACGCGCACCTTGCTTTTGCGAACCGCCTCCACAATTCGATAAACGTCTTCCTTTTCGGTGGCGAGCGGTTTTTCTATCAGCATATCCATACCGGCGTTTGCGGCATCCACCACGATTTCGGTATGAAGAAAGTCCGGCGTTACGATAGACAGGGCGTCACAGCCCGATTTTTCCAACAGCTCTTTGTGGCTGGTATAGATTTTGGGGATTTGAAATTGCGCGGCAAACTCCTTTGCCTTCGCTTCATTCACATCACAAATCGCAACGCACTCCACATCCGGGATTTCCTGAAACAATTTCGCGTGCTGCTGCGCCCAAAGGCCCGCGCCCACAATGCCCATTTTAATCATGTCATGCACTTTCCTTTCGTTTTTATCCGCTAAACGCGATGGGACAGCTGTCCCCTTACCCTTTCATAAAAAGCATCGGCTTCTTTTTTATATGGCATATTCGCGATAACGCCCGGGCGCATCACCTGCAAGCCCGAAGCCACTGCCGCATATTCCGCGGAGGCCAGTATATCCCCTGTTTCGAGAAAATGTACCGCCAGCGCGGCGTTAAAGCTGTCTCCCGCCCCCGTGGTGCTCACCGCCTCCACCTTCATGGCGTCAATCTTATAGTCGCCCGTGGGCGTCCTTAGTATGGAGCCTTCTTGCCCCAAGGTAATCAGCACATTCGGTATCCCGTATCCGGCAAGCTTTGCGAGGGCCATCGGCACATCCAACGGCCGGTTTGGGTCCTGTCCGGTTAAAATGGCCGCTTCCGTCTCGTTGGGCGTGAGTATCGTAACATATTTTAATAGCTCGGTCGGCATCTCTCGCGCGGGAGCCGGGTTATATATGATGGGAACGCCTGCCCCGCCGCAAATCCCCAAAACCGTTTGCAATGCCTCGGGAGAAATCTCATTGGGCAAAAGCACCAAAGCGCTCCCTTCAAGTACCGTTGTATACTTTTTGATTTCCGCCGGGCCCAAGTCCCGAATCGCGCCCGGATATACATATACGCTACTTTCCTTTGCCGCTGAATTTATCACAAAAGCGCAAGCCGTCTTTTTACCTGGAAACACCTCGATATAGCGCCCCGTTACCCCTTCGAGCCGCAAATCCTTATCACAGCTCCTTCCAAAGTCGTCGTCGCCAACCGCCGTGATGAAATTCATATGCGCGCCCAACCGGCTGGCCGCAATCGCTTGGTTATACCCCTTGCCGCCCGGTTCCGTCTCCAGCCCAATTCCCTCCACGGTTTCCCCGATGGTAGGAAAATGCTCCACGTCCATCAGCAGCGACATCCCGTAATGGCCCACTACCGTTATTGTTTTTTCTCCCATAGAATGATTACGCTCCTATTGCTTGGATTCTATATGGGCAGTCCTCGCCGGACAAAACCGCGATTAAATTATCCACCGCCATCTCCTGCATCTTCAGCACCGCTTCTTTTGTATGCGCGCCGGTGTGCGGCGTCGCTACCACATTGGGGAGCTGTAAAAGCGGCGAGGCGGATGGGGGTTCCGTTTCAAAAGCATCCAAGCCCAGCCCGCCCAGCTTTCCTGTTTTTAGCGCGTTAAAGACGGCGGCCTCCTCCACAATCCCGCCCCGGGAGGCGTTGATCAGCAGCGCGCCGTCTTTTAGGAGGCCAATCGTATCGGCATTGATCAGATTTTTCGTTTCATCGTTAAGCGGCAGATGGATGCTGATAATATCCGCTTTTTGCAGCAGCCCCTGCATCGTTTCGATTTGTATCCCTTCCCTTTCGCAAAACGCGCGGTCTATAAAAGGGTCGTATGCCACAACTGCCATGCCAAACCCCATACAGCATTTTGCCAAACGCTTGCCGATTGCGCCCAAGCCGAGTATGCCTATTGTTTTCCCGCCAAGCTCCATGCCTTGGTGGCGTTCCCAGTTGCCCTCTTTTGTGCTTTGGTGCAATCGTGGGATTGCCCTTGCCAAGCTCAAAATCAGCCCAAACGCAAGCTCCGCCACCGCCTGCGCGTTTGCCCCCGGCGTATTCGTCACCGCTATGGCGTGCAGGGCAGCCGCTTTTAAGTCCACACGATCCATACCCGTACCATATCGTGAAATCACCCGCAAGCTCGGGCAGGCGCTTAGCACCTTTTCGGAAATTTGATCCAGCCCGGCAATATAGCCGTCGCACCCTTGTAAAAGCGGAATCAGCTCATCCTCCGTCAGGGGCCTGCCAAACGGGTTGAACACCAGCTCGTCGGCAAAGCCCCGCAGGCGCAGCAGGCCCGGCGTATCGTCGTCTTTTTTTATCGAGGTTGGAGTCACGAGTATCTTCATTTCAGCGCTCCTCGTATTCTACCATATATGCTTCATTATGCCCGCTTTGCGGCTTCGCTCAGCAGCGTCAGCATGGCGTCATCTATGCGGATATGAAAAACCTCCGCAATAACCTGCGTCCACCCATGGATAAAATAGACCCACCCGTCCTCTACGGTTAAATTTCTGCTGCTTTGCTGTGCGTTGGCTTGATCCAAAAAAACGAGATTGCCGCGGTAATTCAATTCCCACGCAAGGCTGCTCTCGGGGAAATTCCCCTGATTGGTGATGGGAGAACCCGGGGCATCCTTACCTAGGCCCGTCGCGTTTACAACCAGCGAAAAAGGCGGCAGCGCGGCCATAACCTTGTCATTATCCGCGGGCAGCGGGCCCAGCACATAAGCCAGCGCGGTTCTATCCGCAACGTTTTTTAATAGCTTTTCGGCGGATAAAAGCCGTGGGAGGCTTCGGTTGGCAATCGTAATTTTTTGGGGAACATTGCCCTGCTCCATAAACCTATCTTGCGTTAAATATAACGTAATCGCAAGGGAACTGCCCCCGGCGCCCATCAGCAAAACTTCCCCGCCGTGCGTTTTCCAAAAATTGGCGGGCACAAAATTCTCCAAGGCCAACCCGCTGGAAATCGGGTCCTTCGCGTGCGCGCACAGCCTGCCGTCTTTTTTTGAAATGCTGGAGCACTCGTTGAGCTGCCGCGCATATGGATCCACATAGTCGAATTTATCCTTGCAGGAATCGTACAGGTCGATTTTATGCGTTGTAACAAGCGCCCCCAACGAAAGCGGATCGTTCGCGATAAATTCCACCGCCTCCCTATAATGCTCCGCGGGCGCGTGAAGCGGGAAATCAATACCCTTGATGTCCACATCGCCCAGGCCAAGAAGCTTTGCCCACTCCGGGAACACCTTCATTATGGAGGACTTCGCTGTCGTCACACCAATAAAGTAAAGTGTCGGTTTTATAGCAGACTCATACTTTCTGTTCACGAGGCTCCCCTTTGCTATGCTGAATTTCGTTCTTGATATGTTATGACATTATTATATTATAATATAAGTACATTGGCAAGTAAATTATTTGAAGATATTTTAAAAACCCACAATCAGGACGGCGGCTCCGTTATCTCCACCTCGGGTTGTCGATGAGCGTAGGCTTCCCATCACGCTCCACCAACAGCTTGCGGTACCCTTTTGTTTCGATTGTGCCGTAATCGTGCCCCGCGTCCCCTCGAAAAACAAAGAATGTAACCAGCGTCTCCTTGCCGGTGTTAATGCTGCGGTGCGCGTAGCGAGGGGGCACATACAGCGCCTGCCCCGGCGTCAGCTCGTGCAGTATCGTATCCCCCTCGGGGCTTTCGGTCAGCATCGCGCCCTTGCCCGCCATGCAGTAATACACCTCGGAGGTATCTAAAATCGTATGAAAATGACCCTTGGTCATGTAGTATTCATCGCCCACTTTGCCCGCGTATATTATGGACGTGCCAAACGCCAAATCCCCCGCACTTTGCGGCGCGCCCAGCTCGTAAAATTCGTAGATCAGCGGGTCTTCGTTTTGTATCGCGGCTTGCGCAGCCGCTGTGTCAAAATACATATCGCCCATTTGGGACAGCCGGCGCGCAGTTGCTTCCACCCCTTGTGATCTGCCGTTTTGCAGCGAAAAATCCAGCGAAAAGCCGCGTGTCCAGTCGAGTGAAGCTGCCATGATGTGTATCTCCTTACCTGTATCATTCCTGCGCGGGCAATTAAAAGGAAAATATCCGCGCGGGGTTGGCGTAAAAAATTTTTTGAATCGCGTCTTCTTCTACACCGCATTGACGAAGCTGCGGCAAAAAATGTGTTTGTATGTAGCTTAGCCCCGGAGCCCCGCCATATGCCTTAATGCGCCGCTTGGTGACATCCAGGCCCATGAGCAGCCGGCCGGCATGCCCCGCTTGGAGCAAGCACTGCACGATTTCGACCTCGCGCGCATCGCTGTGATATTTTTCACGGGCAATGGTATCGTATTCCAGCGTGATTCCCCGTTCACAAAGCAGTGTGTGCACGCTCATATCCGGCACCGCGCGATCCATGTGGCAAAATATCACGCGGGAGAGATTTACGCCTTGCCGCGCCAAAAAATTCGCCGGTATTTGCACATCGCTCCCCGGTTCTATATGCACCATCAGCGGGGCGCCGGTCGCAACCGCCGCGCTCGCCGCCGCCGCAAACAGCTTGCGATACTGGGCGTGAAACGGGCCCGCGCCCAAGGCGGCTTTAATCTGCCCGGCCTTGATATCGCTGCGGCACGCAGGGAAAGCCGCGTCGCCATCCAAATACATGCCGCTGCGCAGTTCCGTGCAAAACAAGTCCGTCAGTTGCTTTTCATCCCGTGTGAAAATCCAGTGATCGGCGGGGTAGAATTCCATTTTATGGAAGCCGGTGGACGCGATAACATGCACACCGCTTTTTTCGGAAAGCCTGCGCAGAGCCGCGGCGCCGCGGCCGCATCCGACCGGCTGCGCGTCAACCACCGCGCCGCCCCCCGCCGCTTTAAATTCGAGCAGCTCCCGCAGGGTAAGGTCTTCATCATCGATGCGCAGCGCAGGGTTTATACGCGCGCTTTGCCCATCCAATATGCACAGATGCTCATGACTGTGGCAAAAGCCCAGCGCTTCGGGCGGTATCAGGCCGCATACCGTATGAATCACCGGGGTGGCCTATGGGTTCACCAGCTTCACCGCCGTTTGGGTGAGCGCTGTGATTGCATCGAACTTCCGCTCCGCAATCAGCTCGGGTTTCACCATCCAACTGCCGCCGCAAGCGATGATTTTGGGGAATGCGAGATATTCTAAAATATTCTTTTCGGAAACGCCGCCCGTCGGCAAAAAGCGCATGTTTGGGAAGGGAGCGGCCAGCGCCTTGATTGTGGCCACCCCACCAAACTGGGCGGCTGGGAAAAACTTGGCCACATGGAGATCGTACTCCATCAGCCACATCAGCTCCGACGGGGTGCACGCACCAGGGAATATGGGGAGGCCCTTACCCACGCACCATTTTGTCACGGTATGGGAAAAGCCCGCCGTCACGATGAACCGCGCGCCCGCGCCAAAGGCGCGTTCCGCCTGCTCGGTATTCATGACGGTGCCCGCCCCCACCAGCATATCAGGGCAGGCCTTTACTATGCGGCGAATGCTCTCCTCGGCAGCGTCTGTGCGGAACGTGATTTCGCCCACGGGCAGGCCGCCGTCTATCAGCGCATCGGCCAGCGGCGCAGCGTCATCCGCGCTGTGCAGCGTAATCACCGGGATTATTTTGTGCTTTGCCACTTGCTCGTTAATATTGTTCATATTTGCTTCTCCATTCGTTCGCGCTTGCCCGGCATTGTATATGCATGGATGATCCGTTTATATTTGTCATAATGTCATTACATATCGACTTATATACATGTTACACAACTACACAGCGCTTTGTCAATATCATTTTAAGCGAAATGGGGTTTTACCCCAAATAAAAAGCAACCGCGAACACCTCGCCGAATAGTATTGGCTTGGGGTTCGCATTTGCTTTGGAACTCTTATAACTCCCTAATGGCCGTGCGCCTTACGCCTGCCACACATGCCCGGCGCCGCGGTTGCTGATGCCGGCGCGGGCAGCCAGCGCATCAGCCGTTTGCTGCGCGCGCTGCAAAAATGCGCGTTCGTCTGCCACGGCGCATATCGCGCCATCGCGCAGCACAAACTCGCCATCCACCAGCACGCTTTGGATATTTTGCATGGTGCTGCTGTATACCAGTGTGGATACGGGGTTGTGCAGGGGGATGGCCTTAGGCGAAGCTTGTGGGTCAAACAATACGATGTCGGCTTTCTTGCCCGGCTCCAAAGAGCCTATCTCATCTTGCATACCCAGGGCGCGCGCACCATCTATCGTGGCCATTTCCAATACCTTTTCGGCGCTGATGACAGTGGGATTGCAGGTATGTACCTTCTGCAGCAACGCGGTGGTTTTCATGAGCTCAAGCATATCCTGCCCGTTGTTGCTGGCGGCGCCATCCACACCCAAGCCCACGGTCACGCCGGCGCGCAGCATGGCGGGTATAGGCGCCACGCCAGAAGAAAGGTACATGTTGCTCACCGCGTTGTGAGATACCTTTAAGTCATATTCGGCCGAGCGGGCAATATCCAGCTCGTTGAGGTAAACACAGTGCACCATCAGCACATTGGGGCCGAGGATGCCAAGCTTTTGCAGGCAGTCCGTGCTGGCGCAGCCGTGCTGCTTTTCGGTGAATTCACGATCGGATACGGTTTCGCACACATGCACGGTGAAGCCGGCGTGATAGTGATTGACGATTTCCCACAGCCGCGTAAGCAGTGCCCCAGTGGTACTCCACAGCGCAGCGGGCGCGGCCCAAATGCGTATGCGCCCGTTTTCGGTGTTGTGATAGCGGTCGAACAAGCGCACAAGGTCGCGCTCCACCTGAGCAGGCGTTTGCATGATCTCGGGGCACACGCCCAATTCCTCCCCGGCATCCATACAGCCGCGGCCCAATATGCCGCGCACCCTCAGCTTGGCATAGGCCTGTGCAATGCCGTCGCTAAGCCCTTCAACGGGGTGCGGATACATATAATCCACCGTGGTGGTGATGCCGCTGCGCAAGCCCTCCATGCAGCCGAGCATAGCGGCTACATAGGTGTCTTCAGGCTGCAGATAACTGGCGGCGGGGAATGTCATGGTGCACAGCCAGTCTGTAAGCGCCATGTCATCGCCCAAGCCCTTGAGCAAATTTTGAAACAAATGCGTATGCGTGTTGATAAACCCGGGGAACAATACACGCCCGCCGCAATCTATCACTTCTGTTGCCGAAGCGGCCTGCTGCGGGCTTATGCCGCCCACGGCGACGATGTGGTCGCCCTCGATGAGCAAGTCCTCGCCAAACAACACCCTGCGCTTTGCATCCACCGTCACGATGGTAGCATTTTTAAACAAGCGAATCATGCTGTACCTCCAAAAGCTTAAATGAGCCTTTACGTTATGCGAGCGCTTCGTTAAGCGCAGCCAAAATGCGTTCGGGCGTGAATGGGGCATCGTTCAGCTCACGGTTTATGGCGTTGCTCACCGCGTTGCCTATGGCGGCAAGCGAGGGCGTAACCGAGCATTCGCCGATGCTCTTGGCGCCATATGGTCCACCCGGCTCACCCTGCTCGATGAGCGCTACCTGTATGCGCGTAGGCATCTCTTTGGCGTGTATGAGCCGATAGGTTTTAAACGTTGCGTTGCTCACCCGGCCATTCGCATCAAAGCAAATGCCTTCGCACAGCGCGTGCCCCGCACCCATCATCACCGCTCCTTCTATTTGCCCTTCTATCGAAAGCGGGTTGAGCGCCAGCCCCACATCGTGCACGGCCACATAATCGAGCAGCTTCACCTCGCCGGTTTGCACATCCACAGCCACTTTGGCGATATGGGCGCCATAAGAGGTGGGCACGGCCTGTGAGGTGAAGGTTTCGTTTATGGCCAGCTCGCGCTGCTGTTTATGCCGGGCGTGCGCCGCCACCTCTTCCAGTGTGGCGCTGCGGCCATCGAGCGCCGCGGCCGCGTTTTCTTTCAGGGTGATATCCGCCGGGTTCACCTGCAGCAGGTCGCCAGCCACCTCTTGCAGCAGCGCCTTCATTTTTTCGGCTGCTTTTATGGCGGCGTGGCCGCTCACATAGGCGCCGCGGCTTGAATAATCGCCCAGTTGATACAGCGTGGCGTCCGTGTCGGCTTGCACGCAGGCGATGCGCTCCGTATCCACGCCCAGCACGCCGCCTATCAACTGCGTTTGCAGCGTGATGCTGCCGTTGCCCATCTCATGCGACCCGCTCGCAAACACCAGGGAGCCATCTTCATTGAGCTTTATCGACATGGCCGTCATATCTGTCATAACGCCAAACATGCCGTTGCCATGAGAGGAAACGCCGATGCCGATGCCGATGCGCACGCGCTCGTTCTGGCTATCTTTCTGCTGTTGCAGAGCGTTGTCATAGTCGGCAAGCTCCAGGGCCTTGGTAAAGCAATCCATCACGCGAACGTTGCCGTTGGGCGCTTGAGAGCGTGGGTCCAAGCTGTTGGGCTCAATGAGATTCAGGCGCTCAATCTCGGATAAATCCATACCCAAATCACGGGCGATGCGGTTTAGCTGCCGCTGCTGCGCAAAGAATACCTGCGGCGAGCCGAACCCGCGCATGGGGCCGCTGACGGGCAGGTTGGTCATAACGGCATAGCCGGTAAAACGTATGTTGGGATTTTTGTGCACCTTAAACACCTTGCCGCTTAGCGCCCATATCACGGCGCTGCTGCTGGTGGCATAGGCGCCGGCGTTGCAGTGCAGCGTGTATTCCTGCGCGGTGATACGGCCTTCCAGGGTCACGCCGGTCTTTACGCGTATCTTCATGGCGTGCCGGCTGCGCGTGTTGCATATCTCCTCGCGCCGGTTCAGCACAAGCTTCACCGGGCGGCCCGACTGCATGGATAGCGCCGTCGCCACATGTTCGAACATCATATCTATCTTGCCGCCAAAGCCGCCGCCTACGGCGGGCACATTTACATGGATGCGATTCATGGGCAAGCCGAACATACGCCGCAGGTTGGCGCGCAGGCCATAAGAATCCTGCGAGGAGGTGTAGACGGTGAGCGCGCCGCTCGCGGCATAGTTTGCTATGCAGGCGTGCGTTTCAATGGCGGCATGATGTATGGGCTTGAAGGTGTAGCAGTCTTCATATGTGCGGCTGGCTTCAGCAAAGCCTGCTTCAACATCACCCGCATTTTGACGCACCGTTTCGATCAGGTTGCCGCCGGCAAGGCCGCAAAGCGCGGCATCATGCAGGGGATAAGCGCCTTCCTCGAGCGCGGCTTCCGGATCAAAGTTCACCGGCAGCGGTTCATATTCTACCTTTATGAGAGAAACGGCCTTTGCCGCGGTGGCTTCATCCACGGCGGCCACAGCGGCCACGCGGTCGCCAACATAGCGCACGGTGTCGTCGAACATCCGTTCAGTTAAAAATTTATTAAATACTTCTGTACTGCTATTGTAGCGCACGTTTGGCGTGTTACGGTAGTCAACGATGGCCTTTACGCCCGGTAAAGCCGCCGCAGCGCTGGTGTCTATCGACTTGATGCGCGCGTGCGGCACGGTGGAATAAAGCAGTTTGGCCATCAATTGGCCGGGCAGCGAGATGTCGGCGCAATAGCGCAGCTGTCCTGTGACCTTTTCGGCGGCGTCACGAATGGGCAGGCGCGCGCCGGCCATGGGGTTGGCGGCCCGCGCGGCCAGCATGGCATCGGTGGGCGGGATGACAGAGGATGTCTGCTGCGCCGCCACAGCGTCTTCACCACGCAGCACGCGGGCAGCGTTTTGTATGGCGTCCACGATCTTCACATAGCCGGTGCAGCGGCACAGGTTGTTATCGAGCGCGGTGCGTATCTCGTCTTCTGTCGGGTTTTGATTTTTATCCAACAGCGCCTTGGCGGCTATAACCATGCCCGGTGTGCAGAAGCCGCACTGCACCGCGCCTGAATCTATAAATGCCTGCTGTATGCGGTGCAGCTTCGCGCCTTCGGCAACACCCTCTATGGAGGTGATGCGGGCGCCCTCGGCTTTGCGCACCTGCACAAGGCAGGCGTTGATGGCCTCGCCCTCAAAGATGATTTTGCACGCGCCGCAATCACCGGTGCTGCAGCCGCACTTCGTGCCGGTGAGTCCCAGCACATCGCGCAGCACGCGAAGCATCGTCCAGTTTGGCTCGGCATATACGGTGACAGCATCCTCGTTGAGAATGAAGTGAAATTCTTGCATGTGGATTACCTCGTTTGCAGATATCATTGTGCTCGATGCACGTTCTTATTTTAAAGGCACTTGTAAAAAACGGCAAGTACCGCATTCTATCCGGCGCCGCGCAATGCGCCCGCCATCATAAGGCCCAGCGTGTCGGTCTTCACCTCCGCAGCCGGCATCTGACCCACTACTTCCCCCTCATATAGCACGGCCACACGGTCGCTCAACGCCAGTATCTCTTCTATTTCGGTGGATATCAGCAGCACGGCGCAGCCTCGGTCGCGCGCTTCGATGATGCGGTTGTGTACATATGCCGTGGCGCCAAAGTCCAGCCCGCGGGATGGATGCATGGCGATGAGCAGGGAAGGCGCTTTGGACAGCTCCCGCGCCAAAACGATTTTTTGTTGATTGCCACCCGAAAGGTTCTGCATAAGCGCGTCACGATCGGGCGCTTTCACCTGGTAGCTTGCCATGGCTTCATCGGTAAGGCGATCTATAAGCTTCCAATCCAGCAGGTGCTTATGAGACATAGGCGCTTTATAATAGTTCATCAATATAAAGTTTTCGCGTATGTTCATGGATAGCACCACGCCGCGGCGATGCCTATCCTCGGGGATATGACCCACCCCCTGCTCCAAAAAAGCACGCGCGGATTTGCCGGCCATATCCACGCCGTTTATGCGCACCTTGCCGGATTCGGGCGTGAGCAAACCGCATATCGCATCCGCCAGTTCGGATTGTCCGTTGCCATCCACACCCGCGATGCCCAGGATTTCACCGCCCGCCAACGAGAGGGAAAGGTCTTTTAGCGCCATAAGCCCGCGCGTGTTACGGCAGCAAAGCTTTGTGCATTCCAACACGGTTTCATGCAGGGAGGCAGGTTTTTTCTCTATGGCGCTCAATTCCTCGCCGCCCATCATCAGGCGGGCCAACGTTTGCTGGCAGGTATCGCACACATGTATCGTGCTCGTTATTTCACCCAGCCGCAATATAGAAACCCTGTCGCATATGGCCATAATCTCGTTCAGCTTATGGCTTATAAATATCACCGTGTGATTTGCCTCGGTGAGGCGGCGAATCATGTTAAACAGCTCTTCGGTTTCTTGTGGGGTAAGCACGGCGGTGGGCTCATCGAGTATGAGAAGGTCGGCGCCCTTGTAGAGCGCCTTGAGTATCTCGAGGCGCTGCTGTTGGCCGACCGATAGCTGCCAAACCTTCGCCCAAGGATCCAAGGACATATTGTAGGCCTTGGCAAGCGCTTCGATTTTTTTGGCGGCTTCGTTTAGGTTTAGCCTGCCTTGCCGGCCGCAGTTCATACCGAGCACTACGTTTTCGACCACGCTTAAAGCGGGTATGAGCATGAAGTGCTGGTGCACCATGCCGATGCCTAAAGCAATGGCATCCTTTGGGCTTTGAATATCCACCGCCTGCCCTTTCCAATATATCTTGCCAGCGGTAGGCGGATAGAGCCCGTAAAGGATGTTCATCAATGTGGATTTACCGGCCCCGTTTTCTCCCAACAGGGCATGCACCTCGCCCTGGCAAATTTGCAGGTTTATGTTGTGGTTGGCGCGCACGCCGGCAAAGTATTTGCTTATGTGGCGCATTTCAAGCAGCGGCGGAGTCGTTTGCTTTTGCGTGAGCGCCTGGTTGTCCATCTGCTTTTTATTTGCCATTACTCCATCATCTCCTTAACCCAAATGCAGGGTCGCGTTTCAAAAATATCATTCTTTTATATAGGGGATGCCGCTGGCGGCCGGGCCTTTATTGCGCCCCACAAAGCCGGCCAGCGTCAATATGGTAAGTATGTAGGGCGCCATCAGTATAAACTGATAGGGTATGCCCGTGCCCAGCGCCTGCAGGCGGGATTCCAGCGAAAGCCCGGCGCCAAATAACAGCGCGGCGCCCAGCACCCCATAGGGCGTATATTTGCCAAAAACCACGGCTGCCAACGCGATGAATCCGCGGCCGGCGGTCATAGATTCCATAAAAAAGCTGAGAACACCCAGCGAAAGATAGGCGCCGGCGGCGCCGCCGAGCAGGCCGCTGAAAAGAATGGTGCCATAACGCACGCGCACCACGTCGATGCCCACGGTATCACACGCCTTGGGATATTCGCCCACGGCGCGTATCTTTAGGCCGATTTCGGTGTGGAACAGGAAATATTGCGAAAGCGGCGCGATGAACAGCGCCAGGTATACCAATATGTTCTGCGAAAAAATGGTGGATAGTATCTCGCCCAGCCAAGATATGCGCGCAAGCGCATCCGGGAAAGGCAGCACATGAAACGAAGGTATGGCGGGCGGCGTGGCGTTCATGCCAAACACGATGCGGTTTACCGTGGTGGTTAAGCCAGCGGCCAGGATGTTGATGCCAGCGCCCACCACGATTTGATCGGCATGCAGGGAAACCGTGAGCAATGCGAATATGGCGGCCACCAGCAGCCCGGCGAGCATCGCAGCCAGCAGGCCAAGCCAGGCGCTGTTGAGATAGAGCGCGCCAACGACGCCGGCCAAAGCGCCAAAGAGCATAATGCCTTCCGCGCCGATGTTAACCACGCCTGCTCGCTCGCTGAAGAGAAAACCCATGCCCGCAATAAGAATGGGCATGGCCATGCGTAAATCAGCGGCCAAAAAGTTACAAATTTGCGATAACAAGCTGTGTTCAGCTCCCTTCTAAACGCTGTGTTGGGGGTTGGGTTACGGTATCTCCGAAGGAGCGTTGGGTTCTTCGGGAGCGCTGTCGCGGCGAGCGGCCCGCGCAATGGCGCGACGGCGCGCTATTAAAAACACGATATTGCTCGCTGCAACAAATAAAACTACCAGAGCCTGCAATATGTTCACGATGGATACGGGAACCTTGGAGAGCATCTGCATGAGGTTCGCGCCGCTTCGCACGATGCCAAACAGCGCCGCGGCAAAAAATATACCCAAAGGCGTGTTGTGCCCCAGCAGCGCCACGGCTATGCCATCAAAACCGGCGCCGTTGGAGAAGTTGGGCATGAGCCGCCATTGTATGCCTAGAATATCTGTGGCGCCGGCCAACCCGGCACAACCGCCGGCTAAAAACATGCAAAGCAATACGCTCGAAGAAGGTTTCATGCCTGCATACGAAGCGGCTTCAGGGTTTGCACCCACCACGCGGGTTTCGTAACCATGTGTTGTCTTCCAAAGGAAAAAATAAAATAAAACCAAACACAGCAGCGCGATAAAAATGCCGATGTGCAAGCGCGTACCCGGCAAAAACCGTGTGAGCTGGGAAGATTCGACAATGGGTCTGCTTTGAGGGAAGGTGCCCGGCGGTTCTTCAAGCGGGCCGCTCACCAGATAATTGATGAGGTATTGGGCAACGTAGTTGAGCATAATCGTCGTGATGACCTCGCTGGAGCCAAACCGCACCTTCAGCCAGCCGGATAAAAAGCCCCACAAGCCGCCGCCTACAAAACCGGCCAATACGGCAAAAAGCTGATGGAGCGGGGCGGGGAGGTTGGGAATATAGATGCCTACCAGCGCAGCCGTGAGGCCGCCAATATACAGCTGGCCCTCGGCGCCGATGTTTACGAGGCCGCAGCGTGCGGCCAAAGCGTAGGCCAGCCCGGTGAAGATGAGGGGGCCCATTTTGAGGAGGGATTCGGCGATGGCGTTTTTGCTGCCCAAAGACCCCTCTATCATGTTTTTGGCGGCGGAAATCACATCGAGCCCGCAAAGGTGTATGATTACGCCGCTCACCACGAATGCTAATAAAACGGAAGCCACAGGAATCCACGAAGACGAGCCCTGCTGCAAAAGCTTTTTAATCCGTTGTGTGTTCATTCTTACCCGTGCTTTCTGCGCACTGTCCTCGCGTTTGTTTGTGCGCAATCATATGGAACGATCATTGGCATGAATAGCGTACAGCGATATAAAAGCGAATGCAAGGGCCGGTTTACCGTGCCAGCAAAACCAGCCCTCGACATTTTATTTACGCTTGTATCTCCGTGTCGTTAAATACTATCGCTGCACGGCGGCGATAAGCGCCTCTACATCTATTTCGCCGTTAACGATTGCCTGTATCGTGTCTTCTACCAGCTGCACCTTGGCGGGGTCCAGGCTGGGCTTTAAGGCTTCGTTCCAAAGGACGCCGGTCGCGCCTTCTTTTGTGGCCAGCAGATAGTATTTGGCCTCAAATGTGCCCTGCAGCGCCTCGTTTATAACGAACTTTATGCCCACAGACAGATCATACTTCGAGCTGGCAACAACGGTTTCGGGGGCTACTTCCGCCTGATCGCCTGCAAAGCCGATGGCCGTCTTCCCCTTTTCTTTGGCGCCTTCGATAACGCCCAGGCCCGCCTGGTTGGCATTGCCCAACACGACATCGCATCCGTTTTCGATGTAGCTGATGGCCACCTCTTTGGCTTTGGCAACATCATCCCAGCTGCCTATCAGGGTATCCTGAGGCTCTACGGCTTCGTTCACCAGCCTGGAACCCGCAACGAAGCCATCAGCCGCATCGGTGATGGGGGGCATTTCTTCGCCGCCTATGTAGGCAATTTTATTGGTTTCCGTGAAAGCGCCTGCCAAAACGCCGCCGATGAAGCCAGCTTCTTTATTGGATACCTCAAGCGCGGCCAGATTCGGCTCCACCGCGACGCTGGAGCTCGTAACCACAAACTTAATATTGGGGAAATCCTTGGCTACCTTGGTGACGGCATCGTTGAATTCGTAGCCGTGCGCGATGATCATGTCGTAACCTTGGTTTGCGAAATTGCGCAGCACTTCTTCTTGAGCCTGCGCCGATACGTTTTCGACACAATCGCCCGAAACGCCCAAATCAGCGATGGCCGCTTGCAGCCCCTGATAGGCTACGGCATTCCATCCGCTGTCATTGGTGGGGCCGGATACCAACAAGCCCACCTTAAACCCCTGAGCGGCTTCGGGTTGCTGTGCGGTGTCGGCCGGGGCGGAAGGTGCAGCGGCAGGGGCGCAAGCCGCCAACACAAACAACAGGGAAAGGATCACTGCGAGGATGGTACTTAGTTTCTTCATCATGATTTTTCCTCTTTCATTATGGTTATATTTTACCCCGCACAAAGGGGAGTAAACCGTTTGAAAACCCAGTTTGAGAACCCAATGGAACAGTAAATGGCTATAGGTCTTTGTAGTGGTCTTTAAACCAAAGGTCCTCGCGCTTAAACTCGATGCCCTGCTCCTTGAGATAATGGCGGCCGGCCTTTAAGATGAGCGCCGCTTCGGCAACGCGCCGGCCAAGCCCTACCACCTTTTCCATGCCAATCAGGTCTTCCTTGGCGCCTT
This sequence comes from Christensenellaceae bacterium, assembly GCA_031261085.1. Taxonomy (GTDB): domain Bacteria; phylum Bacillota; class Clostridia; order Christensenellales; family CAG-138; genus Pelethousia. The sequence goes on from JAISKB010000022.1 coordinate 23,903, forward strand.
CTTCTTTGCGGTCTTGGCTCCACACAGAAGCGCCGCAATAGTTACCGCCGGGGCCGCCGGTTTCCAATATCTCATAAGTTAAGAAGCAATTGCGCAAGGTGAGAAGGCACATTTCCTGCCCGCCGTGGCGCGTGCCGCCGGTGGTGAGCGCGCCGCCCACCCGGTTTGCCAGCAAACCCGGATGCACCAGATATGTGGGGCGTAAACGGCTGAAGAAATCTTGAATGAGCGGCGTAGAATTCATCTGATAGACGGGGCTGCCCACCACATAGCCGTCCGCCGCGTGGAATTTTTCCTGTACCTCTTGGAAATCATCTTTGATGGCGCACAGGGTTCCATCCTTCACGCACTTGTTGCAGTGGATGCAGTGCCCGATCTTCTTACCCCTAAGGGTAACGAATTCCGTTGTAACGCCCGGCACCTGCGCCGCTGCATTCAGCGCTTCTTGCACACAGTACTCTGTGGCGCCTTTGCGATGGCTGCCGCTGATACCCAAAATCTTCACATCAATCATGTTGTTGTGCTCCTTTTTTATTGTACGCTTGCGCGCATTTGTTTTTAATACATGTCTTCATTATGTCTTCATTGCCGTGCTCATAACCGTGCTCATAATAGGATTAGTCTTCTAGAGAGTGAATCACTTTATTATAATATAGTCTACATATGAATATATCTTTTGTCAAGATGGTTCATCTTGGTTGTTCCACAATCCGCAGCCTTGCCCCGGCGCCGATATGCTGCCGCCGCCATCGCTATTTAACGACATTCCCTGCAGCAGAACGATGCTTTTTACAGAAAAAGCCATGGCGTATATGCAAATATTACAAATCACACCGCTGCTTGCAAAATGCAGGAACACCAAGAAGGATGTGTAAAATTTGCCGCGCTGTCAGCGGCAGCGCTTGGGGGCCGCCCTGCTAAGGCGTACCCCAAAGCGTGCAAATGCTTGCTTATTTAATGATTTTGCTCACATACAGCGGCAGGGCGGCGTAGAACCGTATGGCTTTTAGCAGATCCGCCACCGGCAGGCTATCGTTATAAGAATGGCACAGGGCGCCATCGCCGGGGCCAAAGCCCATGGCGGGTATGCCTTGGCGGCCGCACAGGGAGGTGGCATTGGTGCTGAAATCCCAGCGGCCCACGGTGGGCGCTTCACCGAAAGAATCCTCATAAGCGCGTATGCCGGCCTGTATGAACGGATGCTCCTCGGGCATCACCCACGAGGGGAAATAGTCCACGCATTTTATGTTATAGCCGGTATAGGTGGTCACTTCTTCGGTATCGATATCCGCCTTCACACCGGGTATATCCGCAAAGAACTGCCGCGCTTCCTGCAGCAGCTCCTCTATGCTTTCACTGCGCGAAATGCGGCGATCGCAGGTGATGACGGCCTCGCCGGGTATGGTGTTGAGCGAAGGCGTTTTGGGGTTGACGTGGGTTACTTCTATGGTGCCTTTACCCAAGAATTCATCTTCTTCGAAAGCTTGATATTCGTGTATGCGCTGCATGATGGGCAGGGCTTTCACCAGCGCGTTGTCGCCGCGCCAGGCAGCGCTTGCGTGGGCGGCTTTGCCAGGCACAGTGATGCGCAGCAGCGCGCGCCCCTTGTGCCCGCGCACGATGCGCCCCTCGCTGCTTTCGGCCACCAGCACATACGCAGGCTTAATATCCGGCATTTCTTTAAGCATGGCCTCCACGCAGCTGCCCTCTACATCTTCTTCGGATATGGAGCCCGACACCCACAGCGTGAAGCCCTTATCAAGCCCCAGCGCCTTAATCGCCTTGCCCGCATAGGCGATGCCGGCCAGGCAGCCTTTGTCATCCACCGCGCCGCGGCCGTGTATCACCCCGTCCTTCACCTCTCCGCCAAAGGGCGCAAACCCGCCCCACTCGCTTTCGTCGCCGGGAGCCACGGTATCTATATGCGCGTCATAAAGCAGCGTAATCGGCCCGCTGCCCACGCGCCCCAGCACGTTACCCACCGGATCCACGCGCACCTCGTCATAGCCGAATTCGCGCATTTTGTCAGCCAAGAAGCTGACGGCGGCGCCTTCTTGATAGGTGACGCTGGGAATGGCGATGAAATCTGCCAAAAATTGGGTGATTTCCTTTTGGTTGCCAGCGATGTAATCGGCGATTTGATCAACGGCGGCCTTGCATGTAACATTTTTCTCTTCCACGATAAATTCTCCTTGCTAATATGTTTGGCTTGTACTACAATAATATCACAAATTGATATAGTAATATAGTGCAATTTATAAAAAACAATAAAAAAGCGGAGGTAATTTTCATGCAGACCGGACTCAAGGGCAAGCACTTTTTGTGCGAGCAGGATTGGACAAACGAAGAATTGGAAACGCTTATGCTCGTCACCGATGAGCTTAAAAAGCGCTATCTACTCGATTTGGATACCGATTGGCTCCACAACAAATCATTGTTTATGTTATTCTTCGAAGAATCTACCCGCACCCGCAACGCTTTCGAATGCGGCATCACCCAGCTGGGCGGCCACGCCAACTATCTCACCCCCAAAGCCACGCAAATTGATCACGGCGAAACCCCGAAAGACACCATCGAGGTGCTCTCACGCATGGGTCATGCCATAGGCGTGCGCAACTCTTTTGTGGATGGACATAAGTGGATGCGTGAGCTGGCAAAATATTCGAATATCCCCGTATACAACATGCAGTGCGACCTGTGGCATCCCACGCAATCCATCGCCGACCTGTATACCATACGCGAAAAGTTCCACAACGAGCTAAAAGGCCGCAAGTTCGTTATTAGCTGGACGAGCGCCGGCAACTATATGCGCCCGCTTTCTATGGCGCAGTCTTTGGTGACGCTCATGCCGCGTTTTGGGCTGGACGTAACCCTGGCGCACCCCAAGGGCTTTGAGCTGATGCCCGATGTGCTGAAGGTGGCCCGCGAAAACGCCGAAGCATATGGCTCGAAATTCGAAATTGTGAACGATATGGACGAGGCCTGCACCGATGCCGACATCATCTATGCCAAGGGCTGGGGCCCCATCATGACCGTGGGTGATGATGAAAAACGCGGCGTGGAGATGATCAACCAAAACCCGGGATGGATTGTGAACCGCGAGCGCATCGAGCTTTCGAAGAAGCATTCCATCTACATGCACTGCATGCCTGCCGACCGCGACATAGAGGTGACCAGCGAAGTGATGGATGGCCCGCATAGCGTGCTTTATGATGAAGCTGAAAACCGCATGCACACCATCAAGGCGCTCATGGCGCTCACCATGGGCAATGTGACTGCCAGAAGATAAAGGTAATAGAAGATTTTTTGCGGGGAGGCGCCCGGCGTTCTCCCCGCCACTTCACAAGCGTTTCTAACGGAGGCACTATGCAACGAAGCATCATACTACACGGCGCGGCGGTGCTGACGCCGGCAGGCCCGCAACCGCATTGGGGCCTTTGCATAAAAGATGGGCGCATAGCGCAGCTGGGGCCATGGCAGGATTTGAAGCCCGGCCCGCAGGATGAGTATTTAGATTGTAAAAACCAGATTATCTTGCCCGGTTTCATCAACGGGCACACGCATATGTATGGCGTGCTTTCACACGGCATCAGCACGGATGCCGTGGTGGAGGAGTTTAATGGATTTTTAGAAGATTTTTGGTGGCCGCATGTTGAAAACCGTATAAGCCGCGAACTGGCGGAGCTTACGGCGGAGTGGGCCTGTGTAGAGATGATAGAAAGCGGCACGACCGCGTTTTTCGATATATTGGAAGCGCCCCTGTCACTGCCCGGCGCGCTGGAAAGCGAGGCGCTGGCGGTGCAAAAGGCGGGCTTGCGCGCCACGCTCACATTCGAAGCCTGCGAGCGCGTAAGCGCCGAAAACGCCGCGCTGGGCCTAGAGGAAAACGCCGCGTTCATACGAGCGCACAAGGCAGATGCGTTGATAGGCGGCGCTATGAGCATACACACCTTGTTTACCTGTGGGCACGGCTATGTGCTGCGCGCGAGAGAGATGGCGCGGCAGCTTGGCACGAAGTTCCACATGCACCTGAGCGAGAGCGTTGCCGAACCCGATTGGTGCTTGGCGCATTTGGGCAAACGCCCAGTCGAAACCTATGCCGAGTGGGGCGTGCTCGATGCCGATGTGCTGGCTTCGCAGCTGGTGCAGCTAAACGAGGCCGAAATAGCCCTCTATGCCAAAAGCGGGGCCGGGGCTGTGAGCATGCCGCTTTCAAATTGCGAGGTGGGCGGCGGCGTGGCGCCTGTGCCGGCGCTGCTGCGCGCGGGCGTGCAGGTAGGGTTGGGCAGCGACGGATACATCAACAGCTTCTTCGAGGTGATGCGCGGCGCGTTTTTGATACACAAGGCGCATCTGCAAAACCCGCAGGTAATGGATGCAAAGACCGTGTTCACCATGGCCACCGCCATGGGTGCAAAGGCGCTGGGCAACGCGCAGATAGGCGCGCTGGCGCCGGGTATGCAGGCGGATGTGATTACCATACGCACAGACGATACGCCTACGCCCGTAAACCTAAAAAACATATACGACCAAGTCGTGCTTTTTCGCAACCCGGGCGATGTGGAGCATGTGTTTGTGCAGGGTAGGCCGCTAAAGCTGAACGGCCGGCTGCAAACGCTGGATAAAGCCGCCATACGCGAGCGGTTGCGCGAGCAAAGCGCACAGTTTTGGGAAGTTCGCCCACAAAGTGGAGGATAACGAATGCCGCTCTATGGTAAAAAACAATTCAACGCGATAAACCGATCCGTGCCGCGAATCGATGGCTACGACAAAGTGACGGGCCGCGCGCGGTTTGCGGCGGATCTTTCCATGCCGGATATGGTATATGGCGGTGTGCTGCGCAGCGGGCGCAGCAGCGCCAAAGTGGTGCATATAGATACTTCTGAGGCTTTGCGCCTGCCGGGGGTGCTGGCGGTAGTGACCGCCGCCGATGTGGAAAAACCGCAGAGCTGGGCATCCTACATGTATATCACCGACAGGGTGCGCTATGTGGGTGATGTGGTGGCATGGGCGTGTGCCGAAACGCCGCAGCAGGTGCGCGAGGCTTTGGCAGCCATAAGGGTAGAATATGAAGAGCTGCCGGCGGTATATGACATGCGCGCCGCCCTGGAACCGGGCGCGCCGGTGGTGCAGGAAAAATATCCCGATAATATCTTCAAAGAATCCGTGTTTCATCTGCGCAAGGGCAATGTGGAAAAGGCGTTTGCCGAGGCCGATTTCGTCATCGAGCGCGAGTATGAAACCCAATATATTGAGCACGCTTATATAGAGCCCGAAGCCGCGCTTGCCGTGCAGCATGCCGGCAGCGGCGAAATGACCGTATATGCCGCGGCGCAAAACCCGTTTTTTACACGCCGTTATGTGGCGGATATTTTGGGCGCGCCGCTCAATCGCGTGCAGATATTGCAGCAGACGCTGGGCGGCTCGTTCGGTGGCAAAGAGGAGGGCTTGGGCCTGCTGGCTGCGCGCGCCGCCTGGCTGTGCAGGCATGTGAACCGGCCGGTGAAGATGACGTTTACACGCGAAGAATCCTTTTTGGAGAGTTCGAAGCGGCATCCGTTTTTGCTGCGCTACAAGGCGGGCATCATGAAGGACGGGCGCATCGTGGCCTGGGAGGGCACGCAGATAGACAACTGCGGCGCCTACAACAATCAAACGCAGTTTATGAACTGGCGCGCCAACGCGCATAGCGCCGGCGTATACAGCATCGCCAATGTAAAAACCGATACATTTGGCGTGTTTACCAACAACGTGCACGGCGGCGCCATGCGCGGCTATAGTTCACCACAGCTTCTGTTCGCCCAAGAGCAATTCATAGATGAAATAGCCGAGGAAATTGGCCTGAGCGAGGTGGAAATGCGCCGCATTAACTGCCTCAAAACCGGCAATCAGCACGCCACCGGGGCAACGCTCAGCCACGTCACAATCAGCGAGGTTATGGAACATACGCTGGCCGAGACCGACTATGAAAAAAAGCGCGAAACATATAAAAAACAAACGTCTTCTGTGAAGCGGCGCGGCATTGGCATGGCCATATGCCACCGCAGCTGCGGCTTTGGCGCCGAATCGCCAGATGCTTCCGGCGCGATGCTCATCGCCAATGAAGACGGCAGCGTGTTGGTGCACTCCGGCCTTGCCGAAAACGGGCAGGGTCTTAAGACTGCCTACGCGCAGATAGCTGCCGAGGCGCTGGGCGTACCCTATGAAAACGTCCAGTCCTTTGGGGTGGATACGCACGCGATTGCCGATTGTGGTATGACGGTGGCCTCCCGGGGCACGGTGATGGGCGCGCAGTCCGTACGCAAGGCCGGCTTGCAGTTAAATGCCGTCATGCGTCAAAACGCTGTAGAGCTAGGGTTCTTTGCGGACATGCGCAAGATCGAACAGGTCAACGGGCTAAAGCCATACAGCCTTGATGATTTTAGTGTAAACAGCGGCGAGCAGCTGCTTCTGCGGGACGGTGTGTTTTATCTGCCCGATTACCCGGCTTATACGGTGCCGTTCAACGCGGTGACAGGCTCGGGCATATGGGCTGGCAAGCAGCTTTCTTCCTATGCCTGGTTTGTGCCCGAGCCATGCGTACAAGATCACGAAACCGGGCAAGGCGTGATTGCCCCCACCTTCGCCTATGGCTGCGTGGTGGCCGAGGTAGAGGTGGATATGCGCACCGGCTATGTCGACGTGTTGCACGTTACATCGAGCCATGACGTGGGCACGGCCATAAACCCCGCGCTGATAAAGGGGCAGATATATGGCGGCATCGTGATGGGGCAGGGCTTCGCCGTAATGGAAGATGTGGAGCTGCACGCCGGCAAGGTGGGCAACCCCAATTTGGATGAATACATATTGCCCACCGCAATGGATATGCCAAACATGCGCGTGAACGTATTCGAGTGCGATGACGAAAAGGGCACCTATGGCGCCAAGAGCGTGGGCGAGCCCGCCACCGAAGCCGTGGGCGCCGCCATCGCAAACGCGGTATATAGCGCCACCGGCCGCCGCATACGCAAAAACCCGGCAGGACTGGAGCAGGTGCTGCTGGGCAAAAAATTGAGCAAGGGGTAAAGTGATGCAGCAACTTCAATACATAAAGCCTAAGTCGCTGCACGAGGCGTTGCAATATCTGCACGAATATGCGGGCCAAGCCAAGCCCTATGCGGGCGGCACCGACCTGATGGTGCAGCTGCGCGCCGGCGAGCGGCGCCTGGCCGAAACACGCTATCTTATAGATATAAACGGCCTTGCCGAACTGCACGGCTTCGCTATGAAAGCGGACGGCACGATTTCTATCGGCGCCGCAACGAGTCACAGCGCTGTAAGCCAAAGCGCGCTTCTGCAAGAGCACGCGCCGTTTTTATGCGCGGCGGCGTCCTCTGTGGGTTCGCCGCAAATACGCAACATGGGCACGGTGGGCGGCAACCTGTGCAACGGTTCGCCCGCGGCCGATACGCTATCGCCCTTCGTGGCGCTGGGTGCAGAAATAGAATTGCACAGCCTGCGCGGCCTGCGCAGCGTGCCGGCGCCGGATATATATATCGGCGCGGGCAAGGTAAAGCTGGCGCCAGATGAACTGGCGGTGCGCATACATTTTTCGAGCGCCGCGGCATACAACACCGCGTTTGTGAAGCTGGGACGCCGCAAGGCGCTGGCCATATCCCGCATGAACGTGGCGGCGGCGCTGCTGCTCGAGGAGGGCCGCATAGCCGATGCGCGCATTGCGCCGGGCTGCGTCTTCCCTGTGCCGGGCAGGGTTCCGATGGCGGAAAAGCTGCTGCTTGGGCAAACGCCTTGCGCCCATCTTTTTTTCGAGTGCGGGAAAGCCGTGGCCGAAGAGATGAACGCGCGCACGGGCTTGCGCTGGTCCACTCCCTATAAACAGCCGGTAGCCGAAGCGTTGGTGCAGCGCGCGCTGTGCGCTGCCGCCGGCATAGCCGAGGAGGAATAGCATGGTTACGTTTTCACTTTCATTCACGCTAAACAGCGCGCCTGTTCACATCGCCATCGAGCCAAACGCGCGGCTGCTCGATGTGCTGCGCGATCAACTGGGGCTTACCGGCGTTAAGGAGGGCTGCGGCGTGGGTGAGTGCGGCGCGTGCACCGTCATTATAGATGGGGAAACGGCCGATAGCTGCCTTGTTCTGGCGGCGAGTGTGGCCGGCAAAAGCGTCACCACTATAGAAGGCCTGGAGCAGGATGGGATATTGCACCCCCTACAGCAGGCGGTGCTCGATCATCATGCGCTGCAATGCGGTTTTTGCACGCCCGGCTTCATATTGAGCGCCAAGGCGCTGCTCGATAAAAACCCGCATCCCACGCGGAATGAGATTAAAACCGCTATATCCGGCAACCTGTGCCGCTGCACAGGCTATATGCAGCTCATCGAAGCCATAGAAGACGTGGCCGGCGCACGGCAGGAAGGATGAATTCATATGACAGAAACCAAAGGCATAGACACCAGCATAGAGTATTGCGGCCGCAGGCTGCAAAGCCCGTTCATTTTGGCATCCGGCCCGCTCAGCTATGGGGCGCAGGGCATGATACGCGCGCATGAGGCGGGCTTTGGCGCTGTAGTCACCAAGACCATACGCTTGCAGGCCGCCGTGAACCCCGTGCACCACATAGGCAAGGTTTCGGGGGATACGCTGATAAACTGCGAGAAGTGGGCCGATTTCGACAGGCTCGCGTGGTATGAAAAAGAGATACCCGAGGCGGTGCGGGCTGGCGCTACGGTGATAGGGAGCGTGGGCCATACCCCGGGTGAAGCGAAGGCGATCGTGCAAGATGTAGAGAAGGCCGGCGCGCACATGATAGAGCTCGTATCTTACACCGAAGATACGCTGCTGCCCATGCTCGACTATGCCAAGGCGCATGTGCGCATACCCGTCATATGCAAGCTTAGCGGGAACTGGGCAAACCCGGCGGCCACGGCGCGGGCCTGTTATGAACACGGAGCCGACGGCGTGGCGGCCATAGATTCTATCGGCCCGGTGCTCAAGATAGATATTCACAACCGCCGCCCACTCATGATGAGCGGGGACGGATATGGATGGCTGACCGGCGCCGCCATCAAGCCCATATCCCTGCGCATCAACGCGGATATAGCGCGCGGCGTGAAGGGATATAAGAACCTCTATTGCATTGGCGGCGTGATGAGCGCCGCAGATGCCCTGGAATTCTTAATGGTGGGCAGCCATGCGGTGGGCGTGTGCACGGCCACCATCCTTAAGGGCATAGGCTATGTGGGCACCCTGCGCAGGCAGCTTGCTGAGCTGCTGCAAACGTTGGGCTTTGGCAGCCTGCAAGAAGCCGTGGGCGCGGCATTGCCGAATTTCCCGCAGCGGGAATGCGTCACAGACCTTGCCTTTTCGTTTGCCCCCGAGGCTTGCACCAAGTGCGGCAAGTGTGCGCTGGTATGCCCTTATGCCGCGCGCAAGCTGGAGTATCCTACCATGCACCTGGATGCCGCGCTGTGCCGCAGCTGCGGCCTGTGCGCCGACTATTGCCCAACCGGCGCGCTTTCGTCAAGCTGCAAGGAACCCACCGCAGCGCATGCGCGGCTGGCCGAAGCATCCGCCGCTTTCGATAAGATGATCGCAGGTGAATAAAACGATGCGGCACTGCCTCCTGCATTGCGCCGGTTAACAGCCGCGTTTCTTCTATCTATGTGGCTGTTTGTATAATTTTTTCTTATCCGGGCGCATTTGCATGCACAGAATCTATATGGTATAATATATCATTGCATATATGCATAGCATATCATGGGAGGTAGAATGGCAAACGCAAACTACAGCGCCTATATGGAAATAAAGCGGCAGCTGCTGCAAATCTTCAAAACCGAAACCTTCGTAAATAACAAGCTTCCTCCAGAAGCCACCTTGGCGGCGCGCCTTGGCATAAGCCTGGTAACGCTGCGTGAGGCCATGTTGATTTTGGCGATAGAAGGCTATATCACCAAACGGCACGGCGCCGGCAATTTTATCCACCCCAGTGCGCTCGATCACGAAAACCGCAGCTTCTACTTTGTCGATTTTTTAAAGAAGGCCGGCTACAAGGTGCGCATACGCCTGCACGCGCAGGCGCAGCTGCACGCCGATGAAGAGGTGGCCAGCGAATTGCGGCTCCCTGTGGGCGAACCCGTGCTGCGCAACACGATTATCTATTACGCCAACCGTCAGCCCGCCATCGTCACATACGGGTATATACCTATCGCCAAGCTGGTGCGCGACGATTGGAACAATATGCACTTCGAATATGTGCACGCGCTGGTGCGCGAATTCATGAACCGCGAGCTGGCGCATTCGCTCAATGAGTATTGCCCGTATGCGTTGTCCGAAGAGCTGGCCGCTATATTTGACTTGCCGGTCGGCACGCCCATCGTGGGCTCGAAGCAGGCGTTTTATGATGTGCAGGATGACACCGTGCTCTACAACCACCACTATTTCTATCCCAATATTTACAAGGTGCGCACCCTGCAAAACTGGGATTTGGGCCGATAAACCCATAAAGCGTTTTCGATAGATATTTCCCGGTTTTAGTGTAAAACGAATGCCATGGGCGAAAATGCCCATGGCGTTTTTTTATTACGGCTGCTAAAGCTGAATCAACCGAACAATGCGTGGATACTACGCTATCTCCAACGCCAATTCCATCATCTGCGTAAAGGTATCCTGCCGCTCCTCGGCCGTGCATTCCTTGCCGGTCACAAGGTTGTCGCTGATGGTGCAAATGGCCAGCGCATTCTTGCCTGCGCGGGCCGCCGTCATGTACAGCGCCGCGGCTTCCATCTCTACCGCCAGCACCCCCATCTTTTGCCATTCCAGCGTGGAGAGCGCGTCGTCATAGAACAAATCGTTGGAAAGCAGATTGCCCACCTGCGCGTGCAGGCCCATCCGGTCCGCCGTATCGGCCGCCTTTTTAAGCAGATCATAGCTCGCAACGGGCGCAAATGTGCCGTGCAGGCCATATTGCCGCGCAAACGATGAATTGTAGCACGCGCCCAGGCCTATCACGATGCTGCGCAGCGGCAGGCTTGCCTGTATGGCGCCCGCGCTGCCTATGCGGATGATGCTCTGCACGCCAAACACGTTAAAAAGCTCATAGCTGTATATGCCGATGCTGGGCATGCCCATGCCGCTGGCCATAACGGATACGCGCTTGCCGTGGTAGGTGCCGGTATGCCCCTGCACGCCGCGCACGTTGTTGATGAGCGCGGCATCCTGCAGGTAGTGCTCGGCTATGTACTTTGCGCGCAACGGGTCGCCGGGCATAAGCACGGTGGGGGCAAAATCCTCGGGGTTGGCATTGATATGCGGTGTATGCATGGTGCTATTCCTCCTCTGTATATTCTTCTTCGCCAGCCGCCTCCACCGCCTCGGGCGGCAGATACAGCGCGGCCTCATTGGTGGGCAGCGACATAACATCCTTCAGGCGCGAGCGTATTTGCCGGGTGCGCACGCCCACGAGCTTATCCAGCTCATCGTTGGCGCTGGTAAGCTGCTTTTGCGTGCGCGCAAGCACATCGTGGAACCGCTCAAACTCGGTTTTTACGGCGCTGAGCACCTTCCACACCTCGCCGCTGCGCTTTTGTATAGCCACCGAGCGGAAGCCCATCTGCAGGCTGTTGAGCAGCGCCGCCATGGTGCTGGGCCCCGCGATGCTCACGCGGTACTCGTGCTGCAGCCGCTCCACCAGCCCCAGCTTCACCGCCTCGGCATACAACCCCTCGGTGGGCAAAAACATGATGCCAAACTCGGTGGTAGCCGGCGGGTCGATGTATTTATCGTGTATATCCTTCGCAAAGGAGCGCAGACGCGTTTTGAGCGTTTCCTGCGCGGCGTGCACCCGCTCCGCGTCCCCGCCCTCGTAAGCGTCCATCAATTCGGAATAGGCGTCCATCGGGAATTTGGAATCGATGGGCATCAGCACGCGCCCGTCGCCATCGGCCGGCAGCTTGATGGCAAACTCCACCCTATCCCTGCCCTGCCGCGTGGGCGCGACGTTTTTTTCATATTGCTCGGGGGATAGTATTTCGCTCAATATCGCCTCGAGCTGTATTTCGCCCAATGTGCCCCGCGTCTTTACGTTGGAGAGCACCTTTTTTAAGTCGCCCACGCCCACGGCCAGCGTCTGCATTTCGCCCAGGCCCTTATAAACCTGCTCCAGCCTGTCGTTTACCAGCTTGAAGGATTGCGACATGCGGTCATTGAGCGTCCGCTGCAGCTTTTCATCCACGATAAGCCGCATTTCATCCAGCTTTTTGTTGTTATCCTGCTGCATGCCGCCCAGCTTTTGCTCCATGGTGACGCGTATGTTATCCAGCTTCTGTTCGCTGGCCAGCTCGCTGGTCTTCAGCCTCGTTTCCAGCTGTATGCTCATCTGCGCAAGCCCGCGCTGCATTTCGACCAGCTTATCCTCCTGCGATTTACCCTGCGCGCGCGCGGTTTCGCCCAGCATCTCACCCAGCGAGCGTATGCTGCGCTGCACCGTTTCGGCCAGTTCCTCCCGCAGGGCGCGTTCACGCTCGCGCGCTGTGCGCTCCTTTTCCAAAAACTCCCGCCGCAGGCGCTCCGATGCGCCGTTTTGCCGCAGCAGCAGCGCGAAGCTGGCAATCGCAAGCGCCAGCAGCAGCCAAATGCCGATTTCTCCCATCTCCATAACCATTTAGGAACGATCCTCATGGGGGGCTTGCAGCCTATCCAAAGCCTGAATGAGCAGCAGACCCAGCGCCGCGCCGCCCGCATATTGGATTAGGTTGAACACCACGCCCGCCCAGGCCGCGCCCACGCCATACAAAGCGCATTCATATAAAAAGTACCCGGCCGGCATCAGCAGGCCGCTCGCGCAAACCGCGAGCAAGCGGCGCATAAAGCCGCTTTGCCCCGCCAAAAGCTTGCCGGCGACAAACGCCATAGCCGCCTTAATCAGCAGCGTGGCCGGCGCATATAGGGCGCTGCCCAGTATCAGATCGGCCAACGCGCTGCCTATGCCCGCCGCCACGGCGCCCCAAGGCCCGCCCAGCAAAAACGCGGCGGTATATACCACGGCATCCCCGGCGTTTACATAAGCGCCCGAAATATTGGGTATGGGTATGACGATGGCAATCGTCACCACGGCCACCAACGCACAGAGCATGGCCACCCGAATCATAAGCTGTATCTTTTTATCATTTGGTTGTTTCATATATATGCCTCCTGGTCATATTCTAAATTATTATATATATTCCGCGGTATCGAAGCCCGGGTATTCCACCCGGTAAAGCATGAGCCCGTGCGCCGGTGCGGTGGCCCCGGCATCGTTGCGGCTGCCGCTTTGAAGGGCCTGCGCCATACAGCCCGGCTCCCGCTTGCCCCCGCCTATTTCCAGCATGGTGCCCACCAAAATGCGCACCATGTTGTATAAAAAGCCGCTCCCGGTCACGTCATAGCAAAGCAAATTCCCCGCCTGCGTCCACTCGGATTGATAGAGCGTACGCACCGTGTTTTGCATCTCCACCCCGGCGGCCTTAAACGCCGCAAAGTCATGCTCGCCCAGCAGCGGCGCCGCCGCTTGCCGCATGCGCGCTATCTCCAGCGGGTAATGCACATGCAACGCGGTATTGCGGTGGAACACATCGGCGTGGGGCGCTTGGCGCACCGTGTAGCGATAGTGCTTTTTGACCACATCAAACCGCGCATGAAAGCCCTCGGGCGCCTCCTCGCTGTGCAGCACGCGGATATCGCCGGGCAGCCCCGCGTTGAGCGCATAGCAAAATTTTTCGGGCGGGATGCGGCAACCCGTATCGAAGTGCGCCACCTGCGCGCGCGCGTGCACACCGCTGTCGGTGCGGCCGGAGGCGTGCAGGCGCGTGCTCTCCCCGGTCAGCTTATAAAGCTCCGCCTCCAGCACCTGCTGTATAGCCAAGCCGTTGGCCTGCACCTGCCAGCCCACATAGGCGGTGCCGTCGTATTGGAGTATCAGCCGTATGCGCTTCATGGCGCGCTGTCCCCCTCGATGGGTTTGATTTCGCCCGTCGTGATGGATTGTATAAACCCCAGCTCCACTCCGTCATCCCGCACAAACAGCGTTATCACATCTTTGTTTTGCAGTGCGCACAGCAGCAGGGTTAAATCCCCCACGGCGTTTGCGTCGCTGGGGAAGCCGCCCCGCTCGCTCGCCTCCACCGCCTCCCGCACATCCACACCCTGCAGCGCCTGTGAAATGGATTGGCCGGCAAAGCTGCCCGCGCTATACAGGTCGCCGGCCTGCACGGTATAGCCCCGCGCCCGCAGCAATGCCGCGATGGGCTCATAGGGGTGCTGTGCCCGCAATTGAAAGCTTAGCACCAAGCCCAGCGCCAGCAACGCCAGCCCCAGCAGGAGCGCAACGCGCTTCCACACATGCTTTTCTTCCATTTTTGCTTCCATCACGCCCTCGCCTGCACGATTATGATGAGCGCGGCCAAGGCCAGCATCACCGCCGCGGCCAAGCCATCCCCCACGCTAAAGCGCAGCACATGCATGCGCGTGCGCCCCTCCCCGCCATGGTAGCAGCGGCTTTCCATCGCCATGGCCAGCTCGTCCGCCCGGTGGAACGCGCTCACGAACAACGGCACCAATATGGGCACCATGGCCTTGGCGCGCCGCACCAGGCTGCCGGTTTCAAAATCGGCCCCGCGCGAAAGCTGCGCCTTCATGATTTTATCCGCCTCTTCCAGCAATGTGGGTATAAACCGCAGCGCGATGGTCATCATCATGGCCAGCTCGTGCGCGGGGAACTTAAGCTTGCTCAGCGGCAGCAGCAGCCGCTCCAACCCATCGGTCAGCGCGATGGGGGTGGTGGTGAGCGTCATGAGCGAGGTGCCCGATACCAGCAATATCAGCCGCAGAGCGAAATAAAACGCCTGCCGCACACCGCCGGTGGTGATGTGAATGATGCGCCAATCCCACAGCGGCGCGCCCCCCGGCGTAACCAGCAAATTGATGACGAACATGAATATCAATATCCACTTGAGGGGCTTTAGCGACCGATACACATAGCTGAGCGGCACTTGCGCAAGCAGCGTAACGCCCACCACAAACGCGGCAAGCGGCAAAAACAGCCACATATTTTGCACCGAAAACGCCACCGCGATAAACGCCATCATCAGCAGCAGCTTCGTGCGCGGATCCAGCCTGTGTATGGGGGAATTCCCCGGGAAATACTGGCCCAGCGTAATATCTTTAAACATGGCCGCCCCCCCCGCTCAACAGGAATTGCGCCATTTCATTCACATCGTATATAGAGGGAACCTCCACGCCGCGCGCGCGGAGCGCGCGGGCCAAGCGGCACATTTCGGGCAAATCCAAGCCGATGGAAAGCAGCTCATCCTCCTGCCCAAACACCTCGGCAGGCGTACCCACCCTAAGCAGCTCGCCGCCGTTGAGCACCGCGATGCGGTCGCAGCAGCGGGCGATATCCTCCATGGAATGGGAAACCATCACCACCGCGCAGCCTATTTCCTGCCGCAGCGAATCGATGGTGGTGAGTATCGCCTGGCGGCCGACAGGGTCCAGCCCGGCCATAGGTTCATCCAGCACCAGGTACTTGGGGCGCATGGCGATGATGCCGGCCAGCGCCGCGCGGCGTTTTTCACCGCCGCTCAGCTCAAACGGCGATTTTTCGGCAAAGCGCGCATAGGGCAAGCCCACCAGCTGCATGGCCTCTTGCACCCGCGCTTCTATTTCGGCATCGCTTAGCCCCATGTTATGCGGGCCATACGCAATATCCCTGGCGACCGTTTCTTCAAACAACTGATATTCGGGGTATTGAAACACCATGCCCACCTTGCGGCGGCCCAAAACGCGCTGTTTTTTATCGGCCATGTTCAGGCCATCCACCAAAATAGCGCCGGCAGTGGGTTGCAAAATGCCGCCCATGTGCTGTACAAGGGTGGTTTTGCCGCTGCCGGTATGCCCAATGAGCCCCAAGAATTCCCCATCGCAAACCGTCAGGTCGATATTGCTAAGCGCAGCGTGCTGCAGGGCGCTGCCCTGCATATAGTGGTGGCTTACACCACGGATTTGTATTGGCATATCGCGTCCGCAAGCTCCTCGCTGGTAAGGCACACGGGCAATTCCATACCGCCCGCGGCCAGTTTATCTCTTAACTGCGCGGCGGCCGGCAGCGCCAGCCCATGCTCCCGCACAAATTCACCCCGGCTGAACACCTCGCGCGGCGTGCCCACGCAAATCAGCCGCCCGCCATCCATCAGCGCCACCCGGTCACATAAGACGGCCTCCTCCATATATTGCGTGATCATCACCACGGTAATGCCCTGGCGGTGCAAGTCCTGCACGATTGCGAGCACATCCCTTCGCCCCTTAGGATCCAGCATGGCGGTCGCTTCATCGAGCACCAGCACAGCAGGCTGCATAGCCAGCATGCCCGCTATGGCGATGCGCTGCTTTTGCCCGCCGCTGAGCATGTGCGGCGCGCTCTTCGCAAACGTCTCCATGCCTACACTGGCCAGCGCGGCATCCACCCGCTCGCGTATTTGCGCGCTGGGGACGCCCATGTTCTCGGGTCCAAAGGCTACGTCCTCCTCCACCACGGTGGTAACCAGCTGATTATCCGGGTTTTGGAACACCATGCCCACCTTTTGCCGTATGCCCAGCGTATTCGCCTCGTCCCGCGTATCCATACCCATTACCGTAACGCAGCCCGCATCAGGCAGCAGCAGGGCATTAAGATGCTTGGCCAGCGTGCTTTTGCCGCTGCCGTTATGGCCCACCACCGCCAGCAGCTCGCCGCGTTCTATCGTGAGTGACACATCGCAAAGCGCCACGTTTTCGGCATCGTAGTGGTATGTCACATGTTCAAGGGTTATCATGCGCGCGCATCCTTTCGCCGCCCAATATAAAACGCCCACGCGGGGCAAAAGCGGTCGGTAATGATTTATTATAACCCGCTTGCCTTTTTATTACAATCATCTTATGGTATAATACTTTTGTCTATAATATAAAAATGGAGGTATTATACCATGCTTTGTTCCAACTGCGGTAAACAAAACGACAACGGCACGATTTTTTGCGTAAGCTGCGGCGCCAAGCTCCCCGAAGCGGAGGTGCAGCCGGTATCCTCTTATGTCGTTAGGGAGGATGCGCCCCGCAAGCCGCTCGGCGTAGGGGATTTTATTCTGATGGAGCTGCTCGCGCGCATCCCGCTCGTAAACCTGATTATGTTCTGCGTTTGGGGGTTTAGCAGCGACACCGAACCAAATCGCAAAAACTGGGCGATTTCCCGCCTGATTTGGATTGGTATCGGCATAGCGCTATCCGTTATTTTCGGGTTCGTCCTTGTAGCCATCGCCGGCGCCGCATATGGTTCGCTCTCTAACTTCCCGGGCTGGGGCATATAACCACCGCATCTGCATCAAAAGCTAAAAAGCGCGCCCAAGCTTGGGCGCGCTTTTTGAAGCGTTTCGCTTATGCGGCAGAGCGTTAGATAAGCTCCAATACCGCCATTTCGGCGCCATCGCCGCGGCGGGGCCCCATCTTGAGTATACGGGTATATCCGCCCTTGCGCTCTATGTACTTGGGCGCTATCTCACGCAGCAGCTTTTCTACCACGGGATGCGCCGTTTCCTTGGCGCGCGTTTTGTATTCACCCTTTGTCTCTTTATCTTTGCGGGGCACAGGGATGTCATACAGGTATGCCATGATCTGGCGGCGCGCATGCAGCTTGCTCGGCAGGTCATTTTGCTTTTCGACCTTAACGATTTGTTGCTTATCGTTGCGGGTCTCTTTTTCGACTGTAACGGAGTTGTTATACTCGCGCACGGCGAGAGTAATCAGCTTTTCGGCAATGGGGCGCACTTCCTTCGCGCGCGCTTGTGTGGTGATGATCTTGCCGTTCCACAACAGCGCGGTGGTGAGGTTGCGCAGCATGGCATCGCGCTGATCGGTCGCCTTACCAAGCTTACGGTTTGGCATGTTGGTTCCTCCTTAATAATATCGGGTTAGTCTTCGCTGTGGCGCAGGCCCAGCCCCAAAGCGGTGAGCTTTTGCTGCACCTCCTCGAGCGACTTGCGGCCAAGGTTGCGCACCTTCATCATTTCTTCTTCGTTGCGCTGCACCAATTCATCTACCGTGTTGATACCGGCGCGCTTTAGGCAGTTATACGAGCGGACGGAAAGCTCAAGCTCCTCGATGGTCATCTCGAGTATCTTCTCTTTCTTATCCTCTTCCTTCTCCACCAATATCTCTACGCCCTGCACATGCTCGGTGAGATTGATGAACAGCGAAAGATGCTCGGTAAGTATCTTGGCTGCCAGCGACACCGCCTCATCGGGCTTGATGGTGCCATCGGTCAATATCTCCAGCGAGAGCTTGTCGTAGTCGGTAATTTGGCCTACGCGGGTATCCTCAACGGTGAAATTCACCTTGCGAATCGGCGTGAATATGGAATCGACCGCGATTTGGCCGATAGGCATATCCGCCCGTTTGTTGCGCTCCGCCGCCACATAGCCGCGGCCGCTTTCCAGTATGATCTCCATATAGAGCCTGGCGCCGTCATCCAGCGTGGCAATATGCAGCTCGGGGTTCACGATTTCTACATCGCTATCCACCGTCATATCCCCCGCGGTCACCTCGCACGCGCCTACCGCATCGATGATGACCTTTTTGGGGCCGTTTGCGTGCATCTTTACGCACAGGTTCTTCAGGTTGAGGATGATTTCGGTTACATCCTCCCGCACGCCTTCTACAGTGGAGAATTCGTGCAGCACGCTGTCGATCTTAACGGAAGATACCGCAACGCCGGGCAGAGAGGAAAGCAGAACCCTGCGCAGCGAGTTGCCCAGCGTGATGCCGAAGCCGCGTTCCAGCGGTTCCACGACAAACTTGCCATAGTCTTCGCCAAGTTCTACACATTCTATCTTGGGCCGTTCGATTTCTATCATTCACATATCCCCTCTCTTTGTTTGTTGCTCCGTCGATTAGGGCTGTACGCGCGTTTCATTACCTGGAGTAGAACTCGACGATGAGGTGCTCCTCAACGGTCAGGTCTATGTCGTCGCGCTGCGGCATCGCAATCACCTTGCCGGTGAGCGCGTCGGCATCAAGCTCCAGCCACTTGGGGATAGGCTTGGAAGCGCCCTGTTCGCGCAGTTCCTTCAAGCATTCCATATCGCGGCTGCGGTCTTTTACCGTGATGACCTGGCCGGACCTAACCAAAAAGCTCGCGATATCGACCTTGCCGCCATCCACACGGATATGCCCATGGTTCACCATTTGGCGCGCCATGGGGCGGCTATCGGCTAACCCTAAGCGGTATACGACGTTATCCAACCTGCGTTCCAACAGAGAGAGCAGATTTTCGCCCGTAGCGCCGCGCATATTGGCAGCCATTTCATAGTATTTCCTAAACTGGGATTCCAATACACCGTATGCGCGGCGGCACTTTTGCTTTTCACGAAGCTGGATGCCATACTCGCTTTGCTTCCTCTGGCGGGCTGCACCGTGCTGGCCGGGTATGGTGTGCCGCTTTACCACGGCGCACTTGGCGCTGTAGCACCGGTCGCCCTTGAGGAACAGCTTGACGCCTTCACGGCGGCACTGCCTGCAAACGGAATCTGTATATCTTGCCATATCGTTTGCCCTCCTTAGACTCTTCTGCGCTTGGGCGGACGGCAACCGTTATGCGGTATGGGCGTCACGTCCTTGATCATGTTGACCTCCAGGCCGGCGCTCTGCAGCGCGCGGATAGCGGCTTCACGGCCGCTGCCGGGGCCCTTCACATATACCTCTACGGTGCGAAGGCCATGCTCCATCGCAGCCTTGGCTGCGGTTTCGGAGGCCATTTGCGCCGCGAAGGGCGTGCTCTTTCTGCTGCCGCGGAAGCCTAGGCCGCCGGCGGAAGCCCACGAAAGGGCGTTGCCCTGCAGGTCGGTGATGGTCACCATGGTGTTGTTAAAAGAGGAACGGATATGCGCAGCGCCACGCTCAATGTTTTTCTTCTCGCGACGCTTGCGGCTGGTCTTTTTGACCTTACCTTTTGCTGCTGCCATCTTACAATTCCTCCTTACTTCTTACGGCCGCCCGCGCTGCGTTTGGGGCCCTTGCGGGTACGGGCGTTTTGCTTGGTGCTCTGGCCGCGCACGGGCAAGCCCTTGCGATGCCGCACGCCGCGGTAACAGCCAATTTCGATAAGGCGCTTGATGTTCAACGAGGTTTCACGCCTTAAATCGCCCTCAACCTTCACGTGGTGGTCGATATACTCTCTGAGTTTGTTCACGTCCGTTTCGGACAGATCCCGCACCCGGATATCAGGGTCCACGCCGGTTGCGGAAAGAATGTTGGAAGCGGTCTTACGGCCGATGCCAAAGATGTATGTCAGGCCGATCTCGACTCGTTTTTCCCTTGGCAGATCCACGCCGGATATACGTGCCATGAATATTACCTCCGTACTTATTTGGGTTTTATATGCTACACCCGCCGGGAACCGCAGGCAGTTTTGCCGCGGCAGCCGCCCCAACGAGATTTTCTTCATTTGGAGCCCTGTGTTAGAGCCCCGGCTCTGCAGGGGAACTTACGTTTAGCCCTGCTTTTGCTTGTGCTTGGGGTTTTCGCAGATAACCATCACGCGACCTTTGCGTTTGATGATCTTGCACTTCTCACAAATGGGTTTTACCGAAGGCCTGACTTTCATCGTAAATTCCTCCTTGTCAGTTCTTTGTGCGCCACGTTATGCGGCCGCGTGTTAAATCGTAGGGGGACAACTCCACCGTTACCTTATCGCCCGGCAGTATGCGTATAAAATTCATGCGCAGTTTGCCGGAAATGTGGGCTAATATCTTATGCCCGTTTACCAACTCAACCTCAAACATTGCGTTGGGGAAGGAGTCGGTTACAAGACCTTCCACTTCAATCACGTCTGATTTAGACAAGCTATCCCTCCTCCAAAGTACTATCTTGATGGGTCAACGCGCGCAGTTCGCGGCGTATGTTCGCATCCGCGGCATCGCCGCGCAACAGCTGTGGTTCTACCCCATGCGCCTCCAGCTGGAGGTGCCTGCGCTTTTTGCGCTTGGGCTTATTTAGCTTGCGGGTGCGGCCATCGCAAAGCAGCAAATATTCCGCGCCCTCCTCGGCCACCACCACAAACCGTTTCCCCTTGCCCCGCCCCGCCGTTGCCACGGCGACGCGGCCAATGCTAGTTTTCGGCATAGGCGGCCTCCAGCGTTAACAGTTCGGGCTCGCCCTCGGTGATGACGATGGTGTTTTCGTAATGGGCGCTGGGCAATCCATCTTTGGTTATGACCGTCCAGCCATCGCTCAGCTGATATACTTCCTTGCCGCCCATGTTGATCATGGGCTCAATCGCCAGCGTCATGCCCGGCACCAGCCGCACGCCATGCCCCATCGCCTTGCTCAAAAAGTTTGGCACATCGGGCGACTCATGCATATCCCGCCCTATGCCGTGGCCCACCAGCTCGCGCACCACGCCGTAGCCGTTGGCCTCGGCATGCGCCTGTATGGCGCCGGAAATATCGCTGATGCGATACCCCCGCTTGGCGAACTGAATGCCCGCAAAAAAACATTCTTTCGTGACCTGTACCAGCCTTTGCACCTCGGGCGTTACGCCGCCTACGCACAGCGTGCGGGCCGCGTCCCCGTGGAAGCCGTTTAGCTTGGCGCCCACATCCACACCCACGATATCGCCCTCACGAAGCTTGTAGCTGCCGGGTATGCCATGCACCACCTGTTCGTTCACGGAGGCGCATATGCTTTTGGGGTACCCGTACAGCCCCAAAAAGGACGGCTCCGCGCCATGGCTTCGGATGCAATCCTCGGCGGCGGCATCGAGTTCGGCAGTGGTTACGCCGGGCTTTGCCAGCTCGGCCAACCGTTGCAGGGTATCGCCTACCACCCGCCCCGCGGCGCGCATCTTTTCGATATCCGCCGCATTTTTGATGGTCATCATCGCGTTTGCTCCCATGGCCATCATTGCAGCTGTTCTAACAGCGCCGCAATTTCGGCTTGCACATCGGCGGGTTTACGATTGCCATCCACGTTGCGCAGCAAGCCCTTGCCTTCGTAGTATTGGATGAGCGGCTGCGTCTTTTCATTATACACCTGAATGCGGCTGGATACCGTATCGGGCTTATCATCATCGCGAATATACAGCGCGGCGCCGCATTTATCGCATGTGCTTTTATCGTACATGGCCACATGGAAGCCTGCCCCGCAGCCCGTGCACATACGCCGCCCGCTTATGCGTTCCACCAGCACCTGCTCCGGCACATCGATGTTGATGGCCAAATCGATGGTGGTGATGCCGCCCAGCGCATCGGCTTGCGCAATGGTGCGCGGGAAGCCATCTAGCAGGAACCCCGCGGTGCAGTCCGGCTGCTTGAGCCGGTTTTTGACCATGCCGATGATGATATCATCGCTCACCAGCCCGCCCGCTTCTATCACCGATTTGGCCTTTTGGCCCAGCTCGGTGCCATCGCGCATCTCCTTGCGCAGCATATCGCCGGTGGAGATATGCGCAAGGCCAAACCGCTTGCAGATCGTTTCGGCCTGGGTGCCTTTGCCGGCGCCCGGAGGGCCTAAGAATACCAAATTCATCAGCTACCTCGCTCCATTAACCCAAGAAGCCCTTATAATGCCGCATGAGCATCAGGCTCTCGAGCTGTTCGCTGGTTTCCAGCGCCACGTTTACGAGTATCAGCACGCTGGTGGGGCCAAACATGGAGTTCATCCCGAAGCCGTTCATAAACAACGCCGGGAATATCGCCAGCAGCATGAGGAAGAACGCGCCAAACAGCGTGAGGCGGTTGCAGATTTTGGCGAGGTAATCGCCCGTGGGCTTGCCCGGGCGTATACCGGGGATGAAGCCGCCGTTTTGCTGCAGGTTTTTGCTGATTTCCACCGGGTTAAAGGTGATGGCGCTGTAGAAGTAGGCGAAGCCCACAATCAGCAGAGCGTAAATCACATAGTACACCGGGGTACCGGCGGACAGATACTTTAGGTAAAACTGGTAGAAGCTGCCGTTGGGCCAAAACTGGCCTATCATGCCGGGCACCTGCATCAGCGTAACGGCGAATATCAGCGGCATAACGCCGTTGGCGTTCGCTTTGAGCGGGATGTGGGTTGCCTGGCCGCCATACATCTTGCGGCCCACAACGCGCTTGGCATACTGCACTGGGATGCGGCGAACCGCACGATCCACCAGCACGACCAGCGCGATGATGGCCAGCGCTATCACGATCAGCGCGGGGATAATCCACCAGCGGTAGGTTGACGAGATAAACACGCCGCGGAATATGGATATGAACACGCGCGGTACCTGCGAGCAGATGGAAGCGAATATCACGATGGAGATACCGTTGCCGATACCCTTTTCGGTGATGCGCTCACCCATCCATACCAAAAAGGCCGTGCCCGCCGTACATACGATACCGATGGTTACATACACATACCAGGCGGTGGATATGACCACGTCGCTGCCCAAGCCGATTACGATACCCACGCTCTGTATCAGCGCAAGGCCGATACCGGTATAGCGGGTGATCTCCTCGAGCTTTTGGCGGCCGTCCTCTTCTTTAGAGAGACGCTCCAGCGAGGGGATGGCAATGGTGAGCAGCTGGATTACGATGGAGCCCGTGATATAGGGCGAAATACCCATCGCAAAAATCGTAAACTGGCCAAAGCTGCCGCCCGAGAGCAGATTGAGGAAGTTGAGGATGTCGTACTGCCCGGCTGCCTCCGCAATTTTGGTTGCGTCTACAAACGGCACGGGTATAAAGGAACCAAACCGATACACCATGATTAAAAGCAGCGTGAACAGCATCTTGGTGCGGATATCCTTGATATGCCAAGCATTGATGATGGTTTTAAACATCAAACCACCTCAACACTTCCGCCTGCGGCCTCTATGGCTGCCTTCGCTGTCTCGGTGAACTTGGCAGCTTTAACATCCAATTTTTTGGTCAGCTCGCCGCGGCCCAATACCTTAAGGCCATCCTTTTCGATTTTGCTGATCACACCGCTCTGCTTAAGCAGCTCGGCGGTAACCACCGCGCCATCATCCAGCCTGTTGAGCGTTTCGATGTTGATGGTGGTGTATTCTTTAGCGAATATGTTGGTGAAGCCGCGCTTAGGCAAACGGCGCGCAAGAGGCATTTGGCCGCCTTCGAAACCGTTCTTTTTGCTGCCGCTGCGGGCCTTTTGGCCCTTATGGCCGTAGCCTGCCGTTTTGCCCAGGCCCGAGCCCGTACCGCGGCCAACGCGCTTTTTTGCGTGTGTAGAGCCTTCTTGGGGCCGTAATTCATGTAGTTTCATATGCACCTCCGTTATACTTCTTCGACCTTGACCAGGTGCTTAACCTTAAAAACCATGCCGCGGATACAAGCGTTATCGGGCTTGATAACGGTATGATTGGTCTTGTGAAGGCCAAGAGCCTTCACAGTGGCCTTCTGGTCTTTGAGGGCGCCGATGGTGCTCTTTACGAGCGTAATTTGTAGGTTGTTAGCCATTGTTGCATCCTCCTTAGCCCAGGATATCTTCTACGGTTTTGCCGCGAAGTTTGGCGATTTCCTCGGCGGTGCGCAGCTGCGTTAAGCCATCGATGGTGGCCTTCACACAGTTTGCGGGGTTGTTAGAGCCAAAGCTCTTGGTGCGAATATCCTTCACACCCACCATTTCGAGCACCGCGCGCGCGGGGCCGCCCGCTATAACGCCGGTACCTTCTTCGGCAGGCAGCATACGCACATGGCCCTTGCCAAACCGGCCCTCTACCGCATGCGGGATGCTGGTGCCCACGATAGGCACCTCTACCATGTGACGCTTGGCGTCCTCTACCCCTTTGCGCACGGCTTCGGGGATTTCGGCCGCTTTGCCCATGCCCACACCAACGTGGCCGTTTTCATCGCCCACTACCATGAGCGCGGAAAAGCGGAAGTTGCGGCCGCCCTTTACGACTTTGGCAACGCGGTTGATGGAAACAAGCCTCTCTTTTAAATCCAGTGCGGATGCATCAATACGTTTCTGCATGTTGTACCTCCTTAGAATTCCAGCCCGGCTTTGCGGGCGGCTTCAGCCAGTTCGGCAATGCGGCCCGCATACAGGTACCCGCCACGGTCGAACACGACCAGCTTGATGCCCTTTTCCACCGCGCGCTTGCCGATGAGCTCGCCCACCAGCTGCGCCGCTTGCTTTTTGTTTTTACCCTCGAGCTGACCCTTTATTTCAGCATCCAGCGTAGATGCCGAAGCAATGGTATGGGAGGTTTCGTCGTTGATGACCTGCGCGTAGATGTTGTTGAGGCTGCGATATACGTTGAGCCGCGGACGCTCGTTCGTACCCACGATATGCCTGCGGGTGCGGTCGTGACGAGCCTTACGCACAGCGTTTTTATCGAGTTTTGAAATCATACTGCTACTCCTTCTCTACGCATTATTTGCCCGTCTTGCCTTCTTTGCGGCGGACGTGCTCGTTTTCGTAACGGATGCCCTTGCCCTTATAGGGTTCCGGCTCGCGTACCGCACGGATATCTGCCGCCACCTGGCCGACCTGCTGTTTGCTGATGCCCTTTACCACGATGCGAGTAGGGGCCGGTACTTCAAAAGAAATACCCTGGGGGGGCGCAACCTCAACGGGGTGCGAATACCCTACGTTGATCACCAGCGTGGTGCCCTGCATTTGCGCACGGTAACCTACGCCTACTATGTCGAGGTTCTTTTGGTAGCCATCCGTTACACCCACCACCATGTTGTTGACGAGGGAACGGGAAAGGCCGTGCAGCGCCCGGTGCTGCTTCGCATCGCTTGGACGCTTTACGCTTAAAACGCCGTCTTCGATGGTGAGCTGCATCTCTTTGGAGATCTTTTCGCTCAACTCGCCCTTGGGGCCTTTTACAATCACGGTGTTATCGTCGCCGACCGTGATTGTCACTCCGCCGGGAATGTTGATCGGAAGTTTTCCGATTCGTGACATGGATTACACCTCCATTGTGTGAATTTGTTTTTTAATACCGCTGGGGAAGACGATGAACCATCCCCCTGGGAACCGCCACTGGTGCGGTGCCCGGCAATACTTTACCAGATATACGCGAGCACTTCGCCGCCAACGCCCTGCTTGCGGGCTTCCCTGTCGGTCATGATGCCGCGGGATGTGGATAGCACGGCTATGCCCAAGCCGTTGAGCACCCGGGGGATATTATCCCTGCGGGCATACACCCGTAAACCGGGCTTGGAGATGCGCTTGAGGCCGGTGATGACCTTGGCGCGGTTGGCGCCGTACTTGAGGTTGATGTGGATGCTTTTGGCCACGCCCTCCTCACGCACGTCAAACCCTTTGATGTAGCCCTCCTCGAGCAGGATCTCGGCGATCGCCTTTTTCACTGTGGAAAGGGGCACATCCACCTCATCGTGCCTAGCGATGAGAGCATTGCGGATACGAGTGAGCATATCAGCGATGGGATCAGTAGTAACCATGATGTTGTCTCCTTTCTGCAGTTTACCAGCTCGCCTTGCGCACGCCGGGAATCTCGCCTTTGTAAGCCATTTCGCGGAAGCAGATACGGCAGATGCCATACTTGCGCAGCACGCTGTGCGGCCGGCCGCAGATACGGCAGCGGGTATAAGCCCTGCTCGAAAACTTTGGCGCGCGAGATTGCTTTATTTTCATGCTAGTCTTAGCCACTATTGTCTTCCTCCTTCATCAAGCCTGCGCAAAGGGCATGCCCAGCAAGCTGAGCAACGCTTTTGCTTCTTCATCGGTCTTCGCCGTGGTGACGAACACAATGTCCATACCGCGGGTCTTATCTACATCGTCGTAGTTGATCTCGGGGAAGATCAGTTGCTCCTTTACGCCCATGGCATAGTTGCCGCGGCCGTCAAAGCTGGCATCCGAAATGCCGCGGAAGTCGCGCACGCGGGGCAGCACGATATTCATCAGCTTGTCGGCGAAATAGTACATACGGTCGCCGCGCAGGGTGACCTTTGCACCGATGTTCATGCCTTCGCGCACCTTAAAGTTTGCAACGGACTTTTTGGCCTTGGTGACGACGGGCCTTTGCCCGGCGATAAGGCCCAGCTCGTTTACGGCGACCTCCAGCCCTTTGGCGTTGTCCTTTTCGGCGCCCAAGCCCATGTTCAGCACGATTTTATCGAGCTTTGGCACTTCGTTGGGGTTTTTATAGCCAAACTGTTCTTTCAGCTGCGGCACCACTTCGGAAGTATACCGGCCCTTGAGGCGAGGCGCTTCGGTAAAGGACTTGGCTTCCTGCTGTTGCTTCTTCTTGGCGGGTGCCGAAGACGCGCTTTCTTTCTTTGCCATTCTCTTTTCCTCCTGCCTTAGTCGATATTCTTGCCGCACTTTTTGCAAACGCGGACCTTCTTGTCGCCCTCAAACGCGTGGGCAACGCGCGTGGCCTTGTTACACTTGGGGCAAATCAGCATCACGTTGGATGCGTTGATGGTGCCCTCTTTGTTGATGCGCCCGCCCTCTTCGCCCTCTTTGCGGGGCTTGGTGTGGCAGATGATCATATTTACGTTCTGCACGATCACGCGCTCGTTGCGGGGAAAAGCCGCCATGATCTTGCCCTTTTTGCCCTTATCCTTGCCGGTGATGACAACGACGGTATCGTCTTTTTTTACATTGAGTTTGTTCATGCTCTCATCCTCCCTCAAAGCACTTCGGGCGCGAGGGATACGATTTTCATGTAATCCTTCTCGCGCAGCTCACGCGCTACTGGCCCGAAAATACGGGTGCCGCGGGGCTGCTTTTGGTCATTGATGATGACCGCGGCATTATCGTCGAAGCGGATGTGGCTGCCATCCGAGCGGTGTGTGCCCGTTATGGTGCGCACGACGACCGCGCGGACAACATCCTTCTTTTTGACCGCGCCGCCGGGGGAAGCCGACTTGACGGAAGCGACGATTACATCGCCGATGTTGGCGGTTTTACGGTGGGAGCCGCCCAGCACGCGGATGCACATAATCTCTTTGGCGCCGCTGTTATCCGCAACTTTCAATCTGGTTTGGGGTTGTATCATATCGGTCTCCTTCCTGGCTTACTTGGCCTTTTCGATAATTTCGACCATGCGCCAGCGCTTATCTTTGCTCAGCCGGCGGGTCTCCATAATTTTAACGGTATCGCCGATGCCACAGGCGTTCTCTTCGTCGTGTGCTTTAAACTTGCGGGTGCGGTTTACCATCTTGCCATAGAGGGGATGGCGCACCTTGGTCTTGATGGCGACCACAATGGTTTTATCCATTTTATCGCTGACCACCACGCCGGTTTGCGTTTTACGATAGCCTCTGTTTTCCACGATGATATTCTCCTTTCACCCTTACTCGGCCGCTTTGAGCTCACGCTCACACAGGAGCGTTTTTACTCGGGCGACATCCTTTTTGCATTCACGAATGCGCTGCGGGTTGGTGAGCTGGCCGGTGGCCAACTGGAAACGGAGGTTGAAAAACTCTTTCTTGAGCTCCTTTTCCTTGGAGATGAGCTCCTCGGTCGAAAGTTTTCTAAGTTCGTTAGCCTTCATTGCTCTCGCCTCCTGCCTCGGTCTCTTTCTTGAGGACTTTGCACTTGATGGGCAGCTTGTTCATGGCCAAGCGCAGCGCCTCGTGGGCGACTTCTTCTTCTACCCCGGCGATTTCAAACATAACGCGGCCGGGCTTTACAACGGCTACCCAATATTCCGGCGCGCCTTTACCAGAACCCATACGGGTGCCGATAGGCTTGGCGGTTACGGGTTTATCGGGGAAAATCTTTATCCATACCTTGCCGCCACGCTTGATATAACGGGTCATGGCAACACGGGCCGCTTCTATTTGGTTGCTGGTTATCCAGCCGGGCTGCTGCGCCACAAGGCCGAAATCACCATATGCCACAAAGTTGCCGCGGTGGGCTGTGCCCTTCATGCGGCCACGGTGCACTCTCCTGTGCTTGACTCTCTTAGGCATCAACATGGTTATTTGCCTCCTTACGCTTTCTTTTGTTTGCTCAGCACTTCGCCTTTGTATATCCACACCTTGCAGCCGATGCGGCCATAGGTGGTGTGGGCTTCGGCGAAGCCGTACTCGATATCGGCGCGCATGGTCTGCAGCGGGATGGACCCGTCGTGGTACCCTTCGTTGCGCGCGATTTCGGCGCCGCCCAGGCGGCCCGAGCACAGGAGCTTGATACCCTTGGCGCCCGCTTTCATGGAGCGCTGCATCGCCTGCTTCATGGCACGGCGGAAGCTGATGCGCTTTTCGAGCTGCGCGGCGATATTTTCGGCCACGAGCTGGGCATTGGTATCGGGGTTGCGGACTTCCATGATGTTCACGTTCACGGGTTTGCCCACCAGCGCCGAAACATCCGCCTTGATGGCGTCTACGCCCAAGCCGCCCTTGCCTATCAGCATGCCGGGGCGCGCGGTGAAAATGCTTACCGTCACTTTGTTGGCGGCGCGCTCGATTTCTATCTTAGAAACACCGGCGGAAAAATGCGCTTTCTTCAGGTGATCGCGGATCTTCCTATCCTCGATGAGGTAGTCGGAAAATTCCTTCTTCGAAGCGTACCAGCGGGTGTTCCAATCGCGGATAACGCCTACGCGGAAGCCATTCGGATTAACTTTTTGTCCCATACTTTCCTCCTTATTTGGCCTGATCCAGGATCACGGTAATGTGGCTGGTGCGCTTGCGGATGCGGCTTGCGCTGCCTTTTGCGCGGGGGCGGAAACGCTTGAGCGTTGGGCCCTGGTTGGCAAAAACCTCTGCGACATACAGCGTATCGGCGGAAAGGCCCAGGTTGTTCTCCGCATTGGCTATGGCGCTGTTGAGCAGCTTGAGCACCGGCTCAGAGGCCGCTTTGGGCGTAAACTGCAATATGCCTTGCGCCTCTCGAACGCTTTTACCGCGGATCAAATCGATGACGATCTTGATCTTGCGGGAGGAAATACGGATGTAGCGGGCAATCGCATGGGGACGCCTATCGGCGTTTTCACGGCGCGCCGCTGATTTGAGTTTGGATCTGGTTGCCATCTGGTTTGCCTCCTTCCTTACCTGCCGCCCGTGCTCTTTTCAGAGCCGCGGTGGCCACGGAATGTGCGGGTGGGGGCGAACTCGCCCAGCTTATGACCCACCATCTCCTCGGTTACATATACAGGGACATGCTTCCTCCCATCGTGCACCGCAATGGTATGACCTACCATATCGGGGAAGATGGTGGAGGCGCGCGACCATGTTTTAATCACGGTCTTTTTGCCGCTCTGGTTCATATCCTGTACGCGTTTGAGCAAACGCGCTTCAATAAACGGGCCTTTCTTAATTGACCTGCTCATGCTGTACTCCTTTCCCTATCACTTACCGTCCCTGCGGCGGACGATGAACTTGTCGTTGACGTTCTTTGTCTTGCGGGTTTTATATCCGAGCGCGGGCTTACCCCAAGGGGTAACCGGGCCGGGATGGCCGATGGGGCTTTTGCCCTCGCCGCCGCCGTGCGGGTGATCGCACGGGTTCATGACGGAACCGCGTACCGTGGGGCGGAAGCCTTTGTGCCGGGTACGGCCGGCTTTGCCCAGCATGATGTTGCCGTGATCCGCATTGCCCACCTGGCCGATGGTCGCCTTGGCGTTCATCGGGATGCGGCGAACCTCGCCGCTGGGCAGGCGAACCTGCGCATACGCGCCCTCTTTGGCCATGAGCTGCGCGGCGTTGCCCGCCGAGCGCACCAGCTGCGCGCCCTTGCCAGGCTTAAGCTCGATGCAGTGTATCATGGTACCCACGGGGATGTTCTTGATTTCGAGCGCGTTGCCTACTTTAATATCGGCGCCTTCGCCGGAGAGCAGCGTGTCGCCTACCTGCAGGCCCAGCGGTGCGATGATGTAGCGCTTTTCGCCATCCGCATAGTGCAGCAGTGCGATGTTGGCGCTGCGGTTGGGGTCGTACTCGATGGTAGCGACCTTGGCGGGAACGGCATCTTTATTGCGCTTAAAGTCGATGATGCGGTACTTGCGCCTTGCGCCGCCGCCGCGATGCCGCACGGTGATGCGGCCCTGGTTGTTGCGGCCGCCCGAGGAACGAAGGTCTTCGAGCAGGGAACGTTCCGGCGTGGTGCAGGTGATCTCTTCAAAAGCGGAAACCGTCATGCCGCGTTGGCCCGGCGTTGTCGGCTTAATCTTTCTGATTGCCATAGGTGTGTGCCCCCTTCCTTACTGGGTGATGCTATCGAAGAACTCGATGCCTTTGGAGTCCTTCTTCAGCTTCACATACGCTTTTTTTACGGAAGGACGGCGGCCTTCGTGCGCGCCCTGCCGCTTGATTTTGCCCAGCACATTAACCGTGTGGACGCTATCGACCTTTACGCCAAAAACCTCTTCAACGGCTTGCTTTACTTCCGTTTTGCTGGCCTTCTTATCAACGATGAAGGTATATACCTTGGAAGGAAGGAAATCATAGCTCTTTTCGGTAAGAACGGGCCGTATGATAATATCGTGAGCGTTCTGCATTACGCATACACCTCCTCGATTTTGGCAAGCGAATCCTTGGTGAGGATCAACGTGTCGTACTTGAGTATTTCGTAAACGTTCAGCGTGCCCACCAGGGTGGTTTTCACATTGGGGATGTTGCCGGTAGCCCGCTCTACGATTTCATCCCGCTCGGGCAAAACCACGAGCGCTTTGTTGGCCTTTATGGCCGCGAGCACCTTAATCATCTCCTTGGTTTTGGGGGCCGCTATATCCAGCGCGTCAAACACGATGACGGCTTTATCGTTGGCCTTGGCGGAGAGCGCGCTCTTCATGGCAAGGCGCTTTACCTTCTTGTTGACGCTGATGCGGTAATCCCGCGGCTTGGGCGCAAACACCACGCCGCCGTGCGTCCACTGCGGGGAGCGGATGGAGCCTTGACGGGCGCGGCCCGTACCCTTTTGACGCCACGGCTTAATGCCGCCGCCGCGCACCTCGGCGCGGGTGAGGGCGCTTTGGGTGCCCTGACGCTGGTTGGCCAAATACGCGCGCACAACCGTGTGCAGAACCGTCGCGTTGACTTCCTGCGCGAAAATGGCGTCGCTCAGCTTCACCTTGCCGATCTTCTCGCCGGCAATATTGTACAATGCAACACTAGGCATTCTTGCTTCCTCCTTTACTTAACCGACTCACGAACCATAACCAAGCCGCCCTTTGCGCCGGGGATGGCGCCCTTAATCAGCAGCAGGTTGCGGTCGGCATCCACACGCACCACCTCGAGGTTTTGCACGGTAGAGCGCTCGAAGCCCATATGACCGGGCAGATGCTTGGAACGGAATACCTCGCCGGGGTAAGAGCAGGCGCCCATGGAACCGGCTACGCGGTAGGAGTGGGAACCGTGCGTTTTGCGCCCGCGGGCTTGATTCCAACGCTTGATGTTACCCGCAAAGCCTTTGCCCTTGCTGGTGCCCGTTACGTCTACCGCATCGCCGTTTGCGAAGATGTCAGCTTTGATGACCTGTCCTACCTCGAAAGCAGCGGTATCATCGAACTTAAACTCGCGGGTATAGCGGTGGGCCTGCGCGCCGGCCTTTTTGAAGTGGCCGAGCATGGGCTTGGTGCAGAGCTTTTCGCGGATGGGCTTGAAGGCGACCTGTACGGCCTCATAGCCATCATGTTCCTGGGTTTTCTTTTGCACAACGGGGCAGGGGCCGGCCAAAACCACGCTTACGGGAATCATGGTGCCGTCTTCCCTAAACAACTGCGTCATGCCGACTTTGGTGCCCAAAATAGCTTTTTTCATCTTTGTTCACCTCCGAAACTCAAAGCTTTATCTCGATGTCGACACCGGCGGGAAGATCGAGCTTCATCAGCGCATCCACCGTTTTGGCGGAAGGCTGCAGTATGTCGATCAGGCGCTTATGGGTACGCATCTCGAATTGCTCGCGGCTATCTTTATATTTGTGGGGCGAGCGGAGAATGGTAACGATTTCTTTCTCGGTAGGAAGGGGGATGGGGCCGGATACGCGTGCGCCGGTCCGTTTGGCCGTATCGACGATTTTTTCGGCGCTCTGGTCAATCAAATCGTGCTCATAGGCCTTGAGCTTAATGCGAATCTTTTGGTTTGCCATATTATTTTGCTCCTCCTTTAAAGTATCGGGCAGTACACGCACTCGAGTGTTTCTTTTTAAAAATACTCGCGCGGGCAAGCCCGTTGCCCGTTTGTGGGCGCCCCGCGGAAATTACCCGGATGGCAATAGCCGGCAACCTCCCGCCTGGGCTGATTTCGCATATAACACGCGAAAACAGCTGCGCTTTTTGCGCAACGTGTTTATATTACATGAAAAACACCGCAAGCGCAAGCTTTTTTTTAAGTTTTTTGGATTTATTTTGAAATGTCCACGCACCCGCGTGTTTCATGCTATATGTTGTGGTATGAGTTGGTGTGGGATACAAGGGTTTTGTGCCCATCCCCCGCCAAAGCATAACCCGTTTCCAATTTTTCCGAAATGGTATGAAACGGATTCTCTCTGCGGGGCAAGGGAAGAAGCCTCCATAATATCTTATTCCCTCCATGCGAGGGGGTCTGGAGGCGTAGCAACGCCTCCAGACGGGGTGCGGGGACAGGAGTCCCCGCAAAACGTTTCCTAAAAAGCCCCCTCACAGTGAGAGCGGGTTAAGGGTGGAAACCCATCACTCCTTGCAATCGAAGTAGCTGTTCATCCATTTTAGCGCCGCACGCATACCGTCGCGTTCGGCAACCTCATTGAACTTTTGACGTTCCTCCGGAACCATCAACATGCTCAGCGCGCACATATCCATGCCCCAATGGTCGATGGTATCATACCCTTGCAGCTCCATCGTTTTGTTGCACAGCTGCTTAATCATGCGCATCGTTTCCTTCGGCAAGCGCGAAAGCTTTTTGGCCAGCAGCATATATTCCTTCTCAAAATCCGCCTGGGGCACAACCTTGTAGACCAGCCCCATCTCCTGCGCCTTATAGGCGTCATAGCGTTCGCCCAGCATAAGGGAGGCTTTGGCCTGGCTCACCGTATTAAACGACCAGATCGTGCGCACCAAGGGCATCATGCAGTGACGTATTTGGGGCGTGCCAAACCTGGCCGTATCCGCCGCAATCACAAAGTCGGAAATCAGCGCCAGCTCGAAGCCCGCGCCCAAGCAGTAGCCATCCACCGCGCTCACGGTAGGCTTGGGCAAGTGAAACAGCTTTTTATAGGACTGCAATTCCTCCTGCAGCCTATCCCACCGATGATAGATGGGTTCCTCGCCTTTTTTAAGGTCGGTTCCCACATCGAAGCCGGAGGAGAAGTTATCTCCTTGGCCGCGCAGCAGCAGCACGCGGATGTCGTCATCCTTTGCCACCATGTCCGCCACGCGCTCCAGCTCCGCATAGGATTCCGCCGTAACGGCGTTGAGCTTTTGCGGCCTGTTTAGCGTAACGATGGCGATATGATCCTTTACTTCAAATAATATGTTATTAAATTCCATGGGGATGCCTCCAATCCAGTCGCACCATCAAATGATGTTTCTATTGCGGTAATCGTCATACTCGGCGCGATCCATGCCCAGCAGCTCCAAGTATACTTCTTCATTATGCTCGCCGATTTCCGGCGGGCGCGTATACTGTTCTACCGGCCGCTCCGAAAGCTTGACCGGGCTCGCGATATACGGCACGGGACCTACGCCGGGTATATCGATATCGATGATTTGGTTGTTTGCGCGCAATTGCGGGTTCGCCAATATCCGTTTCTGGTTCGCAACAACAGCGACGGGCAGAGCGGCCTTTGCGAAGATTTCTTCCACCTCATCGCAGGTCTTATCCGACATCCATTTTTCAATTGCGGCCAGCAGCTTGCTCACATCCCGCACGCGGGCTTCCATTTGATCATACTCCGGGTTGTTGAGCGCATCGTCGTTTAAGAATTCCCGCAGCCGCTTAAACATGGGCGTGGTTGCGGCGTTGATATAGATGTAACCGTCCTTTGCCTTAAGCACGCCGCGCGGTGCGGATTCCGGGGCCAATTCCAGCGGGCCGCCCATAGCGTAGCCGGCCAAAACGGGCGATTGCAGCACCACCATGCTATTGAGCATGGCCATATCCAAAAACTGCCCTCTCCCGGTGCGTTCCCGGTCGTAGAGCGCAAGCAGGATGCCAATCGTAACATGGGTGGCCGTCATCGTATCGGAAATTGCGCCATGGCCGGTCCCGGGGCGTCCACCCGGCTCCGCCGGCGCCGTCATGCCGCTCATGGCCGAAACAACGCCGTCAAAGCTCACGCGGTCGCTATACGGGCCCGTTTGCCCAAACCCGGTAACCGAGGCCATGATGGCGCGTGGATTGATCTTTTTCACCTCGTCGTATGTAAGGCCCATCTTGGCCATAACGCCCACGCGGAAGTTTTCAACGATAACGTCGCATTTTTCTACCAGCTTGCGGAGCAAAGCCTTGCCCTCATCGCTGCGAAAATCGACAGTAATACTCTTTTTATTGCGGTTGTACGCGGGGAAATACAAGCTGACGCCATCTTTCCAGGGCCCGAATAGACGGGTATCCTCGCCGGTGCCGGCCCGCTCCGCTTTGATGACCTCGGCGCCCATATCCGCCAAAATCATGGTGCAATAAGGCCCGGCAATATATCTTGAAAAGTCCAATACCCGAATGCCCTCTAATATTCCGCCCATTTTAATCACTCCTGACTACCTTAAATTCAAAATAAAATGTGTTTTATACTCAACTTTTGCCAAACTTTTCATCCCGCCAGGCAAAAGCAGCTTTTAAGCCCTTTTCCGCGACCACATCGTTAAACGCCTGCGCCTCCGCGGATTTGCATACCAGTGAATAATGCGCCGCATCCAAGCTCATCTTGACGGCTTCCGGAACGCCCATCAAATCGTATGCCCTGTTTAAAGCGCGCTTGTTCAATTGCAGCGTGCCATAAGGCAGTTTGCACATGCGGCCGCACAGGTTGGCCACCACGGTATCGATTTCTTCCTCCGACACGACATAGTTGACCAAATTTGCACGCAACGCCGTTTGCGCATCGATTTTTTCGCCGGTTAACATAAGCTGCTTGCAGATGCGCAGGTCTATCACATAAGGCAGCATCAAATATTGGCTGGTTCCGCCAAATAGTATTTCCGGCTCCCCAAACATAGAATTTTCTGTACAGACAACCAAATCACAAGCCGTCATCATATCAAACGCGCCCGCAAGGCAATGCCCCTGCACCTGCGCGATAACAGGCTTCCCCATCTCCCATATGGTTTGGAACGCATTGTTGTTGGATTGCAGATGCGCCCTCCATTCTATGCCGTTTTGCGGTTTATGCCCCCTATCCGGCGAAAGGTCAAACCCGGAGGAAAACGCCTTGCCGCCGGCGCCCTTTATCACCACCACACGAACTTCATCATCCGCCTCGGTGCCAAGCAGCATGCGCCGCATTTCTATCAGCATGTCCTGCGTGAGCGCGTTATGCTTCTGCGGCCGGTTGAGGGTAATCGTGCCGACAAAATTTTCTTTCGAATAGAGAATATCTTTATGCTCCACGTTTTTGTTACCCCAAATTCTTTAAAAATTGCTAAACGATCCCAATCGGCAAAAGAATCCCTGTTTGCCAATGTAGTTGACCTTATTAATTAAATTAAGTGCGAATCAAGCGCCTATTCATTCAGACCGCGGCAAAACAGCCTTGCTTTGAGAAACCGCGCCAACAGCTTGCGCTTTTGTTACATGTGGCGGCCCATCGGCCTTTGCTGGGCCGCCACCGTTATATTGGGATTTGCGTTTTATGCAATGCCTTACCTTACTAGTCTAAAACAAACTCCACTACGATTTCGCCCGCAAGTATCTTATCGAGCAAAACCTGAACCTTATCGCGTACATCCTGCGGCACTACATCGTTACAGTAAACGAAGTCGTTCACGCCTTCCGCATACCCATACATCTTCTGTACGCTCATCTCCAGCTTGCCTTCCTTGGCCTTTTCGATTACCTGCACCATCATCTTATCCGCATAGGTAAGCGCGGCGGCAATCTCTTTGCCGTTGGAAATCTCATCGAAGTGGGTTTCGAATGCAATCGCGTACTTTGCGCCTTCCGCTTCGGCCGCAGCCTGCACCACGCCCGCGCTGGCGCCGCTGGCGGAGAAGCCGATTACATCAAAGCCCTGCGCATACAGGTTTGCCGCCAGCTCACGCGTGATGGTGGTATCGGCAAAGGTATCCGCGATTACATATTTATCCTCGATATCCGGGTTTACATACTTTACGCCCTGCTGCCAACCGGCGGCCTGCTTTTGAATGGATTCAATCTCTTTGCCGCCGATAAAGCAAACCTTATTGGTCTGCGTCATATAGGCCGCGCAAGCGCCGGAAAGGAAGCCGTTTACCAAGCGGTCCCCGCCCTGGCCCTCTGTGATGTTTGGATACTCGGCTACGTTGTTGATCATGCCATCGTAGCTAAAGAACTGGATGTCCGGGTAATCCTTGGCAACGGCGATAGTCGCCTCCACATGGCCGCTGAACTGCGTCATAATCAAGTCGTAAATGCCCTGCTCCGCGAGCGCGCGGATCTTGGGTTCGTATTGGCTGGTTTCGGATACCTCTACCATCTTGATATTGACATCGTCATGCTCTTCGTTATACTTCGTTAGCGTCTCAACCATGTTGGAGAGCCAAACGGCCTGATCGAAGGGGTATATGGCACAAAATGCCACGTTGAATACGTCCTTTTGTTCCGTTTCTTTCGCTTTGGAACCGCAACCGGCAGCCAACATGCCCAACATAAGAATGCACAGGGTGACGCTCAGAATCTTTTTCATAGTCTTTCTCCTTTATGTGTAGTGTGGTTTATTCAAATGCGGCGGCCCGCCGTCCCGAGTGAACCGCCGCATTGCATAATGCTATCGCTACAGGTTAAAATGGAAACAGATTAATAATGGAAATCGCGCGTAATCGTAATCTTGCCATCCAGCACATCAGCCAGTATTTCGGCAAAGCGGTCCTGCACATCCTGAGGAACGGCATCGCCCGCGCAGAAGGGAACTTCATTCACGCCATCCGGGAAGCCGTAGATCTTCACGATGCTCATCTGCAGCGTGCCATCCATCAGCGCTTTGATTGCGTTCACGCCCATCACGCCGTTGTGCGCAACGCCGGAAGCCAGCTCGTGCCCATCGGCGATTTCATGGAAGTGCGATTCGAAGGGCAGTACCCAAGCATACAGGTCGCCCTTAAATTCCGCAGCCGCCTGCACCACGCCGGCATTCGCGCCGCTGGCGGAAACGCCTATGATGTCATAGCCTTGCTGATAGAGCGAGGTGGCCATTTCACGGGTGATGGTGGTATCGTTGAACGTATCGGGAATCACGAATTTCTCTTCCACATCGGGGTTAACATACTTGATGCCCTGCTGCCACCCGGCCGCGATCATCTGCACGTTTTCAATATCCTTGCCGCCCATGAACACGACCTTGCCGGTCTTGGTCATCAAAGCCGCCAGGGCGCCGGTCAAAAAGCCGGTGGATAGACGGTCACCGCCGCGGCCTTCCGTCACGTTGGGGTATTGCTCGATGTTGGGCACCATGCCATCCTGATTGAAGAACACGATGTTTGGGTAATCCTTCGCCACGGCCAGCGTCGCTTCTACATGGCCGCTGAACTGGGTCATAATCATGTCATAGATGCCCTGCTCGGCCAGCGCGCGGATTTTGGGCTCGTATTGGCTGGTTTCGGATACTTCCACGATCTTGATATTGACATTGTCATTCTCGTCATCGAACTTGCGCATGTCTTCGATCATTTCCGTAAGCCAAACCGCCTGGTCAAATGGGTAGATTGTGCAAAGGGCTATATTCCAAACCTTTGCGGGTTCTTCCGCCGGCGCATCCGGTGCTGCCTGTGCGGCCGGGGCAGCCGGCGCGGGCGCAGGCGTTGCCGCCGGAGCCGCACAGGCCGCTAACAGAAAACAGCAGACCAGTACAAGGGCCATTGCAACCGTTCCAGTTCTTTTCATCATTGAATCCTCCATTTATTTTTTGGTATTTTTTCGTAGTGTTATCACACCACCTTACATTTTTGTAAAGTGGACATCTAACTTTTATGGGACCGCGTTTACTCCTCGCTGTTCACACTATGGTGAAACGCCCTGCTGGCTAATATCTCCGGGTCATTTTGCCTAATGCGCAGCTGCAATTTGGAGAATGCCGTCCTTTCCGATAGCTTCCGTATCACCGGCGGCATCACCGCGAACAAAATTGCCAAGATATATGGAAGCATGGAAAGGAATTGAATCGGTATCCCCTCGCTGCTCAAATTCAGCACCAAAGCATCGCACAGGCCAAACAAAATGCAGCCGAGGAACGCCCGAATAGGCTCGCCCGCCGAAAGTACGATTGCCGCAAGCGCCGTAAAGCCGCGCCCATCCGTCATGCCCACGTTGAACAAGTTGGCGGTAAGCGAGAGCTGGGCGCCGCCCAATCCCGCTAAACAGCCGGTGGTCATAAGCGCGATATACCGCACCTTTCTGGTGCTGATGCCTACCGCAACCGCCGCCTCTTCATACGCGCCGGTAGCGCGCAGCGAAAGGCCGTAGTTGGTTTTGTAGTACACAAACTGTATTACGAACGGCAGCAACAGCGCCACATATACCAATGCGGAATGGTTGTTAAAAATATCGGCGACAATGGGGATGCTCTTTATGATGGGCACCTGAAAGCGGGGAAGCGCCAGAGCACTGTCTAAATAGATGCGCCCGCTGGAACCAAATACGGGTATCATCAAAAAGCGCGTCATGCCGGCTACGATGGTATTGATGGCAAATGCGCAAATAACCGGGTTTACGCTGAGTTCTATCACGAAAAAGGCAAATATCAACGCGAGCAGCATCACCAATATCGCCGCAAAGGCCATGCCCAAATAGGGGGAACCAAAAAGGTAGGTGCCCGTTACCGCCAAAAAGCAGCCGGCCAGCATATATCCTTCTAACCCAAGCGGGAATACCTTGATGCGGAAAGAGAAGATACCGCCCAAAGCAACCAGTAACGTTGGCACCAGCAGGCGCACAGTCAGACCCAGCAGCTGCGTAATATTCATTGTGCCGCCCTCTCTTCTTTATGATATTTTCTCCTTTTGCGGCTGTCCGTAATTCTGCCAATCATCACGGCCAGGTTGACGGAGGAGAAGAACATGATGAAGCCTTCCACCACGGATACGATTTCGGGCGATACATCCGTGGTTGTGGAGAGCATGACCGAACCGCCCTGCAGCGCGCCCAGCAGCAGCGATGCAAACAGCATGCCCAGCGGGTTGTGCATGCCCAGCAGAGCAACCGTAACCCCTTTAAACCCAAGCGCCGACGCGAAGTTGTTATATACCACATGGTATACGCCCAACACCTCGCTGATGCTTGCAAGGCCGGCCAAGCCGCCGCCCAATACCGCCGAAAAGAGTATGGTTTGTGTAACGGGCAACCCGCTCGCTTTTGCGTAGGCCGTGTTTTGGCCCACCATGCGCAGCCGGTAACCGGGGATGCTCTTTTTAATCAACAATATAAACAAAATCAGGATGGCGATTACGCCAATATACAACGCCACAGTAGATATCGTGGGCGCAACGGCTATGGACTTGGGATAGCTTGCGGAATCCGGATTGCGAAGCGGGCTGTGCAGGAAAAGATATTCCA
The DNA here is from genome assembly GCA_031261085.1 of Christensenellaceae bacterium. GTDB lineage: Bacteria > Bacillota > Clostridia > Christensenellales > CAG-138 > Pelethousia. Next base: position 64,527 of record JAISKB010000022.1, read on the forward strand.
CCAACAGCAGGGAGATATAATTCAGCATAACGAATACCATCGCTTCGTTTACGCCGAAGTAGTGCTTGGTAATAGCCGGTATCAGCGCGCACACCACAGCCGCCACGATGCCGCATATAACCATCAGTATCATCATGAGCGGCTGCGGCAGGTGCGGCAGGTAGCACTGCACGCATACGAGCAGCAGCGCGGCCGCATACATTTGTCCCTCTTGGCCAATCGCGAAAAAGCCGCCCCTGGAACATACGGAGAAGGACAGACCCAGCAAGAATATCGGGATGGTGTAACGAATGGTCTGCTTGATGCTGGATACGCTCCCCAAAGCCCCTTTGAACAGCGCCGTATACGCCTCCAGGGCATTGGCACCGGTGGCGGTAACCACCAGCCCCGCGGCAACCAGGGAGAGAAGCAACGCCACGAACGGCGATATGCGGTGGGCAATCTTATCCTTTCGAATCAGCTCTTTCCATAACCCACGCAGAGTATCAGTGAGCTTCTGCTTCATGCTTACCCCCATTCTCTTTCGCAATGGCGTCCTTTACGATACCGCCCATCAATAAGCCAATCTCCTGAATGCTCTCTTCGGATACATTGCGCACTTCGCCGGAAAATTCGCCTTCGTACATAACCAATATCCTGTCGCTCAAAGCAAGCAGCTCTTCCAAATCCGCCGTAATCAGCAACACCGCGGCGTCTTTCTCCTTTTGCGCAATTAGCTGCTCGCGCACAAAGTTGATGGCGCCAATATCCAAACCACGGGTAGGATGCGCCGCGATGAGCAGCTTCGGGTTTCGGCTGATTTCCCGGGCCAATATTACCTTTTGCATGTTGCCGCCCGAAAGCGACTTAACCGGGAGGTTTAGCCTGCCCCCGCGGATATCGAATTGGTCGATAAGCGCAAGCGTCTTATCGTTGATGGCGCCGTTGCGCAGCAATCCGGCCCTTGAAAATTCCGCACTGCTTTCCTTGCCGCCAACTATGTTTTCCTGAATGCTCGCTTCGGCGCTCACCCCGGTAATCATGCGGTCTTCCGATATGTAGCCCAGCCCGGCTTCCCGCCTTTCGTGCACGCCGGTATGGGATATATCCTTCCCATCCAGCGAAATCTCTCCTTCCAGCTGCTTGGTAGCGCCCCAAATCAGCTCGATCAGCTCCTGCTGCCCATTGCCTTCCACGCCGCCAATGCCCAATATTTCGCCCTTTGCCACCGAAAAATTCAGGCCCTTGATCTTTAGCGATTGCGTATGCGGGTCGCTTGCCCAAAGGTTTTTAACCTCCAATATGTTCTCTGCGCCAACGGGTTTTTTCTCGCTCACCACCATCTCGAATTCATCCTGACCTACCATGGAGGTCGCGAGCCGTACCCGCGTCATTTCCCCGCTCTCACGGGTCATATAATCCACAACCTTGCCACGGCGCATCACCGTAGCCATATCCGCTATTTCCGTTACTTCATTGAGTTTATGGGAGATATAGGCGATTGCCTTCCCTTCTGATTTAAGCTGATTGATGATTTTAAACAGTTCTCCGCTTTCCTGCGGGGTGAGCACCGCCGTGGGTTCATCGAATATCAGTATGCGCGCCCCTATGTATAGCGCCTTTATGATTTCCACCTTTTGCCGCTCGCCTACCGACAACCGCTGCACCAGCATATCCGGGTTCAGCTTCATGCCCATATCCTGCAACAGTTTTTGGATGCGCGTACGCGCGCTTTTATAGTCGATAATGCCCCTGGCTTTTGTCTGCGGCGCGTGCCCCAATATGATGTTCTCCAGCACGGACATCTGCGGGATTTGCATAAAGTTTTGATGCACCATGGCGATGCCCAGCTTTTGCGCGCCCGCAACGGTATACGACTGCCGTTTGCCCGCGATGAGGATTTCCCCTTCATCCTGGCGGTACATGCCAAACATGATGCGCATCAAGGTCGTTTTTCCCGCACCATTTTCGCCAACCAACGCATGAACCTTCCCGCCATCCAAAAAGAAGTCTACCTTATCATTGGCCAGAATATTGGGGAATTCTTTTACGATCCCCCGCATTTCCACTAAAGATTCCACGGGCAATTCTCTCCCTTACTTCCAGATTATTTCCACTTCTTGTCCACTCTCTATATTGGCGGCGTTTACTTCATCCGTATCCAGATGCAATTCATTTTTAAAGTCCGCCGATGCCCGCACCAATACCTGCTCAAATATGGTTGCGCGATCCCCGGGGATATATGCACTTACCCACTGCCCATCCTTTAACCCATGTTCCAGAGCTTCCTCGTTGGAGAGGTGCAAATGCCTTGCGGCAACCATGGCGCCCTCACTCAATTCCACCTGGCCGGCCGGGCCGATGACCAACAGGCCGGGGGTGCCGGCAAGGTCGCCGGATTGACGGATGCATCCCTTTATGCCCAGTTTGTAGCAATCGGTTCTGCTCAGCTCGACCTGGGTCTGCTTGCGCTCCGGGCCCAACACGCGCACGCCGGTCATGTGCCCCTTGGGGCCGTGCAGGGTCACGCATTCCTGCATGGCATACTGCCCTTTTTGATAGAGCTCATGCTTGGGCGTCAGCGAATATCCAACCCCAAAAAGGGCGGCTACATGTTCTTTCGATAGATGAATATGTCTGTTGGATATACCAACCGGTGCGTATAGCTTGTTCATTTCCCTGTCCTTTGCCCGCCAAATTAATTATTAATTTATTAATTGCCCAATAAACCACTATAGAATATATTACCTTGGGCCAATATCCATCCTGTTGTAAAACGTTAGTTATTTGCTGGTAAAGTATCCGTTGATGAAAGAATATTTTTATTTAATTATAGTTCGGGCCGCCATACAATTGCATCAGGTGTTTGTATAACACAAAAAATGATTTATTGTCATTATGCATAATTCCAAATATTTCCTTTCATTTCGGTAAACTAAAAACGCGCCCTAAAAAGGGCGTGTTTTTAGTTGTTTGCTACAAATTGCCGCAATCCGCATGATGCGTTTTGCTATAGGGACTGTGAACTTATTTTTAGTTTATAGAGCACGACCGCCATATACAAATAAAACGAGTCCGTAAAATTCAATGGGTCTTTCCCCGTCATTTCAAATATTTTATTCAAGCGGTATTTGAGCGTATTCCTGTGGATGTACAGCTTTTGCGCCGTATTGGTCACCTCCCCGTTACACTCCACATAGGTTTGGAAGGTATCCACCAAGTTCATGCCGTGGCTGTTTTCTTCCAGCGATTCAATCAGCGTTATCATCTCCTTGCTTTGATGTTCGCTCAAAATATGTGCAAATTGATAATCCTTATAAAAATGGACGCGTTTGTTGGGGGCCAGCGCACGCCCCAGCCGCAGCGCCGCCCTCGCCTGCTCGTAAGATTTGGATACGGGCAAGCTCTCTAACCCCACGCCGATTTTGCCCGGAATATATTTCATGATATACTGCAGCTTTTCTTCAAGGGTATCGATGTAATGCGGCATCAGCACGAAGGAATGGCTATCCAGCCGCAGCCTGCGGTCTATTTGATCCATCATGATTTTTAAGTGCTCATGCGCCTCCGCGATATTCTCGATCTCCTCGATCAATATCACGCAATAGGGTTTGCGCACATCCGTGTTGAGCGAAAGCCCCCTGTTTATAAAGCCCTCGGTATATTCTTCGGTCGTATCCTTGTGGAGCCATTCCCGAATGAACTCGCCCAACGTTTGGGATTCATCCTGCTTGACCAGCATCGTATACTGCTGACGGATCAGCAATTCCGCCAGCATCTTCGCCAATAGGATGAACTTGGACACGGTTGCCGGATCCCCGCTGATGCTGATGACGCCAATCGGATAATCGTTGAACAGCACGGGCGCGTTTACGCCCCGGCGCAGTAAATCGGTATCCTCATGCACCTCCAATATCTTTTCGGATGCGATACACTGCAAGGCGCCATAGTGCAGCGTGCCTACCCTGGCGGGGTCGCCGCTTGCCAGCACGATGCCATCCCTGCTGATGTAGCTAACATAGCTATCCGGCAGCACCTGCATCAGGGTATGCACGATTTGATCCATCTGTATTTTGTTCAAGAAATAGCTCTCGCGCGTCAAGTTCATCATTCCGGCACCTCATCCTGTAACATTCGTTATTCTCTTACCATCCATACATTGTTCGCACGCACAACAAGTTTGTTATATCTATTTAAAGGCAGGTTTGGGAAACGCAAGAGGCTTTGGTATTTTATCCAAATTGTTAATGATAATCGCTTTTCGCAATTGTCATTATACCCAATCAAACGCATTAGAGCAAGTGGAATAATCCGCATGGATTGTGCAATTGAATAACAGAACCAAGTATGCATTAGTGCGGAGGACAGTGTAAAAAAACGTTGCTTTTGCTAGAATAATAACAAAGATAGCGTATCCTTGTTCGAATGCATTTCAAGCAGTATTATAGCAGGAGGAAAGCAAATGAAAGAAGTAGTTGTTGTGAGCGGTGTTCGCACCGCTGTAGGCACAATGGATGGCTCACTCAAGGATATACACGAGTCGGATCTTGGCGGGCTTGTGATTGCGGAAGCGGTAAAGCGGGCGGGCATCGATCCGGCCTGTGTGGATGAAGCCATCGTTGGCTGCGTAGGACAAATCGCGGAAAGCGGGTTTATTGGCCGCACCTGCTCGTTAAAGGGCGGGCTTCCCTTGGAAACCACCGCATATTCGGTAAACCGGCAATGCGGCTCTGGCCTGCAGGCCATCAACAGCGGCGTACAGGCCATACAATGCGGGCAGGCGGATGTTATCGTTGCCGCAGGCACCGAAAACATGGATTTGCTGCCCTATTATGCGCGCAACGCCCGCTACGGCTACCGCATGGGCGATGGCGTATTGCAGGATGGTATTATCAGCATTTTAACCTGGCCGATGGGCCCCTATCACAACGGCACAACGGCCGAAAACGTTGCGGAAAAATACTCCATTTCCCGCGAGGATCAAGATGCGTTTGCGCTTTTGAGCCAGGAAAAGGCGCTGAAGGCCATTGCGGAAGGCAAGTTTAAGGAAGAAATACTCCCCATCGAAATCAAAGAAAAAAAGACGACGCGCATATTCGATACGGATGAGCACCCGCGCGCCGGCCTCACCCTGGAAAAGCTGGGCAAGCTCCGGCCCGCGTTTAAAACGGGCGGTTCCGTTACTGCGGCCAACTCTTCCGGCATCAACGACGGCGCCGCGGCGGCGGTGTTGATGAGCCGCGAAAAAGCCGATGCGCTTGGCGTAAAGCCGCTGCTGCGCGTCGTCGATTATGCCGTGGCGGGCAACAGCCCGGATTATATGGGGTTCGCGCCCGCGCTATCCACCGCCAAGCTGCTCAAGCGCACCGGCCTTTCGGTAGCCGATATAGATCTTTTTGAGCTCAACGAGGCGTTTGCCTCCCAGTCGCTGGCCGTCATCCGGGATTTGAACCTGCCCATGGACCGCGTCAACGTAAACGGCGGCGCCATCGCGCTGGGTCACCCTATCGGCGCTACCGGCGTTATCCTGACGGTAAAGCTGATGAACGAAATGCAGCGCAGAAAAGCCTGCTATGGCCTTGTGACCATGTGCATTGGCGGCGGGCAGGGCATTTCCACCATATTTGAAAGGGTAGTGTAAGGAGAAGCACGATGAAAAAAGTAATGGTAGTAGGCGCGGGCCTGATGGGCGCCGGCATAGCGCAAACCTGTGCGCAGGCCGGGTACAGTGTTGTATTGGTAGATGTAAAAAAGGAATATGTAGAGGGCGCCATCGCCAAGCTGCAAACGCAGCTGGATAAGCTGGTTGCCAAGGGCAAGTTCACGCAGGAACAAGCGGACGCCACACTCTCGGGCATTACCCCCGCCACCGAATATGCGGCGGGCAAAGATGCGGATTTGGTGATTGAGGCCGTGAATGAAAACCTCGATTTAAAGAAAAAGGTTTTCGCGGAACTGGATCAGGCCGTGGGCGCAAACGCGATCCTGGCATCCAACACCTCCACGCTCTCCATCACCGCGCTCGGCGGGGTCACCAAGCGGCCGGAGAAGTGCATTGGCTTGCACTTTTTTATCCCGGCGCCGGTCATGAAGCTGGTGGAAATCATCCCCGGCCTAAACACCGCTCAGGAAGTAGTGCAGCAAATACAGGACTTCGCCAAAGACATTGGCAAAACCGCGGTATTGTGCAACGATTACCCCGGCTTTACCGTAAACCGGCTTGCCGTGCCCATGTGGAATGAAGCCATGAACCTGGTAATGGAGGGGTTGCGCCCCGAAGATGTGGATACCGCCATGAAGCTGGGCGGCAATCACCCCATGGGGCCGCTGGAGCTGGCAGATTTTGCGGGGCTGGATACCGTGCTGGCCGTGATGACCGCACTGTGGGAGGGCTTTAAGGATCCAAAATTCCGTCCTTCCCCGCTGCTCGTAAAGATGGTGGAAGCGGGCAACTTGGGCCGCAAAACCAAAAAAGGATTTTACGAATATTGATATAGCCCTATGGATGCAGCCCCAATAAACAAGGCGGTAATGGTATGGTTTTGATTTCTTGCAACGCAGGAAGCACGTCCCTTAAACTGGGCGTTATCGAAATGCCCGGCGGTAAAACGCTCGCTTCCGAAAAGATAGAGCGCATCGGCTCTTTGGATTCCACCTTAAACTTCAAAGACGCCGCAGGTATCGAATGGACCCGCAATATCTATATCGACAACCACGTTTGCGCCGCGCGGGCGGCGCTGGGCGCGCTAAAGGAAGAGGGTATCATCAAGAGCACCTCTGGCTTGGATGGCATTGCATTTAAGGCCGTCCACGGCGGAGCGTTAACCGAGCCTACCTTGATAGACGATGAAGTGCTGGCCGTGATGGAACGGTTTATCACCGTTGCGCCGCTGCACAATCGGGTCTATTTGGATGTGATACGCGCATTCCGGCAGGTAGCGCCAAAGCTGCCCATGGTAGCGGTGTTTGAAACCGCGTTCCATAACACCATGCCAGAATATGCCTATACCTATGCCGTGCCGCTGGAATGGAAGGAAAAATACGGCGTGCGCAAGTATGGCTTCCACGGCGCTTCGCATTCCTACATCAATAAGCGCATACAAGAGCTTACCGGCCGCACGGACTTAAAAGTAATCTCCTGCCACCTGGGGGGCAGCTCCTCCTTATGCGCACTCCAAAGCGGCGTCTCCATCGATGCCACGCAGGGGTTTTCCCCACAATCCGGCATCTCCATGGGTACCCGCAATGGGGATTTGGACGTATACATTATCTTCTACCTAGTGGCCAATGGCTTTACGCTCGAGGAGATCAACGATGCACTGTATACCAAGAGCGGCCTCAAAGGGCTTTCCGGCATCAGCGAGGATACCCGCGATATCGAATTGGCCGCCTCGCGCGGCGATAAGCGGGCGGAGCTTGCGCTGCAGGTATACTGTTATGATATAGTAAAGTATATCGGCGCGTATTGGGCGCTGTTGGGCGGCCTCGATGCCATCGTATTTACGGGCGGCATAGGCGAAAACAGCATTTTTATCCGCGCAAAGGTGCTGCGCATGCTGGAGCACATGGGCGTGGTGCTCGATGCGGATAAAAACCAGAACAACATCCCCAACCAGCGTATATCGACCGAAGCCTCCAGGGTGGATGTATATGTCATCCGCACAAATGAAGAGCTTATGGTAGCTGAAAAAGCGGCGGAAGTACTTTCTCAATTTGAAGGAGAGGATACACAACATGCCTGAAGCAATTCGCGTCATCAAAAACGCCGGCATTGGCGAACTGATTTTTGACAAGCCGGAGAACCGCAACACAATGGACGAGTTTTTTTTAGAAAGCCTGCTTGCCGGTATCGACGCGCTTGATGGCGATACGCAAATTCGCGCCATCATTTTAAAAAGCACGCACCCCAAGGTGTTTTTGGCGGGCGCGGACATCGCTTACATGGTCGGCAACACGCCCATAAAGGCCAAACGCTTTTGCGATTTAGGCTGCGCCGCCTTCTCCCGCATCCATACTTGCGCCAAGCCAGTTATTGCGGCCATCAATGGGCATTGCCTGGGCGGTGGGCTGGAATTGGCGCTGGCCTGCGATATCCGCATAGCGAGCACAAACTGCAAGCTGGGCTTCCCCGAAGTGAAGCTGGGCATATCGCCCGGTTGGGGCGGGCTATACCGCTGCGCCCGGCTGATTGGCGAAGGCCGTGCGAAGGAGCTGCTGTATACCGGCAAGCTGATTGCCGCGCAGGAGGCCGAGCGGATGGGGCTAATCAACCATGCGGTGGAGCCGGAGCAGCTGCAAGCCACCTGCGAGCAGCTCGCAAACGAGATTGCCGCGAACGCGCCCATCCCCGTTTCGCTGATTAAAAAATGGCTGCCGCAGGCGGTGGACGCCGCGGATGATGTGGCAGACCATATCTCCGGCACCCTCGTGGCGGAATGCTTCGCATCCGAGGACCAAACCGAAGGTATGCGCGCTTTCCTCGAAAAACGGGAAGCGAAATTCACAGGCAAGTAGGGGAGTTTTACCCCACCCTTTTAACCCCCTCCCGCCGGGAGGGGGTTAAAAGGGTGGGTCGCGCCTGTTTATTCAAAACAACTTTCCAGCACCTGCTGTACATACTCCCGCTTAATCAGCCCGCGCCCGGGGTATGCCATAACGTTATCGACGATTTCCGGCAGCTGCTCCTTCTTCACGCCAAGGCCTTTCAGCGTTGTGGCAAGTCCCCATCTTTCATACATCGCGCGCAGCGCCAAAATACCCTCGCGACCAACATCCTTGTCGCTCATCCCGGGCCTTTGCTCTATGCCGAACACCTGCAGGGCAAAGCGCTTTGTCTTGATGGGGTTTTCTTCATTCACCTGCAAAAAGCAGGCGGGCAGCAACACCGCCAAGCCATCCCCATGCCGCGTGTTGGTCACGGCGCCAACGCCCGTTTGTATGGCGTGCGCCGGCCAGCGCGCAAAGGGGTTGATACGGCGTCCAATACCGCCCAATCCATCGATGGATTGTGACGACAGCCAGCATACGCGGCCGCGCAGCTCCACATCCTCCAAATGATCGAGTACGCCGGAGCAGCCGATCATACAGCGCACCAGCAATTCCACATATTCATCCATAAATGGCTGTACCGCGAAATCGTACATATACGCTTCGCAGGCATGGGCAATCGCATCCGCCATGCCCGCCGCCGTTAAGTGCCGGGGCACGCTTACATGCAGTTCCGGATCCATAATGGCAAACGCGGGGTAGGCGTGGGGCGAAAATACATTCCACTTTGCCGGGTCGTTCCCGCTCCTGTCGTTGGATACGATGGTGCTGCCGTCCGTTTCGGAGCCGGTGCCCGATATGGTGGTTACCGCGCCGATTTTTAGCGCGCCGGCAGGCTTGGCCGCGCCGCTATAAAAATCCCATACATCGCCGTCATAAACCGCGCCCAGCGCAATAGCCTTGGCGGAATCTATCGTGCTGCCGCCGCCAATGCCTACCACAACCTCAACCTTTTCCCGCTTGCAAATCGCAATCCCTTCATCTATTTTGCTAAGATGCGCGTTGGGCAACACGCCGGGCAGCTGAATCGCCCTCACGCCGGCCGCCTCCAAGGAGTTTACCGCGCGTTGGAATACGCCCAGCTTCTCCAGCGGGCCGGCATCCTGTACCAATAGCGCCGTCCTACCCAGCGGCGCTACCTGTTCGCCCAATTCATCGTATTTGCCGGGGCCAAACAAAATTTTCGTAGGTTTACAGTATTGAAATGGTTCCATGTTGTTTTCTCCTGTCCTCTATTTATATATCCCTGAAAGGTCAAAGGTTTCTTCCAATACGCTGATTTCCTCCGGCGCGCCCACCGCGGCCAAACCGCCATCCACCTTAAGCACCGCGCCCGATACATACGACGCGTTTTCCGAGGCAAGCCAAACCACCGCTTTGCCTATATCCGCCGCGCGCCCATTTTTGCGCAGGGGCACAAACCGGTGGGTGTTTTTGTAAAAGGGATGCTCGCTTTCTTCCTCGGGGGCACACCTTACGTTGATAATGCCCGGCGCAAACCCATTGACGCGAATGCCGTAGCGGCCCAGGTCCATCGCAAAGGATTCGATGGCACGGTTCATGCCCGCCTTAAACGCGCCGTATATGCAATCATGCATGTGCGCATTGTAGGCCCGCACCGAGGTGTTGAACAGCAGACTGCCTTCGACATTGTTTTCGACCATATACTGCGCGGCCGCCTTTGCCCCCAATATCATGCCGCGAAAGTTTACATGGTACAGCCAATCCATCGCGTCCGCCGTGAGCTCCATCAGCTTCTGTCCGCGAAACGCCCCTGCGTTGGCAACATATACATCCAACCTGCCAAGCTGCGCTATGGTTTGCTTCACCAACCGCTCCGGCACATCGGCCTCCCCGGTATCCCCCTGCAGCAGGATGCACTTCACACCCAGCGCGGTTATTTCATCGCAGGCGCTAAGCCCTTCCTCTTTGGAGGTGTTATAATGCACGGCGACTTCGTAGCCGGCCCTGGCGAATTCCAGCGCGATGCCGCGGCCGATGCCTTTGCCGGACCCTGTAACCAATACCACTTTCTCGTTTCGCATAGATTTTCTCCTTATGATAGATTGGGAAGCGGATAGGGACATAAAGATGTATATATTTATGATGCCACACGCTTCCCCTGTATGCATTATAACGGCGCATAATAGTGATTGGCAATTCGCCTAAAATGTAAAAATACTATTTTTCATGCTTAGTATGAAATGCGGCGGTTTTCTTAATACGCGCCAAACAGTTCAACTGGTTGCCCGCATAAAATATGCATAAAACTATTGTTGTGGCCAACATTGTTAGATGGCTGCCGTTATTGTATAGTGCTATTATATCCTATCGCAATTGGGATGCCTTATCCACATAAAAAGAATGCAGAGCGAGGTAGGAACATGGAAAACTTAAAGGTAACGGCAATCAAGTATGGCGCTTATCGTATGGAAAAAAAGTTTTACGATTATGAGCCCGGCGGCATCATCAGCCAGCCTATTTGGGGCGCGCTCATCCAGGGCGCGGGCAGGAACATACTGGTGGATACCGGGCTTGAATATAACCTGGAATGGCTGAATAAAAACGCGCTCCCCACCACGATAGAAGAGGATGAGATATTTGAAAACGCGTTGGCAAAGGCCGGCGGCATTACCCCAAATGATGTCGATATCGTAATCAATACGCATATGCATTACGACCATATAGGCAACAACCGCTTGGTAAAAAACGCGTTGTTCTATGTTTCGCAAAGGGAATACCAAATCGCCTTCGCCCCCATGAAATGCCAAGCCAAATTATACGAAAACACCCACCACCTGTTTGATGAACGGGCGGTCGATCCGTTTGCCTGGCGGTTTGTTACGGGCATCACGGATGTTGCCCCCGGGGTGCGCATCATACCCACGCCCGGGCATACCGATGGCCATATGTCCGTATTCGTAAAAACGGCGGAAGGCACGCTTTGCGTCAGCGGCGATGCCGTCAACTTAATCGAAGCACTGGAAAACCGCTATATCAATAAGTTCCATAGCAGCATACCCGATTGTTACCGCAGCTATGATGTCATTTTAGACAACGCTGTTTGCATACTACCCGGTCATGAACCCTCCCTCCAAAAGTTCCAAAGCAGCGATTTCCCGCGTATCGACGGTTTTCGCAGGTAAGGAGTAGAATATGGCAAGCTACCCGCGTTTTTATTTCCCTACCCGCATTTTTAGCGGCGCCGGGAGTATCGAACAGCTCATAGCATTTGTGGGCGCGCAGGACGCCGTGTTTTTAATAACGGATGCCACCCTCGTGCAGCTGGGCTTGGTAAAACGGGTAACCGATATGCTCGATGGCCATGTGCGGGCGCTGCGCGTATATGACAGCGTGCTGCCCGACCCGGCTATCGAGATGGTATGTGAAGCCACCGAGCAAGCCCACGCGTTTGGCGCTACCGCCATCGTATGCGTGGGCGGCGGCAGCGTGATAGACGCGGCCAAATCGGTCGCCATGCTGCTGGCCCACTTCCCCGATTATCAGCCCTATGCCCTGCGCAAGCGCCCGCCGGAGCATCCCTCCCTCCCCTGCTATGCCATACCCACCACGGCGGGTACCGGCGCGGAGGCCAGCAGCGCCGCTGTGCTCTCCTACAACCATGTTAAGGGCGGCATAAAGGCCGAAACCATGTTTTTACCCGCCGTTTTTTTGGATGAAACCATGATGCTGGGCCTGCCCCAAAGCATCACGGCCGAAACCGCAATGGATGCGCTGACGCATTCCGTAGAGTCCTACATTGGACTGCACCGGCAAACGATATTGGATGCTTTAAACCTGCATGTCGTGCGGTTGATATTCCGTTACCTGCCCCGCGCCTATGCGAATGGTGCTGACCAGGAAGCACGCGCCGCGCTTACCCAAGCTGCCTGCATGGGCGGCCTGGCGATGGGACATAGCGGCACCGGGCTTGTGCATGCTTTCAGCAACACGATGTGCGAAGAATATCACGACCTTTCCCACGGGCGCAGCAATTCGATCTTCCTGCCCTATTGCACGCGCTACAACGCGCCGGCAGTGCTGGATAGGTTGGCGGATATTGCACAGGCCGCAGGCATCCAAACCCTTGGGCTTACCGCCGAGCAGGCGGGCTTTGCCGCTGTGGAGGCAATCGAACAGCTGAGCGATACGGTGAACATTCCCAAGCGGGTCACGGGGCATACGCTCAGCGCGGCGCGCATTGCGGAGCTGGCCGAAAATACGCGCACGCATTTTATTACCGCCAACAACCCCCGGGTACCTTCCAAAGAGGACCTTATAAAAATCATTCACCAGGCGATGCCATTATAGGCGCAAAAAAGGAGAGCACGATGGTACCATTTACCTATCAAAAGCCGACGAAAATCATATATGGCCCGGGACAGGTTGCCGAAATTGGGAACATCAGCGCGGGGTACGGTAAAACCGCCCTGTTCATCAAGGGTTCCCGCTCTATGGAGCGCAATGGCGTAATCGGCGCATCCATAGAGGCGCTAAAGGCCGCCGGTTTGCGCGTGCACACGATTGAGGGCTGGGAGCCAAACCCCAAGCTGACGGCGGTGGACGCGGCCATTGCGCTCGCCCGAAAAGAAGATGTGGATTTGATCCTCGCGTTTGGAGGCGGTTCCGCCATTGACCTTGCGAAAGCGATTTCCATCGGCGTACCCTATCATGGGGATGTTTGGGGTTTTTTTAGCGGTACATGCGCGCCGAAGGCCGCACTGCCCGTCGGCGTAGTCACCACCATAGCCGGGGCGGGTTCCGAGGCGGGCGCCGCCTGTGTTATCACCTGCGACCGCCCCGGTTTTGCACGCGCAAAATGGAACGTATTTTCCCCATTGCTCGCGCCCAAATTCGCCATATTGGATGCGCAGCTGCATGTAAGCGTGCCCCCTCGCCTAACCGCCGCCGGCATGATAGATATGTTTGCCCACGCTTGTGAAGCCTACTTTCTCGATACCAGCGAGCCCGCGCTGCAGGATGGCACCGTAGAGCTGATTGCGCGCACGATTATCGCCTGCGAGCCGGTGCTAAAGCACCCGGAGGACTTGGCGCTCCGCGGTATGCTGGCTTGGATGTCCGCGCTCTCCATCGATACGCTGGGCAACGCCGGCCGCTCCATCAAAATGGGGGCCCGGTGGCCGGGGCATACGATACAGGCCGGCATTGGCGCCATTACGGATACCCGTCACGGAGATGGGCTTGCCGTGCTGCTGCCCGCGTGCTGCCTGGAGTTGAACAAGAGGAATCCTGCGCGCACCAAAAAATTTGCACAAAATGTATTTGGCATTGTACCACAAGCCGGCATGAGCGACCAGGATATTGGTGAAGCGGGCTGCATCGCCATGCGAGATACCTTCCGCCGCTGGGGGCTCCCCACCACCTTTGCCGAAATGGGTATCGATCCAAACACCCTGGAAGTGGTTGTTAAAAACCTGAAGCAATATCCGAATCCGGGCACCATTACCGAGGAATATGTCCGCCGGATTTTTAGCCTTTGCGCAAAATAAATATGGATTGATTGCGGCTTTGCCGCAGCCCTGTTCTTTGCTTTCAAAATTATGGCAGTATGAAGTCGCGCCCCTCACGCAAGCGGCAGCCGGCGCGGGCCGGCAAGCGCACTGCGGCTGATGTAGAGCGCGCCATCCATATGGGCCTTAACGCTCCATTTCACCAGCGTGATAGTCCCCTGTTCTATCTCGAGCGCCGTGATGCAGCGCGGGTGCACCATACAGCCATCGTTAAAATAGGGCGGCTCACCCTCTTCCGCAAACATGGGCCTGTGCGTATGCCCAGCAATCAGCGCCGTCCTTTTTTTGGAGGCCCAATCGCCGAGCGCCCATTCGATTTTCAGCTTTTTTTCGTGGCTGCCCTGCGCGTTCCCGGGGTCGCGTATTCCAATCAGCTCCAAAGGCCGCCAAAGATAGCGCACCAAAAACCGGGCGACCCGCCAAAGCTCGTCGTTTAAAAAATCCGCCTGGTGCCCGTGCAGCAAAAGCATATCCCGCCCCTTGTAGGTGAGCACCAGCCCCTCGTGCATAGGCACATTGGGGAACAGCGGCAAGCGCTTGTTTTTGCGCATAAACGCCGCCATATTGGCATCCACCCATCTTTTGCCGCGCTTGACCATGTCGTGGTTGCCATAGAGCAAATATAAGCGGGAGGCCACATAAAACCGCCGCAGCAGCTCAAACGTATTGCCATGCGCCCCGGTGATGCTGGCAAAGCGCCGATTCGCCCAAAGCTCATCGCCATCGCCCAGCTCGATATAGGTAAACCCTTCCCGATAATAGTGCGACAACGCGTGGTAGGCAATATTTTGGTTTTTACAGTATCCATCCGCGCCGCTGCCATCGCCGCGGTGGCAATCGCTCATGATGATGATCCTGCTGGCGTCATCCAGCGCAATTCGCTTTGCCGATTTATACACCCTATCCAGCTTTTTCGATATCGACATACGCCCGCCCGCTCCTTTACCCGCCGTTATTACCCATGGTATTCGGCGCACTAAAGAAGGGTGCTGTTTTTTGCGCTCCCATAAAAAGCGCGGCGCAACAGCCTAAAGGCTAAGCTTGGACAAAGGCGAAGGGCATCATATAAATTGCCGCAGCAGGCGCTCGAAGGTTTTTACATGCGATTCCTCATCGCGGAGTACGCGCTCCAACGCTTGCACAATATGCGGGTCGGCAATCGTTTTTGCCTGATGCTCGTATTTGCGGATGGCATCCCGCTCTTCCTTAAGCGCGTTGCGCAGCACCGTGTCTACCCGGCGCGGGTAATGGATGTAGCCTGGCGACCAATACCGCATCAGCCCGCGCTGCCTTTCCCAAAGGCGCGGGTCGGCGCCCAGCAGGCGGGTGAGCGTGGCGAATATTTCAAGATGGTGCATTTCAGCAATGCTGATCGTATGGAACGCCCTGGCAACATCCGCATGCTCGGCGGTGACGATGTGGCTGTAAAAATATGACGCCACCGCCGACATCTCCGAATTTTTCCCGCCCACGTTGCCCAGCATGGCATACGCGTATTCCGGGTTTTTTCCGCTGATTTGAAGCAGTGGATAAGGCTCCTCCATGTGGTGTTCCGGCATATGATCACCCCTTGTCTGTTTTATCTATTGTTTCCAGTATATTGCGCGCCTGCCTATAAAATGCCTTGTTTCCGGCAGGGGCAAGCGACGGGCGCTCTTGATTTTAAGCGGATTGCCTTATGGAGTTCCATCCTGCCAATCATTTTGGATTAAAAGATGGTTCGGGGCTTTGCTCCCAATTGCGGCGCGGGCGCAAAAAAATGCCCCCTCCGGTGGGAGGGGGTTAGGGGGTGGGCACATTCCCACCAGCTTACGACTGCACCAAAAACGCCTGAATGAAGGAATCCAGCTCCCCGTCCATCACGGCCTGAATGTTGCCGTTTTCGACGTTGGTACGGTGATCCTTCACCAATGTATAGGGCTGAAACACATAGCTGCGGATTTGGCTCCCCCACTCGATATGCTTCATTTCGCCCTTGATTTGCGCCATCTGTTCCAGGCGTTCCCGCTCGCGCAGCTCGGCCAGCTTGCCCTTTAGCATGCGCAGCGCCACATCCCGGTTTTGGAACTGACTGCGCTCGTTTTGGCACTGCACCACCGTGCCGGTAGGCAGGTGCGTCATGCGGATGGCCGAGCTGGTTTTGTTAACATGCTGCCCGCCCGCGCCGCTGGCGCGATAGGTATCCACCCGCACCTCATCCATATTGATTTCGATATTGCCATCCTCTTCATCGAATATGGGGGTGACATCCAGCGAAGCAAAGGAGGTGTGCCGCCGGCCGGAAGCATCGAACGGGGAGATGCGCACCAGGCGGTGCACCCCCTTTTCGGCTTTTAAGTAGCCATAGGCGCTTTCGCCCAGCACCTCGAAGGTAACGCTTTTGATGCCCGCTTCCTCCCCATCGAGGAAATCCAGCTCGTGCACGGTATAGCCCCGCTTTTCGCAATATCGGCCATACATGCGGTAGAGCAGGCTCACCCAATCCTGCGCCTCGGTGCCGCCCGCGCCCGCGTGCAGCGAAAGCACGGCGTTGCAGCTATCATAAGGCCCCTTCAACAGGGTGCTCAGGCGGAGCGTTTCCACATCCTTCTCGAGCTGGGCATACTCCGATGCGATTTCGCCCAGCAGGTTTTCATCCTCTTCCTCCTCGGCCATCTCCATCAGCGTGCGCACATCCTCCAGCGCGCCGAGCAGCTTTTTATAACCCTCCAGCTTGCCGGTCACGGCCTTCATGCGCTGGTTGACCTTGTTGCCGGCTTCCACATCGTTCCAGAAGCCTTCCTGATTCATCAGCGCCTCAAGCTCTTCTTTTTCGGCCCTTAAACCAGCCAGGTCAAAGGGATTCACCTGCCTCTTTCAGCACTTGGGCGGTGGTTTCGAGCTTAAGCCGGTATTCATCCAACTGTACCAAATGATCACTTCCTCTTTATGAATGTATTTTGGGGATATATTTTTATGCACCCGTATGCGAAGGGGCAATTTTACGCATCCTTGCCGCAGCACTGCTTATATTTTTTGCCGCTGCCGCAGGGGCAGGGCGCGTTGCGGCTGATTTTATCGCCCACGCGCTTGGGCTGCCTGGGGCTATCCCCCGCGGTTTCGATGGGTTTGGCCAGCTGCTCGCGCTGCGGCGCGCCGCTCGTGAGCACCACATGGTACAGGCTGCGCACCGTCATCTCGCGGATGCCCTGCACCATTTCATCGAACATATCGAACCCGGCGTTGCGGTAGGCTACCACAGGGTCCTTTTGGCCGATGGCCTGCAGGCCTATGCCCTGGCGCAGCTGATCCATCGCGTCGATATGATCCATCCAGTGCGCGTCCACCGCGCGCAGCAGCATGCTGCGCTCAATTTCCCGCATATCCACATCCGCGCCAATCTTTGCCGCCGCGCCCAGTATATCCGCCTCTCTGGCGGCATAGGTCGCCTCGGCCAGCGCCTGCACGGCCCGCTCTATCTCCGCGGCGGTTGCGGCGCCTTGCACGGCGGGCAGGCAGTCCGCGCCGGTCAGCTGTCCCATCTCGCTGCGCAGCCCCGCAATGTCCCACTCCTCCGCATTCAGCGAGGCGGGGCAATACTGCGCGCAGCGCAGCGCAACGCTCTCTTGAATCATCTGACCGATGTTCTCGTGTATATCCTCCCCCATGAGCACCTTGCGGCGCTGGCCATAGATAATTTCACGCTGGCGGTTCATCACGTCGTCGTATTGCAGCACGTTTTTGCGGATGTCGAAGTTGTAGCTCTCCACCCGTTTTTGCGCGTTTTCAATCTGCTTGGTCAAAAGCCCCACCTCGATGGGGATATCGTCATCCGGCGAGATGCGCGCCATCAAATCCTTCACGCGCTCCCCGCCAAAGCGCCGCATCAGGTCGTCTTCCATCGATATGTAAAACCGGGTGCTGCCCGGATCGCCCTGGCGGCCCGCCCGCCCGCGCAGCTGGTTATCGATACGGCGGCTCTCATGCCGCTCGGTGCCAATGATGTGCAAGCCGCCCACGGCCACCACCTGCACATGCTCGGCATCGGTGCTTTCCTTGTGCCGCGCGTAGCTTTGGGCATACTGCCCGCGCGCGTCGAGTATGGCCGCATCCTGCGTTTCGGCATGGCCGGTGGCCTCTTCTACCAGCGCCTCCTCCATACCGCCCGCAAGCAAGTCCCGCCGGGCTAAAAACTCGGGGTTGCCGCCCAGCAATATATCGGTGCCGCGGCCCGCCATGTTGGTCGCGATGGTCACCGCGTTGTATTTGCCCGCCTGCGCCACGATCTCGGCCTCCATAGCGTGGCGCTTGGCATTGAGCACGGTATGGCGTATGCCGCGCTTATCCAGCATGGCCGAAAGCAGCTCGCTCTTTTCTACCGTAACGGTACCCACCAATATGGGCTGCCCTGTTTGGTGCACCGCCTGTATCTCCTCCACCACCGCGCGGAATTTGCCCGCCTCGGTAGCGTATACCACATCGTTGCAATCCTCGCGCGCGAGGGGTTGGTTGGTGGGGATTTCCACCACGTCCAAATCGTAGATGCCCTGAAATTCAGATTCCTCGGTTTTGGCCGTGCCCGTCATGCCGGCCAGCTTTTCGTACATGCGGAAATAGTTTTGGAAGGTGATGGTGGCCAGCGTTTTGTTTTCGCGCTCCACCTTAACCTTTTCTTTGGCCTCCAACGCCTGATGCAGGCCGTCGCTGTAGCGCCTGCCCAGCATGAGCCGGCCCGTGAACTCGTCGACGATGAGCACCTGCCCATCCTGCACCACATAGTCCTTATCCCGCTGGAACAGCGCGTGCGCCTTGAGCGCTTGGTGTATGTGGTGGTTGAGCTCGGTGTTTTCGGTGGCGGAAATATCTTCTATATTAAAGCGCTGCTCCGCCTTGCGTATGCCCTCCTGCGTGAGCGCCACGGTGCGGGCCTTGATATCCGCCATGTAGTCCCCGCTCTCGGGCTGCTCCTCCCCCATCAGCATCTCGCTCTTGCTCAGCTTCACGATATCCTCGCCGCGGGTTAAGGCGCATACGAAGCGATCGGCCCGCTCGTACATATCGGTAGAGGCCTCGCCATGGCCCGATATGATGAGCGGCGTGCGCGCTTCATCCACCAATATGGAGTCCACCTCATCCACAATGGCATAGTGCAGCTCACGCTGCACCATCTGGTTGCGGTATACCACCATGTTATCCCGCAGGTAGTCGAAGCCAAATTCGTTGTTGGTGCCATAGGTGATGTCGCAGGCATAGGCCTCGCGGCGCTCCTCGCTATCCAAATCGTGTATGATGCAGCCTACGGTAAGGCCCAAATAGCGATATATTTTACCCATCCATTGCGCATCGCGGCTGGCCAGGTAATCGTTGACCGTCACGATGTGCACGCCGCGCCCCGTGAGCGCGTTAAGGTAGGCGGGCAGGGTTTCGGTAATGGTTTTGCCCTCGCCCGTTTTCATCTCGGCGATGCGGCCCTGATGCAGCACGATGCCGCCTATCAGCTGCACATCATAGTGGCGCTGGCCAATGGTGCGCCGCGCGGCTTCCCGCACCGCGGCATAGGCCTCGGGCAGTATGTCATCGAGCGTTTGCCCTTCTTTTAGCGCCGCCCGAAACGCATCGGTCTTGGCCCGCAGCTCGGCATGCGAAAGCGCCGCGGTAGCTTTCTCCAACGCGTTGATCTTGTTTACGATAGGCGTAAGCTTTTTAATTTGGCCGCGCGCCGTGTTGCCCAATACAGCATCGATAAAACCCATGATTGCCTCCGTGCCTTCTTCCATTATAGTACGGCTATAAAATACCGATTATCATTCTACCACATATCCTCCCCGCGCACAAACCACCAGCCACATTCGTCACGAAAACTTTCCAAACTTTCCATGAACAATCGCAATGCGCTTTCAGCATGTTTTTGCATATGCTATACTCAATGAGGAGCGTTATGAAAAAACCTGTCGATAAAGCCACGGCCATCGGTACGCTATGCGCATTGGTAGCCTCCATATTGTTCGGCTTCTCCTTTTTGGCCGTTAAGCTCGGCATAAACGAGGTATCCGCGCTTTCGCTGCTAAGCTGGCGGTTCATTTTCGCGTTTATCGCCATGACGGTTTGCGCGGCGCTGGGGCTGTTCAAAATCGACCTGAAGGGCAAGGATATCCGGCCGCTGCTATCCATAGCGATATTTCAGCCCGTGATTTACTTTACCGCCGAAACGCTGGGCATCGCCCGCACCACCGTGGCCGAGAGCAGCGCCATCATCGCCTGCATACCGCTGCTGACGCTGGTGCTTTCCGGCCCGATGCTGCGCGAATGGCCCATGCGCCGGCAGTGGATAAGCATCGCCGGGTCGGTGCTGGGGGTGTTGCTCATTGGCCTGCAGCGGGGCCTTACGCTTTCGCTGAGCGTTTCGGGCTATGCGCTGCTGTGCGCCGCCATGGTGAGCGATGCCGTATTCGTTATACTTTCCCGCCGGGCGCAAGGCTACACCAGCGCCGAAAAAACCTATGTGATGGCGGCGCTGGGCGCGCTGGTGTTTACGCTGGCCGCGTTCAGCGAGCACCTCGAGGCCGGCACGCTGCGGCAGTTTGCGCTGCTGCCCTTCACCAACACGCGTTTTTTGCTGGGCTGCCTCTATCTTTCTATCGGCAGCTCGGTGGCCGCCTTTTTGCTGTTTAACCAAGGCATTGCCGCTTTGGGCGCCGCGCGGGCAGCCAGCTTTGCCGGGCTGGGCACGCCGGTGGCCGTATTGGGCGGCATACTGCTGTTTGGCGAACGGCTCACGCTGCTGCAGGCCATCGGTACGGCGCTGGTGGTGCTGGGCGTATACGGCGCCAACATTCTGCCAAAAGGCACCAAGGAGGATACCCATACATGAGAATTTTCTTTTTTATTATCGGCTGTCTGCTCACGGGGGATACCCTGATTCTCTCTATGTTTTCCAACGGGAACCTGGGCACCTATGCGCCCGCCATGATGGGGGCGCCGCTGGTTGTGCTCGCCCTGTTTTACCCGCACTTTCTCACCTGGTTCGCCACGCCGTTTGGCCGCGGCATAAAGTGGGCCATCATTTCCATCTACGCGGCCTTCATAGTAACCATAAGCGTTATGGCCTGCGTGCTGTGGCAAGCCGCGCGCAAGCCCGCCCCGGCCAACTGCAATGCGCTCATCGTGCTGGGCTGCGGCGTGCGAGGCGAGCGCCCTTCCCTCACGCTGCGCTACCGGCTGGACGCCGCCCTAAGCTACCTCAACCAAAGCCCCGATACCATCGCAATCGTATCGGGCGGGCAGGGCAGCGGCGAAAGCATCAGCGAGGCGGAAGCCATGCGGCGGTATCTTGTACGGCACGGCATACAGGAAAACCGCATATTGCTGGAGGATAAATCCACCAGCACCTACGAAAACTTTTTATTCTCCAAAGAAATATTGACCGCCCATTTGGGCGAAAGCCCCACCGTGGCGTTTGTAACCACCGGCTTCCATGTATACCGGGCCGGGCGGGTGGCGGCCATGCAGGGCATACCCGCGCAGGGCATTGCCGCCAAGGATATGTGGTATACCGCGGCAAACAACTACATACGCGAGGGCATCGCCGTGATCGTATATACGCTCAATGGGAAGCTGGTTTAAGCTAAAAAAGGCGCCCGCCATAAGCAAAAACGCGGGTGCCTATAACGTGGGTTTGCAGCCGGGATGGAATTACTTTTTTTCAAGTTAAATAAACGATTTTTTATTTATTTTTTCGTCATAAACCCGTTGACATTCCCGGAAACGAATTATATACTGTATCTTAATTTTTAATTTTGAGCAGCCCCAAATATTGTTCCAAGATGCGTTTATAAGGATATGTATCCTTTATCATTTTATATTAAAAGGAGATGGAACCATGAGCATTCCCACAAGTTTTGGTGAACTGGTGTTCAACGATGCCGCAATGAAAGCGCGTTTGCCCGCCGAAACATATTTGGCGCTCAAGCAGACGATCGGCCACGGCAAACCCCTGGGGGCGGATATCGCCGGCATTGTGGCCGCCGCCATGAAGGATTGGGCTATCGAAAAAGGCGCCACGCACTTTACCCATTGGTTCCAGCCGCTCACCGGCTGCACCGCCGAAAAGCACGACGGTTTCCTTTCCCCAGCCTCGGATGGCAGCGCCATACTGGAATTTTCCACCAAAGAACTTATCACCAGCGAGCCCGATGCCTCCAGCTTCCCCTCCGGCGGGCTGCGCGCCACCTTCGAGGCGCGGGGCTACACCGCTTGGGACCCAACCAGCTACGCGTTTATAAAGGATGCCACGCTGTGCATCCCCACCATATTCCTTTCCTACAGCGGCGACGCGCTGGATACAAAAACCCCGCTGCTGCGCTCCATGCAGCTGCTGGATGTGCAGGCGCGCCGCATACTCAAGCTGTTCGGGCACATAAACGTGGGCCGCGTCACCTCCACCGCCGGCCCTGAGCAGGAATATTTCCTCGTAAGAAAAGATCTTTTCGACAAGCGGCCCGACCTGCTGTTCTGCTCCCGCACGCTGTTTGGCGCGCCCTCGCCCAAGGGGCAGGAGCTGGAGGATCATTACTTTGGCGCCATATCCCCCCGCGTGATGGCCTTTATGCGGGATGCGGATGAGGAGCTGTGGAAGCTGGGCGTGTTCGCCAAAACCGAGCATAAAGAGGTGGCGCCCGGCCAATATGAGCTGGCCTGCGTCTATTCCGACACCAACACCGCCACCGATCACAACCAGCTCGTTATGGAGGTGTTGCGCAACGCGGCGCTAAGGCACGGCCTGGTATGCCTGCTGCACGAAAAGCCCTTTGCGGGCATAAACGGCAGCGGCAAGCACAACAACTGGTCCTTGAGCACCGATACCGGCTTAAACCTGCTGGAGCCCGGCAAATCCCCCAAGGATAACCTGCAGTTCCTGCTCTTCCTCGCGGCCATCACCAAGGCGGTGGATGAATATCAGGACTTGCTGCGCATATCGGTAGCCAGCGCGGGCAACGACCAGCGCCTGGGCGGCTTTGAAGCGCCGCCGGCCATCATTTCGGTATATTTGGGGGATACGCTCAGCGAGCTGCTCTCCTCTATTGAGCGCAAGGAGGATTATATCGAGGGCGCGGTGCGCATGCTCGAAAGCGGCATCAGCGTGGTGCCCGAGCTGCGCATGGATACCACCGACCGCAACCGCACCTCCCCCTTTGCGTTTACTGGCAACAAGTTCGAGTTCCGCATGCCGGGCTCCAGCCAATCCATCGCGGATGTGAACACCGTGCTCAACACCATCGTGGCCGAGTCGCTATCCGGCTTTGCCGATGAGCTGGAAACCGCGGAGGATTTCCGCCGCGAGGCGTTCCGCATCATCCGCCACACCGTGCGCGATCATAAGAGCGTACTGTTTGGCGGCAACGGCTACAGCGATGAATGGCCGGAGGAAGCGCTATCGCGCGGGCTGCTCAACCTGCCCACCACGGCGGATGCGCTGCCCTACCTCATTAAAGAAAAGAATATCGCCCTGTATACCAAGCACAGCATATTCACCGAGCGGGAGCTCCGCAGCCGCTATGAGATTCAGCTGGAAAACTATTCGAAGGTGGTGCATATCGAGGCGAGCACCATGCTCTCTATGGCGCGCCGCACACTGCTGCCCGCCACGATGGATTATCAAAGGAAGCTGGCGGAGGATATACTCGCCAAGCAGCAGCTGCGCGTAAACAGCCACCCCGAAAGCACGCTGCTCACCGCCATATCCGAAAACGCGGATGTGATGTACGCCGCCATCGATGCCCTGCAAAAGGCGATGGACTCGATACCGGCCGGGGCGGAAGCGGAAGCGAACCACTGCAAGGATGTGCTTGTGCCCGCCATGCGGGAGCTGCGTACCGTTACCGATACGCTCGAATCGCTTTCGGCGCGCGGCGCTTGGCCCATCCCCTCGTATGAGGAGCTGCTGTTTAGCCTGTAACTTGGTTGTAAAGCCATAGTTGCTTCAAAAAACGCGCCTTACGGCGCGTTTTTTGTCTTTTTAATTCTTTTCCCCTCCCGAAGGGGGTTTGGGTGAAAAACCTTCTATGCGTTACAAAAAAATACCGCGCACCCATCCCTCGGCGCTATGCCTACAAGCGGTATGCCCGCAGGTAGCTCCGCCCGGGCCGCCCCGCGGCACACCCATCCTTCCGCTTAATGCTGCTGCCTTCCGGCCCTGACATGGTTCACGGTAATGAATTGCACGGGACCCGGGCATCAACGCCCCACGCGAGCGCCTGCCTCACAAACATATGCCTCAAAACGGGAATTCGGCCCTGCTATAGCGGATTGCAGGTACAGGGCACCGCTGGCTCCCCGCTTAGCGCGGCAACTTTATTGTACCGTGCCCGGCGCGCGATTGCAACCCAAACCATATGCCATATTTCTCATTTCGTTAACGCACGCCAAAGCCCGCCAAGCTGGCGGGCTTTAAAGCTGCTGTATCGCTATACCCCTGTTTATTTTGCGCCCTGCCGCTTTTTGCCCAGCGCAAACGCCAGGGCCATGCCGCCCAGCACAAGCAGCCAGGCCGCGCCCGCGCCCTCCCCCGTTTTGGGGGGCTGTATGGGCAGGGGCAGGGTCACAACGGGGCTTGACCAATCATCGTCATCGTCGATCGAGCGCGGCCGGGTTGCCGTAATAGCAAACTTCGCCTTGGGGTTTGCGGTCACGGCAAGGGGTACGCCGCCCGTTAGGACACCTCCCGGTATCGTGATGTCGAACACCGCCGAGGATACGGCTGTGGGCGTGCCGCTGAAGGTGACCGTGATCGTGTTGCTGCCGCCCACCCCAGTTGCCGTGACCGCTATGCCCGTGGGCAGGTTCGCAAAGCAGGCTTCGGCACTAAGCCCCGAAAACCCGCTTGAAGCCACCGTTTCGTTTGTGAGCGTGATGGTGGCAGTTTGCGTTGTGAGCGGCGTGTCCACCGTGCCGCTGACGGTCACATCGGCAACGGTCGCGGACGGAGTTGCCGCAGCTGCCGTAATATTAAACTTCGCGTTGGGGTTCGCGGTCACGGCAAGGGGTACGCCGCTCGTTAGGGCGCTCCCCGGTATCGTGATGTCGAACGCCGCCAAGGATGCGACTGTCGGCGTGCCGCTGAGACTAATCCTGATAGTGGCGCCGCCGTCCACCCCACTTACTATGGCCGTCATGCCCGCGGGCAGGTTCGAAAACCAGCTTGCGGCATTGGCTCCCACTAAAAGCCCCGGATCCAACGTTGCGTTCGTAAGTGCGATGTAGATGCCTTGCACCGGGGGCGTGAGCGCCGCGTCCACCGTGCCGGTGATGGTCACATCGGCAACGGTCGCGGACGGAGTTGCCGCAGCTGCCGTAATATTAAACTTCGCGTTGGGGTTCGCGGTCACGGCAAGGTTTGCGCCGCTCGTTAGGGCGCTCCCCGGTATCGTGATGTCGAACGCCGCCGAGGATATGGCTGACGGCATGCCGCCGAAGTCGACCTTGAAATAAGTGGCGTCCATTCCACCTATCGTGGCCGTCATGCCCGCGGGCAGGTTCGAAAACCAGCCTGCGGCATTATCGCCCAAAGACACACTCGAAGCCACCGTTTCGTTTGTAAGCCAGATGTAGGCGGTTCCCGCTCCGGTCAGCGTCGTTCCTACCGTGCCGTTGACGGTCATGTTGTCCACGACCGCGGACGGGGGGGTAATCTTTACATATTTGTGCGAAGCGCTGTACGCATACGCCGCACTGGGATAGACGGTACCCGCGCCGCTGGGAGCGCTCGTCGTCGTATTCGTCCAATAGGTGTAGGCGGCGGCGCTCACGGTTGGGGCATTAAAGAACGCCTGGTAATCGCCAATGGCCGTCACTGTGCCGCCGCTGATGGTGATATCGCCGCCCGCGCCGTAAAGACCGCCGCCGATGCCCGTGCCGTCATTCCCGCCGGTTGCCTCTACCGTGCCGCCGCTGATGGTGATGTCGCCGCCCGCGCCGTAATACCCGCCGCCGATGCCCGTGCCGTAACCGCCGCCGGTTGCCTCTACCGTGCCGCCGCTGATGGTGATATCGCCGCCCGCGCCGCCAGGCCCGCCGCCGATGCCCGCGCCGAAACCACCGCCGGTTGCCTCTACCGTGCCGCCGCTGATGGTGATGACCCCGCCCGCGCTGTAATCCCCGCCGCCGATGCCCGCGCCGTAATCCCCGCCGGTTGCCTCTACCGTACCGCCGGTGATGGTGATGGTTCCGCCGCTACCATTCCACCCGCCGCCGATGCCCGCGCCACTACGCCCGCCGGTTGCCTCTACCGTGCCGCCGCTGATGGTGATGTTGCCGCCCGCGCCGCCATCCCCGCCGCCGATGCCCGCGCCGTAATCCCCGCCGGTTGCCGCCAGGCTGCCGGTGCTTGCGGCAGTTATGGTCAGGCTCGCGCCGGAGGGAACCTGCAAGCCTGCTTGACCGTAATCGCTTTTTAGCGTATTTGTTCCCGTCAGCGTCAGGTTTACCGTTGCGCCGGTCATGTCGAAGGCGCAGGCGTTATTCGTCCCGGATACATTGATGGAAACGCCGTCCAGCGTGATGTTCGCCGTTACGCCGGACTGCACCACCACGCGGTTTGTCGTGGTCGCGCCCGAAATGGTCACGTCGCCCGTTACGGTGAAAACGCCGCCGCTGTATGTCCAGCCCGTGCCGCTAGGGGTCGCGCTGTCCGTCAAGTCGATGTGGCCATCGCCGCTCTGCGCGAACGCTGCCGAGGGCAGCAGGGCGCATATCATCACCGCGGCCAGCAGCAGGGGGAATGCCTTTGCGCCTTTTATCTTTTTCATCTCAATCCACGCTCCTCATGTAAATCGTTCCGCTATATATTTTCTCCCGCAAGCGATGGGTATGCCCGCAGAGTAGGCAGAATCACGTTTTCAGCCATTTATTTACACTCCACCCATTATATAGATTATGTTGGTTATCATTGTATACTGTGTAAACGAAATTGTAAAGAAATATCAAAGCGATATGTGGGGTTTATTCCTATATTTGCGGACAGCAAAGCGGCCCCAAACAGGGGCCGCCAAACTTTTACTCTGGTGCTTGAAAGGGAATCTCACACCACATCTTTAACTTGCACCTTTAGTATACCGCGCGCCGCGGCTTTTTGTATCAC